>NZ_AP038773.1:4682500-5052500 GCF_047159485.1 Krasilnikovia sp. MM14-A1004 | reverse complement strand
GATGGGTGCGGCGGGCCGGGCGTGGGTCGAACGGGAGTGGCGCTGGGAGCAGCAGGCGGACCGGATGGCCGCCCTGCTCCACGGCTGACTTCGTCCGGAACCGCCGTCAGTGTCCGGAAAGACCGATCCGCCCGGCAGGTTGCCGGGCGGATCGCGACGGTGGATCAGAACTTCGGGGCGTCCGGCGCTTCCAGCAGCCCCAGCCGCAGCGCGGTCATCAGGGCCTGGGCCCGGTTCGCCGCGCCCAGCTTCTCGTACAGCTTGGAGATGTGGGTCTTCGCCGTGGACTCGCTGACGAACAACTGCTTGGCGATGCCCGCCACGCTCATGCCGTCGGCCAGCAGGCGCAGCACCTGACCCTCGCGCGGCGACAACTGCGGCCCGGACGGGGCGAGCCGCCGCTTCATGGCCTCGGCCAGGTCGGCTGCCGTGAACGCGCTGGGCGCGCTGGCGGCGTGCCGGGCGGCCGCGACCACCTCGTCGGCCGGTGCGGTCTTGGGCACGAACGCGCTGGCCCCGGCTTCCAGGGCGCCGAAGAGCTGGTCGTCACCCGCGTACATGGTCAGCACGACGATGCCCATGTTGGCGTTGTTCTTGCGCAGCGCGCGGGTGGCCTCCAGGCCACTGCCGTCCGGCAGGCGCAGGTCCATGATGACGACGTCGGGCTGCAGGGCACCGGCCTGCCGGACCGCCTCGGCGGCCGTGGCCGCTTCACCGACGACCTCGAACTGCCGGTCCCGCTCGAATGCGTGCCGCAGCCCCTTACGGATCAGATCATGATCGTCGACAAGCAGCACCTTGGTGCGGGTCGTCGGCAACGGACTGGTCGACATGCTCGGGTTACTCTCCTTCTGGTGCAGAAACGCTATCCCGCACGCTATCGCGCCGAGTCGAAGTTCCAAGCTTTACCGCAACGGTTGTCCCGCTGGGGTGTCGCGGTCTGATCTCCAGACGGCCCCGGATACGTTCCGCTCTCTCCGCCATGATCGCAAGGCCGTACCTCCCGTCGGGGCGGTCGTCGGCGAAGCCCTTGCCGTCGTCAGAGACCTCGATCTCCGCGTACGGCGGGTCCACCGTGCAGGTGACCCACAGATTAGATGCCCCGGCGTGCTTACGCGCGTTGGTGATCGCCTCCTGCGCGATGCGCAGCAGTTCCGCCTCCGTGGCGGCGGGCAGCCGGGCGGTCGACTCGTCGAAGGTGAAGTGCACCCGCAGCCCCGCCGAGGTGCCGAGCGTGCGGGCGTACTCGGCGATCGCCGCGGCCAGGCCGCCGTTGCGGTCCACCTCCGAGCGCAGCTCGAACAGGCTCAGCCGCAACTCGGTGATCACCCGGGTCACCTCGCCCCGCAGGATGCGCAGCTCCTCGGCGGCCTCCTCGGCTCCCTCGGGGAGGGTGGCCTGCGCGTTGTCGATCCCGTAGCCCACCATGACCAGCTCCTGGGCGACTCCGTCGTGGATCTCCCGGGCGAGTCGCTGGCGCTCCTCGTTGGTCGCCAGCGACCGGACGTCGTCGAACAGCAGCGCCGCCTCCAGCCGCAACGCCGCCGGGCCGGTCACCTCCAGCACCCCGGACACCACGGCCGGCGGGTAGGCCTGCGGCACGTCGGACTCCAGGATCACCAACCCGATCGTGCGTACGCCCGCGACCAGCGGCACGACCAGCGAGGACACCTCGGCCCCGGCATGCGTACGGGCCTGGGACCGGCTGGCCACCTGCGGCTGCTGCGAAGCCCACGCGTCCGCGATGGCGGAGTCCGCGTCGAGCGTGACCTCCCAGTCGACCCGTTCCGCGCCGGTCTGGGCGAGCACCACCAGCCGCCCGCCGCCGCTGGCCGACAGCACGGCCGCGCGGTTGCCCGGCGCGGCCACCCGCAGCTCCTCCAGCAGATGCTCCGAGATGCCACCCGGATCCAGGGTCGCGCCGGGCAGGGACCGGGCCACGCTGCGCAGCTGGGTGAGCAGCCGAGTGGCCTCCGCGTACGGTTGCGGCTGCTGCTCGGCGGGCTGCATCAGCTGGCGCATCGTGTCGGCGGCGAAGGTGACGATCGCGCCGAGCACCAGCCACTGCCCGCAGGCCGCGAGGTATCCCGGCTGGGTGATCGGCGGGACGCCGCCGCCCATCAGCCCGCCCGCGACCATCGCCACCGCGGCGACGCCCAGCAGCGCGGCCCCCTCGGTGGGCCGGCGGCGCAGCGCCGCGGTCAGCAGCGGCACCGCCAGGTAGGGCAGGACCGCCTCGGCGCCGAACCCCGCGTCGACCGTGCCTGTCAGGTCCGCCGCGGCGGCCACCGACCCGGCCGCCAGGCCGGTGATGGTGACCTCCGCGAACCGGCCCAGTGGCGCCGCGATCCGGTGGTCCGGGGTGAGCAGCGCGGGCAGCGCGGCGATCGCCAGCAGGGCGATCCAGCGCAGTTCCGCGAGATCCTGCGTGGCGATCAGGGTCAGCGCGCCGACCAGTGCGAGCATGACGATGCGGGCGGCCACCGCGAGCGGCTGGACCCGCGCGGGGGTGCTGGCTGAGGTTGGCACGTGACGGATGGTAGCCCTGCTGCGGCCGCGGCCCACGAGGTGCGCCGCCGGGCCCGGTGGCCGGGATCCGGGCCGGGACGCGGTAGCCTCCGAGCATGGCGGACACCTCGACGCAGTCCATCCAGGTCCATGCGCCCCTCGACCGGGTGGCCGCGGTGATCTGTGACTTCCCGAAGTACCCGGAGTGGGCGGACGCCATCAAGGAAGTCCAGGTCATCGAGGAGTACGAGGACGGCTACGCCAGCCAGGTCCGCTACGTGATCGACGCGGGCGTGATGAACGACGAGTACACCCTGCAGTACGAGTACGCCGAGGACCTGTCGCGCGTCGAGTGGCACCTGGTCGCCCCGTCGAAGACGCAGAAGTCCCAGCGCGGCTCCTACGACCTGGCCGACAACGGCGACGGCACCACCACTGTCACGTACACCCTCGAGGTGGAACTCGCGATCGGCATGCTCGGCATGTTCCGCCGCAAGGCCGAGAAGATGATCATGGATACGGCACTGAAGCAGCTCAAGCGCCGCGTCGAGAGCCTCGCCGGGGCCTGAGCGTCCGGCAGGCAGGCAGGAGCACGAAGATGCCAGGCACCACCGGGTCGGCCCGGCAGGAGGCCGAGCGACTCGTCGCCACGGTGCTCGCCATGGCCGGCCAGCATGGCTTCCCCGGCGCCGACGGCGGCCGGGACGACACCCATTCGGGTACGGCCGCCCGCGTCGCCGACGGGCTCGGCGTGCTCGGCGACACGGTCGCGGGGTTCCTGGGCCAGCTCACGAGTCCCCGCCCCGGTGCCGGTGCCACCGCAGCCGACTCCGGCGCCGGTCCGCGCTCCGGCAACCCGCACGCCCCACAGCCGGAAACCGACGCGCGGACGGGCGGCCCGACCGGCGCCGGCCCGCAGCCCGGCGGCCGTTCCGGACCCGGTCAGCACGCCGGTGGCTGGGCCACCGGGAGTGCCGAGTGCTGTGTGTGTCCCCTCTGCCGGGTGATCACCAACCTGCGTGACCCCAGCCCCGACATGGCCGAACGGCTCGCGACCGGGGCGGGCGACTTCGCCACGGGCATGGCCAGCCTGCTGCGGGCGTTCTCGGCGATGGCCGCGCAGCGTCCCCCCGCTCCGCGCCCGGCCGACCCCGGGACCGCCGGGCCGGTGCCGCACCCCGCGTCCGACCCCGACAGCACCTGGTCCGCCGCCACACGCGCCGAGGCGGAAAGGCCGGCGGCAGCGCCACGCCCGCCCACGCCCGGGGTCCGCCGCGGCGCGGGCCGTGGCACGGTCCGTACCGGCTCCCCGGTGCCCCGCCCCGGCGGGCCGCGGCCGCGCCCGTACGAGGACCCGTGGGCCGCCGCGACCGCCGACGCCGATGGTGGCGTTCCCGACATGGCGCCGTCGCCCTCCGTGGATCATGATGTTCCCGGCCGTACGGCTCACCCCGGATCGGTGGGGGCCGGGACCACGCCGGTCGCAGCGGCGACCGAGGACCGCGCCGCGGGCACGGGCGACGACGCCCCAGCCGGCGCCGCGGGGTGAACAAACAGAGGGGACGGGCAGCGTGACGCTGACCATCGGAGTCGACGTCGGCGGCACCAAGGTTGCCGGTGGGGTGGTCGACGAGCAGGGCAACGTGCTGGCGCACGTACGCCGGGACACGCCCGCCGAGGATCAGGCCGGTACCCGGGACACGATCGTGGCCGTGGCCGCCGAGCTGGCCGCGGCGTACCCGTCCGCCATGGCCATCGGGATCGGCGCCGCCGCCTGGATCGACGCCACCGGGTCGACGGTGCTGTTCGCGCCGAACCTGGCGTGGCACGACGAGCCGTTGCGCGACTACGTGGCCAAGGCCGTCGGCCTGCCCACCGTGCTGGAGAACGACGCGAACGTCGCGGCGTGGGCCGAGTTCCGCTTCGGCGCCGCCCGGCAGGCCGAGGACTCGATGGTCATGATCACCGTCGGGACCGGGATCGGCGGCGGGGTGGTGCTCAACGGCGCGTTGTGGCGGGGCGCGAACGGCATCGCCGGGGAGCTGGGCCACATCCAGTCCGTGCCCGACGGTCACCCGTGCGGCTGCGGCCGGCTGGGCTGCATCGAGCAGTACGCCAGCGGCAACGCCCTGGTCCGCTTCGCGCGGGCGGGGGCGATGCGCGACCCGGAACGCGGCGCCGGCCTGCTCGTGCTGGCCGACGGCGACCCGAACCGGATCAGCGGCCGCATGGTCACCGAGGCCGCACAGGAGGGCGACGAGGTGGCCCGCGACGCGTTCGCGCAGGTCGGCTACTGGCTCGGGGTGGCGTTCGCCGACCTGGCACAGGTCTTCGACCCGCAGGTGCTGGTGGTCGGCGGCGGCGTGGTCGAGGCCGGTGAGCTCTTGATGGCCCCGACCGAACGCGCGTACCGGGACCAGCTGGCGCAGCGGCGCCGCTTCCCGGTGGCCGAGATCAGGGCGGCGGAGGCGGGCAACGCGGCCGGCGTGGTGGGCGCCGCCGACCTCGCCCGGCGGATCTGACCCGAGGGGGCGCGGGGGTGGCCGGGGTTCCGCTGCGGGTGCTGAGCTACAACGTCCACGGCCTGCGCGACGACCGGGCCGCCCTGGTCGGCCTGGTCCGTGACCTCGCCCCCGACCTGATGATCGTGCAGGAGGCACCGCGCCGGTTCCGCTGGCGGCACAAGTGCGCCGCCCTCGCGGACGACGTCGGGCTGGTCGTCGCGGCCGGCGGGCTGCCGTCGCTGGGCAACCTGCTGCTGGTGAACCTGCGGGTCAAGGTGCACGAGACGTGGTGCCTGCGCTTCCCGCTGACCCCAGGGCGGCATCTGCGCGGGGCGGCGTTCGCGCGCTGCTCGGTCAAGGGCGCGCGGTTCACGGTGACCGGTTCGCACCTGGCCACCGACCCGGCGGAACGGCCGGGCCAGGCCGAGCGGTGGAAGGACGCCGTCGCCGGCGTGGACGGCCCGCTGGTGGTCGGCGCCGACCTGAACGAGGGGCCGGGCGGCGGCGCCTGGCGTACGGTCGCCGACGGTCTCACCGACGCGGTGGCCGACGGTGGCGGCACACCGACCTTCCCCGCGACCGTGCCGCAGCACCGCATCGACGCGCTGTTCGTCTCGCCCGACGTCGTGGTGGCCGCGCACGAGGTGGTGGACTCCGACCGGGCCCGGCGGGCCAGCGACCACCTGCCCGTCCTCGCGGACCTGCTGCTGCCTTCCTCGTAGCCCCGCATTCTGCAAAGATCCTCGCGTGCAGGACACCGGAGAGGTCGCGGACCGCCGCGCGGCGGTGTGTGTCATCGGCGCGGGCGCCAGCGGCCTCGCCGCCGTCAAGAATCTGCGCGAACACGGCTTCGCCGTCGACTGCTACGAACGCGAGACGTCCGTCGGCGGCGCCTGGAACCAGCGCCATCACCGCAGCCCCGTGTACGCGGGCACCCGGCTGGTCACCTCCCGCGCCCGTACGGAGTTCCCCGACTTCCCGATGCCGGACACCTGGCCGGACTACCCCGACCACACCCGCCTGCTGTCCTATCTGGAGCGCTACTGCGCACACTTCGGCCTGGCCGAGCACATCTGGTTCGGCACCGAGGTGGTTTCCGTGGTGCCGGCCGGCGACGGCGGCTGGGACGTGACCACGCAGAGCCCGGGCGGCGGTGCCTCCCACGTCCAGCGGTACGCCGCCGTGGTCGTCGCCAACGGCCACAACTGGGCGCCGCATCTGCCGGAGTTCCCCGGAGCGGACGAGTACCGGGGACGACTGATCCACGCGGCGATGTGCAAGGACCCGGCCCAGCTGCGCGGGCGCCGCGTGCTGGTCGTCGGTGGCGGCAACACCGGCTGCGACCTCGCGGTCGCGGCCGCCCAGCACGCCACCGAGGTGTGGCACTCCACCCGGCGCGGCCACTGGTACGGCCCCCGCTACCTCGCCGGGCGCCCCGTCGACCAGGTGCAGGCGCGGCTGCTGCGTCGCCGGGTGCCGTCGCCGCTGCGCCGGTGGCTGTACCGCCGGGCGCTGCGCCTGGTCGTGGGTGACCTGACGCGGTACGGCGTACCGCGGCCGGGTCGCCGCCCGGATCCCGGTCACCCGGTCCGCAACGGTCAGCTGGCGGAGTACCTGCACGACGGCCGGATCGTCGCCGTACGGGACATCGCCCGCTTCGACACGGCCGGCGTCACGCTGGCCGACGGCCGGCGCATCGAGCCGGACCTGGTCGTCGCGGCGACCGGCTACCGGCCGCGGTTCGAGTTCCTCGCCCCCGAACTGCTCGACACCGACGCCGAGGGGCGGCCCGACCTGCACCTGCACGCGTTCGCCCGGCAGCACCCCACCCTCGCGGTGGTCGGGCTGCTGGAGCCGGACGCCGGGCTGTTGCCGCTGGCGCACTGGCAGAGCGTCGCGGTCGCCCGCTGGCTGCGCCTGTACGCCACCGACCGGGCCCGTGCCGCGCAGGTGCAGCGCCGCGAGTCCACCCGGAAGCCACGCAGCTGGTCCGCCCGTGGTACGGGATCGGCGTGGTGCGCGGTGGAGTCCACCCGCTACCTGCGGGTCCTGGAGGACCTGCTGACCCGCCTGGAGACGGCGTGACATCCGGCCTGCTGCGGTATGCCGACTGGTCCTGCCCGGTACGCCCGGTCGACAGGGAGCTGAGCAGCGCCCTGCCGGAGGGCGACGAGGGCCGGCCGCCGCTGCTGTTCGTGCCGGGACTCGGGCACGGCCCGTGGGCGTTCGCCGAGCACTGGCTGGGTCACGCCGCCCGGCGCGGTTTCCCGGCCCACGCGGTCGGCCTGCGCGAGCGTGGCGACCTGCGGGCGTACGCGCACGACGTGGTGCAGACGGCCGTGAGCCTGCCCCGCCAGGCCGTCCTCATCGGGCACGGCGCCGGGGCGCTGGTGGTGACCCGCGCTTTGGCCCGCTATCCGGCCCGCGCTGCGGTGCTGGTCGCGCCGGTGCTGGACGGCTGGGCGGGACTGGGCGCCGCGCTGCGTGCCAACCCACTCGGCACGCTGCCCGCCGTGGTCGGTGGTGCGTTGCGGCTGAGCCGGCGCCAGCTGTTCAGCCCGGAGCTGAGCGCCGAGCAGGCGGACGCGTACCGGGGGCGGCTGGTCGCGGCGGGGGCACGGGCGCAGTGGCAGCTCCTGGCGCACCGGGCCGTGCCCCGGCCGGTCGGCTCGCCGCCCGTACTCGTGGTGGGCAGCCCGGACGACCGGGTCGTGCCGCGGGCCGCGCTGGACCGCACGGCCGGCCGTTTCGGCGCGGCCCCGCTGCTGTTCCCCGGCATGGGCCACGACCTCATGCTGGACGCGGGCTGGGCCGAGCCGATCGACGCCATCCTCGACTGGCTCGGCAAGGAACTGACACCCCCTGCCTCCTGACGCCCGCAAACCCCGCCATCGCGGCGCGCCCGCCAAAGTTGACGACTTCGGGTCAGCACCGCACCACAAATCATCAAGATCCAGCGGACCGCCACCAGCGGACCGCCACCAGCGGACCGCCACCAGCGGACCGCCACCAGCGGACCGCCACCAGCGGCCCGCCACCAGCGGACCGCCACCAGCGGCCCAGGACCCCGGCGGCTCGGGGCTCCGGCGGCTCGGGGCTCCGGCACAGCCGTGCGTCCGTGCCGTGACGGGATCGGTCAGGCCGGGGGGCGGCGGCGGGCCACCGACCGGGGCCGAGGAGTGATCGCGCGGGCCTTCGCGGCCGCGCCGCCGCGCGCCTTCGGCTCACCGACCGCGGGCAGCTGCTCCGCCAGCCGGCCGCTGTCGTCCAGAGCGGTCAGATACGCGCGGGCCCACGCGATGATGTCGTGGCCGCGCAGGTGCTCGCGCATGGCGCCCATCCGGGCACGCAGGTCCGGCGGTTCGGCCCGCATCGCCCGCAGCAGCGTGTCCTTGAGTCCGTCGACGTCGTGCGGGTTGACCAGGAACGCCTGCTGGAGTTCGTCGGCGGACCCGGCGAACTCGCTGAGCACGAGGGCGCCCGCCCCGTCCTCGCGGGCGGCCACGAACTCCTTGGCGACCAGGTTCATCCCGTCGCGCAGCGGGGTCACCACCATGACGTCGGCGGTCCGGTACAGGGCCGCCAGCTCGGCGCGGTCGAACGGCTGATTGAGGTAGTGGATGGCGGCCTCGCCCACGCGGCCGTGCTCGCCGTTGATCCGGCCGACCTCGCCCTCGATCCGGTCGCGCAGCGCGCGGTAGCTGTCCACCCGTTCCCGGCTCGGCACCGCCACCTGCACCATGACGGTGTCCCGTACCTTGATCCGGCCGTCGCGCAGCAGCTCGCTGTACGCGGTCAGCCGGTGCTCGATGCCCTTTGTGTAGTCGAGCCGGTCCACACTGAGCAGTACCCGCCGCGGTTCGCCGAGGTCGTGGCGCAGCTGGCGGGCCCGGGTGACCACGGACGGGCGGCGGGCCAGCGACTGCATCTCGGCCACGTCGATGGAAACGGGGAACGCCCCGGTGCGCACCACGCGGCCGTCGGCCAGCGTGATCTGGTCGTCTGTGGACTGTGCGGCCAGCAGTTTCACGGCGAGCTGGGCGACGTTGTGCGCCGCCTGCGGTCGCTGGAATCCGACCAGGTCCGCGCCGAGCATGCCGTGCAGCAACTCGACCCGGCGGGGCAGCTGCATGAACAGCTCGGGCGGCGGGAACGGTACGTGCAGGAAGAATCCGATGAGCAGGTCGGGGCGCAGCTCCCGCAGGTACCGCGGTACGAGGCTCAGGTGGTAGTCCTGCACCCACACCGCGGCGCCGCGTTCGGCGACCTCGGCCGTGGCCTGCGCGAACCGGTGGTTGACCGCCTGGTACGTCTCCCACCAGTCGCGGTGGAACACCGGGGGTTCGACCGCGTCGTGGTAGAGCGGCCACAGGGTCGAGTTGGCGAATCCCTCGTAGTAGCCGCGCAGTTCCGCCTCGCTGAGCGCCACCGGTCTGATTCGCAGGCTGCCGATGTCCGGCAGTGCCGGGGCGGGGCCGAGGCCGCCGGCCCAGCCGACCCAGGTGGCCGGGGTCTGTTCGAGGATCGCGTGCAGGGCGCTGGTGAGGCCGCCGGGGCTGCGGCGCCACTCGCAGGCACCGTCGGGCGCGGCGTTGTCATCGAGGGGCAGGCGGTTGGCGACGACCACGAGAGAGCTCTGACGCACCACGAAAGGTTACGTCACGACTACGTACAGATACAGTAGTGAACGTCGATGAATTGCTCAGACGACCGCGCCGTCGTCGAAGTCGTCGTCATCGTCCTCACCGGAACGCAGCCGCCAGACCAGCGTCACGGCGCCCGCGATGACCGCGGTGAAGCCCGCGAGGGTGACCAGGTTGTGGTCGATCGGCAGCAGGCTCGGGCGCAGGAACAGCAGGAAGCCAATCACCACGCCGAGCACCCCGGCGACGGTGTACTTCGAGACGTGCGGCAGCGGGGGCGGCGGGGGAGGGGTGTACCGCTCGTCGTCGTCCTCGCCGCTGTCGGTGGCGTCGGTGGCGAACGTGTCGAGCCCGTCGAGCAGCGACGGCTCGGGCGGCGGCTTGGGATCGGTGCGGCGCCGGTTGAGCGAGATCCCGGAGAAGTCGGTGGCCGACGGCAGCGCACCCGGTGGCCGGGGCCCGGCCGTCGGGTCGGCGGGCGGCTCGGGCGGGCGCGTCGGGTCCAGGTCCTCCGCGGCGGGCCACGGGGCGGCGGTCGGGTCGACCGCTGTGTGATAGCCGGAGATGATCTTCGCCCACTCGGCGTCGATCTCGTGCTGGCTGCCACCCGCCCCGGCCTCGGAGCGCGGGGCCGGCGCCGTCGTCGCGGCGTCGCCGGCGAGCCGGTGCAGATGCCCGCGCGCCACATCGAGGTGGACGCGGTCGACGTACAGCCGGTCGGTCGGGCGGGCGGGCAGGGTGGTGGTACGCAGGATGGGGTTGAGATCGGCGGACGGCTGAAGGTACGCCGCGATGCCGCCAGCCGCCAGCACATCGAGCAGATGCTCTCCGATGCGCGGATCGACGTCGCCCGCGACCGCGTAGTCGGCCGCGTCGAGCCCGTTGTCCCGCCGCCCGCGACGGGCGCCGCCCGCAGTCACCCCACACCTCCTCGCCCCAGTCGTGTCTTGAATGGTGACACGACAGGCACCGGTTGCGGGAGTGCGTTGTGGCGTGCCGCTCCCGCTTCGTACGCTTCCTGTGCCCCCGCGATCACCGCGTGCGCGCAGGAAAGGACATCAGTGTTCTACTGGCTGCTCAAGTTCGTGGTCTTGGGGCCTCTGCTCAAGCTCATTTTCCGCCCCGACGTCACCGGTCTGCACCACGTACCGTCGTCCGGGCCGGTGATCCTGGCCTGCAATCACCTGTCCTTCTCCGACTCGATCTTCACACCGTTGGTGGTGCGCCGGAAGGTGACCTTCGTCGCCAAGGCCGAGTACTTCACCGGTAAGGGGATCAAGGGCTGGCTCATGCGCCAGTTCTTCGTCAGCACGGGGACGATCCCGGTGGACCGTTCCGGTGGCAAGGCGGCCCAAGCGGCTCTGGACACCCAGTTGCGGGTGCTGCGGGGCGGCAACATCGCGGGCATCTACCCCGAGGGCACCCGGTCGCCGGACGGGCGGTTGTACCGGGGCAAGACCGGCGTCGCCCGGCTGGCCCTGGAGAGCGGTGCCCCGGTGATCCCGGTGGCGTTGATCAACACCGACGAGATCCAGCCGACCGGCACCCTGATCCCCAAGATCCGCCAGGTCCGGATCAGGTTCGGCGCCCCCCTGGACTTCTCCCGGTACGCGCAGGCGCGCGGCGACCGCTTCGTCGAGCGCGCCATCACCGACGAGATCATGTACGAGCTGATGACGCTCTCCGGCCGCGAGTACGTCGACGTCTACGCCGCCAGCCTCAAGAACGCCGCGGTCACGGCCCCCGCCGGCGGCTGAGCGCCCGTCAGGCGGCGGTCATCCCGGCGCGGCGGCGCAGCGCGGAGACGTCCGTGACGACGATGCGCCGCCCCTCGGTACGCAGCCAGCCGCGGCTGGCGAACGACCCGATGGCCTGGTTGACGCTCTGCCGGGAGCCGCCCGCCATCTCGGCCAGCTGGCTCTGGTTCAGCTCGATGGTGATCATCGGCGCCTGGCTCTCCCCGGCGAGCCGGACCAGGGTCTTGGCCACCCGGCCGGGCAGATCCAGGAAGACGTGATCCGCGTTCTGCTCGGTGAGCCGGCGGATCAGCGCGCCGACGGAGCGCATCACCGCGTCCAGGATGCGCGGGTTGGAGTGCACCAGCTCCATGAACGCGGCCCGGGACAGCGCGAGCGCCTGGCAGTCCTCGATCGCCTCGGCGGACGCGGACCGGGTGGAGGCGTCGAGCAGCGAGACCTCGCCGAGCACGTCCGGCGGGCGGGCCACGGTCAGCACGGCGCGCTCGCCGGTGGGCGCGGTGCGGAACACCGCGACGGACCCCCGCTTGAGAATGATCAGCGATTCGCCGGGGTCGCCCTCGACGAACAGGATCTGCCCCTTGCGGTACGTGCGCGGCACGGCGGCGGCCAGGACGCGCTGGCGGACGTCGGGCTCCAGGCCGGCGAACATGTCCACGCCTGTGAGCGCGTCGCCGGTGTCCTGCGGGCGATGATCCACGCTCAATCCCTCCCCGGATGGGACCACGGTCGCGCCGGGCGGGGCGCCGGCCCCACGACGCGAACGATCACTCTTAGCATGAAGAGCACCGCGGGCGCCATTTGATACGTCTCCGTCACAACAGGCGCACACCCGATCATGTCTCGTCGCTCGCTGTCTGTACACCCCCTGAGCGCATTGCGTGACCGTCGCCCCGGCTGTCCGTCGGCCGCCCCGCCCGCGGCGCGACAATCGCCGCCGTGCCGGACCACGATCTGCTCCGCGCCGCGCTGCGCGAGAACTGGCATCTCGTGCCGACCGCGATCACGAACCGTCGCGGGGGGATCCTCTCGCGGTCCTGGGACGTGACGGTCGGCCGCGCGCGCTACGTCGTCCGCCTCGTCCGCCCGGCCGAACGCCCGGCGCTGGAAGCCGGGCTCGCCGCCGCCGGGCGCCTGCGCGCCTGCGGCATCGCGGCGGGCGAATCGGTACGCACCCTCGGCGGCGCCCTCACCGTCGCCCTCTCGGTCGGCGCCCTCGCGGTGCTGCGCCGCACGCCGGGCCGCGCCCTGGTCGGCGCGGACCCGGTCGACCAGCAGTGGTGGGGGGACCGGCTGGGCGCGCTGCACCGCGCCCTGCAGGGGTACGTCCATCCGGGCCTGGGCCGGTGGAACCTGCTCGACGCCGACGCCGCGCACCTGTCCGGCGAGCCGTGGCTGCGGCTGGCGGTCACCGAGGCCGTGACGGCCGCGACCCGGCTGACCGTGACCGACCGGCTCACGTACGGGGTGCTGCACCGCGACCCCGCGCCGGAGGAGTTCGTGGTCGACCCGGACACCGGCCGGGCCGGAGTGCTGGACGGCGGCGCGTCGGGCACCGGTCCGCTGGTCTACGACGTGGCCGCCGCTGTCGCGTACGCGGGTGGCCCCGACGCCGCGGCCGAACTGGTCGACGGTTACCTGGCGGCCGCCCCGGTGCCCTCCGACGAGCTGGACGCCACGCTGCCGGTACTGCTGCGCTTCCGCTGGGCCGCGCAGGCCGACTGGTCGGTCCGCCGCCTCGCGGAGTGCGGGCAGGCACCCGCCGCGGCGGGCTGCCGCGCCGGTGCGGGCGAGGCGCTGGACCGGGCCCGCTCCGCCCTGCGGGCCCTGGGCGGGTGACGCCCGGCCGTGCCCTGTGCGGGTGACGCCGCCGGGTGCCCTGTGCGGGTGACGGGCGTCGCCGGTGGCCCTGCGCGCCGCGGGGTGGCGGGCGTGGGCGAGGATGGACCGCGATGGTCTACCGCTATTTCTACGACTGTGAGTTCATCGAGGACGGCCGCGTGGTCGATCTCGTGTCGATCGGCGTCGTCGACGAGTTCGGCCGCGAGTTCTACGCGGTGTCCACGGAGTTCGACGACTCCCGGGCCGTGCCCTGGGTACGCCGCAACGTCCTCGACAAGCTGCCCTCGCCCGCCGATCCCGCGTGGCGCTCCCGCGAGCGCATCCGCGACGACCTGTACGCGTTCCTCACCGAGCCGATCCAGGGCCGCGACGAGCAGATGGAGCTGTGGGCCTGGTTCGCGGCGTACGACCACGTGGCCCTGGCCCAGCTGTGGGGGGCGATGCCCGCCCTGCCGCGGGAGATCCCGCGCTTCACCAAGGACCTGCGCCAGCGCTGGGACGAGGTGGGCCGCCCCGCGCTGCCGGGCGCCACCGGCCGCCACGACGCGTTGGTGGACGCCCGGCACAACCTGGCCCGCTGGCACGCGATGGGCGGCTGACCGGCCGGTCGACCACCGAGGGTGGGGGTTTGCCGGGTATCCCGTGCGGGGCGTAGCCGAACTGTCAGACTGTAGCGGGGCGCTTTGGCCGGGTGAGCCGGCGGCGACTACAGTGCGTTTCTGCGGCCCGCCCCGGGCCGGCAACGCTGCCGACGGCTTCCTGGGGCTCGCTTGGGCTATCTACATCTCGCGACCGACCCAATCTGGGAGGACGAGTAATCATGCGCATCGGCGTGCTCACCGGCGGCGGCGACTGCCCCGGTCTCAACGCGGTGATCCGGGCAGTGGTCCGTAAGGGTGTCGCCGTCTACGGCCACGAGTTCGTGGGCTTCCGGGACGGCTGGAAGGGCCCGCTGGAGGGCGTCACGAAGCCGCTCGGCATCGCCGAGGTGCGCGGCATCCTGCCGCGCGGCGGCACCATCCTGGGCTCGTCCCGGACCAACCCGTTCAAGATTGAGAACGGCGTGGAGCGAATCAAGGCCAACCTGGCCGAGCAGGGCGTCGACGCGCTCGTCGCGATCGGCGGCGAGGACACCCTCGGCGTGGCCACCAAGCTCACCGACCTGGGCGTCAACGTGGTCGGCGTGCCGAAGACGATCGACAACGACCTCAACGCCACGGACTACACGTTCGGCTTCGACACCGCGGTGAACATCGCGATGGAGGCCATCGACCGGCTGCACACCACCGCCGAGTCGCACCACCGCACGCTGGTCGTCGAGGTGATGGGCCGGCACGCCGGCTGGATCGCCCTGCACGCGGGCCTCGCCGGTGGCGCCAACGTCATCCTGCTGCCGGAGCGGCAGTTCGACGTGGAGCAGGTAGCCACGTACGTGACAAAGCGCTTCCAGGTCGAGTACGCCCCGATCGTCGTGGTCGCCGAGGGCGCGCAGCCGCTGGAGGGCCAGATGGTCCTGCACAACCAGGAGCTGGACGCGTTCGGGCACGTCCGCCTCGGCGGCATCGGCCAGTGGCTGGCCGAGCAGCTGGAGGAGAAGACCGGCAAGGAGGCCCGCACCGTGGTGCTCGGCCACATCCAGCGCGGTGGCACGCCGACCGCGTTCGACCGGGTGCTGGCGACCCGCTTCGGCCTGCAGGCCATCGACGCGGTCAACGAGGGCGACTTCGGCAAGATGATGGCGCTGCGCGGCACGGACATCGTGCGCGTGCCGCTGGCCGAGGGCACCGGCGAGCTCAAGACCGTACCGATCGAGCGGTACGACGAGGCCGAAGTCTTCTTCGGTAGCTGAGCAGTCGTTCGAGGAGGGCGGGCCGTGCGGCCCGCCCTCCGAGCATTTGGAGGACGCATGCACACCATCGCCGTGATCGGCGCCGGCAAGATCGGCGAGCTGGTGCTGTCCGGCCTGCTGCGCTCCGGCTGGCCCGCCGAGAAGCTCCTGGTCACCGCCCGCCGCCCGGAACGCGCCAGGGAACTGACCGAGCGCTACGGGATCCGCGTGGTGGACAACCTCGCCGCCGTCAGCGAGGCCGACGTGCTGGCCGTCGCCGTCAAACCGCAGGACGCGGGCGTGCTGCTGGACGAGATCGGCACGAAGGTACCCACCGACAAGCTCGTCGTGTCGCTGTGCGCCGGGCTGCCCACCTCGTTCTTCGCGCTGCGGCTGCCCGAGGGCACCCCGGTGGTACGGGTCATGACGAACACCCCGGCCGTCGTCGACGAGGCGATGACCGCGATCTCGGCGGGTCCGCACGCGACAGGCGCGCATCTGGCCATCGTGGAGGAGATGTTCACCCCGCTGGGCGCGACGATCCGGGTGCCGGAGTCCCAGCAGGACGCGGTGACGGCGCTGTCGGGTTCCGGGCCGGCGTACTTCTATCTGCTGGTCGAGGCCATGATCGACGCGGGCATCCTGCTCGGACTGCCCCGCCAGGTCGCGCACGAGCTGATCGTGCAGACCGCGATCGGGTCGGCCGTGATGCTGCGCGACTCCGGCGAGCACCCGGTGAAGCTGCGCGAGCAAGTCACCTCACCGGCGGGCACGACCATCTCCGCGATCCGCGAACTGGAGAACCACGGAGTACGTGCCGCACTGCTGGCCGCCCTGGAAGCAGCTCGCGACAGGGCCCGGGAAATCGCGTCGCAGAGTAGCTGAGCTGTGCTGGCTGGCTCCGCTTCGCTCCGCGGCGATCGCCTTGTTCACCGCTGAGTTGTGGCCGATTCCCGGCACCTGCACAGATCGCAGGCACCGGGAATCGGCCACAACTCACCGGCGGCGATCGCGGGGGGGGTGTCACGTTCCCTCAGTACCAGATGGCGATCTTGGCGCCGTCTGCTTCCTCGGGCGGGTCGGGGTGGCTGTGGGCGGCGTTGGTGGCCATGCGGTGGGCGGTCCAGGCCACGGCGGCCGCGTCGAGGATGTCGTCGGGCGGGGCCTGACCGGCGGGGCCGAGGTTGTCCGGCAGCACGATGCCCTGCTTGGCCAGCAGTTCGCGGCGCTGGGCCTGGCCGGTCCAGGTCTTCTTCGCGTACTGCAGCGGGGCGTCGGCCATCGTGCGGAACGACACCTCTGGGTGCGCCTCGAACAGCAGCCCGGGATGCCGCTCCCAGATGGCGTTCGCCTCCAGCAGTTTCGGGCGCAGCGCCCACGACTGGCGGCTGATGCCGGTGCCGGTGAGCTGTTTGCAGACCCGGTTGGCGGCGGCGAAGTCGGGCTCCTGCCACACCGGGCGCGGCGGCACCCGGAAGACGCTGCTGCGGCGCGGCCCCAGCTGGTCGGCCGCCACGGCGTCGGCGGCCCGCCAGCGGTCCGGCAGCATGCCCAGGGGTACGTCGACACCGATCACGGCCGCGCCGGAGCTGCCCGCCACGATCTCGTACAGCGTCGAGGCCAGCATGGCGCGGCCGAACGTGCCGTCGCGCAGCTCGACACCGACCCAGCCGAGGGCGTACGCGTCGACGCCGATCACGTGGATGGTCATCGGTAGCGGTCCACATCGGCCGTTGTACCGATGGCGTCCACGGTGACGACGTCGAAGTTGGTCATGAGCGCAGACTACGCGCCGTGGTGGATCGCTGGCACGCCGTCGCGCCGACTCCCGGAAAGTTATGGAGCCGGTTAATCCCGCAGTCACATCTTGACGCAACTTCATCGATGTGACTACGGTCTCTTCACATCCTTTTGGAAAGTTTCCTAATTATTTCTGGAGACGCCGTGAAGCGATCCGCCCGCCGCGCCATCCTGGCCGCCGCTATCACCACGGCCGCCGTCGTCGGAGTCCCCGTCGTCCAGGCGTCCGCCGCCACCGCCTGCGCCTCGGCGTGGGCCCCCACGCAGGTCTACGTCAAGGACAACAGCGCCTCCCAGAACGGCCATAACTACACAGCGAAGTGGTGGACGCAGAACGAGAGCCCGGCCACGCACAGCGGCCAGTGGGACGTCTGGATCGACAACGGTGCCTGCGACGGCGGCACGCCGCCGACCACGCCGCCCACGACCGAGCCCACCACGACCCCGCCGACCACCACCCCCACCACGGCGCCGACGACGAACCCGCCGAGCGGCAAGAACCTCGTCGGCTACTTCGCCGAGTGGGGCATCTACGGCCGCAACTACCACGTCAAGAACATCGTGACCAGCGGCTCCGCCTCGAAGCTGACCCACATCCTGTACGCGTTCGGCAACACCACCGGCGGCCAGTGCTCCATCGGTGACTCGTATGCCGACTACGACAAGGCGTACACCGCGGCGGACAGCGTCGACGGGGTGGCCGACACCTGGGACGCGGGCGCACTGCGCGGCAACTTCGGCCAGCTGCGCCGGCTCAAGAAGCTGTACCCGAACATCAAGGTGATCTGGTCGTTCGGCGGCTGGACCTGGTCCGGCGGCTTCACCCAGGCCGCGGCGAACCCGACCGGCTTCGCCGACTCCTGCTACAACCTGATCAAGGACTCCCGCTGGGCCGACGTCTTCGACGGCATCGACATCGACTGGGAGTACCCGAACGCCTGCGGCCTGTCCTGCGACGCCAGCGGCCCGGCCTCCTACGACAAGGTGATCAGCGCGCTGCGCAACAAGTTCGGCAACAATTTCCTGATCACCTCGGCGATCTCGGCGGACGGCAGCAACGGCGGCAAGCTCGACGCGGCCGACTACAAGTCGGGCATCGACAAGCTGAACCTGGTCTTCCCGATGACCTACGACTACTTCGGCGCGTTCAGCCCGCAGGGCCCGACCGCACCGCACTCGCCGCTCACCTCGTACGCCGGCATCCCGCAGCAGGGCTTCTGGTCCGACGCGGCGATCCAGAAGCTGAAGAGCAAGGGCGTGCCGTCCAGCAAGATGCTGCTCGGCATCGGCTTCTACGGCCGAGGCTGGACCGGCGTCACCCAGACCGCCCCGGGCGGCACGGCGACCGGCGCGGCCCCCGGCACGTATGAGGCGGGCATCGAGGACTACAAGGTGCTCAAGGGCTCCTGCCCGGCCACCGGCACCGTCGGCGGCACCGCGTACGCCAAGTGCGGCAGCAACTGGTGGGGCTACGACACCCCGCAGACCGTCGGCGGCAAGATGGACTACGTCAAGCAGCAGGGTCTCGGCGGTGCGTTCTTCTGGGAGTTCTCCGGCGACACCAGCAACGGTGAGCTGATCTCCGCGATGCGCAACGGCCTCGGCTGAGCCTGCGGTCCTGGATAGTGGGGCGTCGGGAACCTCCCGGCGCCCCACTTTCGTCCCCGCCGTACGCTGCTGGCATGCGCCGTGAGTGGCATCAGCTCAGTCATCCGGGGGTGGGCAACCCGGCCCTGCAGACGTCCCGCCCGTCCACCGACTCCGCCGAGGACGAGGCCCTCGGCCTCGACCGGTGGCGCGGGCTGCCCCGGGTGCAGATGCCGCCCTGGCCGGACTCCGCCGAGGTCGCCGAGGTCTGCAAGGTCCTCGACAACGTGCCCTCGATCGTCGCCCCCTACGAGGTCGACCAGCTGCGCGCCAAGCTCGCCGACGTGTGCGAGGGACGGGCGTTCCTGCTGCAGGGCGGCGACTGCGCCGAGACGTTCGCCGACAACACCGAGAGCCACCTGCTGGCCAACGCCCGCACGCTGCTGCAGATGGCGGTCGTGCTGACCTATGGGGCGTCGATGCCCGTGGTCAAGGTGGCCCGGGTCGCCGGGCAGTACACGAAGCCCCGCTCCGCGCCGACCGACGCGCTCGGCCTGCCCGCGTACCGGGGCGATCTGATCAACTCGCTAGACGCCTCCGAGGGGGCGCGGGTCGCCGACCCGCAGCGCATGATCCGCGCGTACGCGAACTCGGCCGCGGCCATGAACATGCTCCGCGCGTACCTCTCCGGCGGGCTGGCCGACCTGCACGGGCTGCACGACTGGAACAAGGACTTCGTGCGCGCCTCCCCGGCGGGCGAACGGTACGAGGCGATCGCCCGCGAGATCGACCGGGCCCTCGACTTCATCCGCGCCTGCGGCATGACAGAGAACGAGGCATTGCGAACGGTCAGCCTGTACTGCTCGCACGAGGCCCTCGCCCTGGAGTACGACCGGGCACTCACCCGCGTCTCCGGCGGCCGGGCGTACGGATTGAGCGGTCATTTCCTGTGGGTGGGTGAGCGGACCCGGCAGCTCGACCACGCGCACATCGACTTCATCAGCCGCATCGCCAACCCGATCGGCGTCAAGCTCGGCCCCGGCACCTCCGCCGAGACCGCGATCGAGCTGTGCGAGAAGCTCAACCCGGACAACGTGCCAGGCCGCCTCACCCTGATCAGCCGGATGGGCAACGGCAAGGTCCGCGACGCGCTGCCCCCGATCGTCGAGAAGGTCACCTCGACGGGCGCCAAGGTCGTGTGGCAGTGCGACCCCATGCACGGCAACACCCACGAGTCCAGCAACGGCTACAAGACCCGCCACTTCGACCGGATCGTCGACGAGGTGCTCGGCTACTTCGAGGTGCACCGCGGGCTGGGCACCCACCCGGGCGGCATCCACGTCGAACTGACCGGCGAGGACGTCACCGAATGCCTCGGCGGCGCGCAGGGCATCGAGGACCTGGACCTGCCGGACCGGTACGAGACCGCCTGCGACCCCCGGCTCAACACCCAGCAGTCGCTCGAACTGGCGTTCCTGGTGGCGGAGATGCTGCGTGGTTGAGCTGCCCCGCACCGCGGGCGGTGGGCCGGTCGTGGACCTGCGTTCCGACACGGTCACCCGGCCGACGCCCGCGATGCGCGCGGCGATGGCGGCGGCCGAGGTCGGCGACGACGTCTTCGGTGACGACCCCACGGTCGTCGCGCTCGAAGCCGAGGTCGCGGCGCTGTTCGGGCACGAGGCCGCGCTGTTCGCGCCGTCCGGCACGATGACCAACCAGATCGCGCTGCAACTGGTCGTGCCGCGCGGCGGGGAACTGCTGACCGGCGGGGACGGGCACGTCGTCACGTACGAGCTGGGCGGGGCCGCGGTGCTCGGCGGCATCTCCACCCGTACCTGGCCCGCGGTCGGCGCCGAGCTGGACGTCGCACGCATCGCCGAGATGATCCGGCCCAAGGGTTTCCCGTCGCTGCCGACGTCGGCCATCGCGGTCGAGCAGACCCACAACCTCGGCGGCGGGGGCGTGGTCAGTGTGGACGCCCTGCGCGGGCTGCGCGCCGCCGCGGACGAGGCGGGGATCGCCGTGCACTGCGACGGCGCCCGGATCTGGCACGCGCACGTCGCGGACGGGGTGCCCCTCGACGAGTACGGGTCCCTGTTCGACACGCTGTCGGTCTGTCTGTCCAAGGGGCTCGGTGCGCCGGTCGGCTCGCTGGTCGTCGGCAGCGCCGAACGGATCGCGCAGGCCCGGGTCGTCCGCAAGCGGATGGGTGGCGGGATGCGCCAGGTCGGCATCCTCGCCGCCGCCGGGCTGCACGCGGTGCGTCACCACATCACGCGGCTGGCCGAGGACCACGCCCGGGCGCACCGGCTGGCGGTGGCGCTGGAGCCGCTCGGGGTGGTGGACCCGGCTGCCGTGCGTACCAATCTGGTGCCGCTGGATCTCACGAAGGCCGCGCTGGACGCGCCCGCGCTGGCCGCCGCGGCGGCCGAGCAGGGTGTGCTGATGGCGGCGATGCTGCCGCGCAGAGCCCGGCTGGTCACCCACCTCGACGTCGACGACGCGGCCCTCGACCGGGCGATCGAGGTCCTGACCGGCCTGCTGCGCGCCCGCTGAGCACGCCTACGCGTGCTCGGGGCGCAGGCTCTTGAGCAGGGCGATGTCGGCCGCATGCCCGGCGTGGCCGACGGTCGGGGTCTCCACGACCACGGGTACGCCCGCGGCCGCCGGATGGGCCAGCAGTTCCGCGAACGCGGCCGCGCCGATCCGGCCCTCGCCGATCGTCTCGTGCCGGTCCCGGCTGGAGCCGCAGTCGTCCTTGGAATCGTTGGCGTGCACCAGTTGCAGCCGCCCCGGCCCGACCGTGGCGACCAGCTCGTCCAGCGTGGCGGTCATCCCGCCCGGGGTGGCCAGGTCGTGCCCGGCCGCCCAGGCGTGGCAGGTGTCGAAACACACGCCCATCCAGGGGTGGCTCTCCACCGCGGCCAGGTACGGGCCGAGGTCGCCCATCTTCGACGCGAGGCTGCGGCCGCCGCCGGCGCTCGGCTCCACCAGCAGCCGGGGCAGGCCCTCGGTCGCGGCCCGGTCGAGCAGCGGGAGCAGGGTCTCGCGGACCTGGTGCAGGGCCTTGTCGTCGTGCGCGGGGTCGACCGAGCTGCCCGCGTGGAAGACCACCGCGGTCGCGCCGATCGCCTGGCCGCGCAGCAGCGCGTGTTCCAGCGTCTGCACCGAGCGCTCCACGGTCAGCTCGGTGGGGGAGCCCAGGTTCACCAGCAGCGACGCGTGGATGTACGCGGGCAGCCCGCGCTCGCCGCAGCCGTCGCGGAACAGCGCGTCCTGCGCCGGGTCGCCGGGCGGCAGCGCCCAGCCGCGGGAGTTGGACACGTAGACCTGCACCACCTCGGAGGCGGCCGCGTCGGCGTACGGCAGGGCGGCCTTGGCCAGGCCGCCCGAGGACTTGGTGTGCGAACCGATCCTCAGAAGCACTGGATCACGACTTCGGTCTGCGATGGGACCTGGGTGTTCTCGGGCGGGTTCTGGAAGCGGGCGGTGCCGTTGGGGTTGAGGCCCTGCACGTTCGCCCGCAGACCGGCGCCCTGCAGTTGCTGCTGTGCCTGCGGGCAGGGCAGGTCGACGACCCTGGGCACGATGACCAGCGCGGGACCCTTGCTGACGTCGAGCTTGATCTCGTCGTCCTTCCCCGCGCGCGTGCCGGCCTTCAGGGACTGGCCGATGACCTGGTCCGCGGGCTCGTTGCTGTCCTTGTACTCCTCCACCACCGTCAGCCCGAGGGTCTGCAATTGGGTCCGGGCGTCGTTGATGTTCTTGCCCACTACGTTCGGTACGGGGATCGGGGCGAGGCCCTTGCTGACCGTGACCGTCACGGTGTCACCCGGCTTGAGCAACCTGCCCGCCTTGGGGTCCGTGGCGACCACCGCCCCTTCCGGGACGGTGTCGCTGAACGCGCCGTCGTCCTCCTTGACCTTGAGCTTCGCCGCCTCGATCTCGCCGCGCGCGGCGGACAGCTCCGTGCCGATCACATCGGGTACGGGGTAGCGCTCCGGGCCCAGCGACAGCGTCAGGGTGATCTCGCCGCCCCGGATCACGCGCTCGGTGGCGGCCGGGTTCTGGGTGAGCACCACGTCCTTGCCCACCGTCTCGCTGAACTTCCCGTCGCCGTAGGTCAGGGTCAGGCCCTCCTCCCGGGCGCTCGCCTCGGCCTGCGCCCTGGTCATGTTGACCAGCTGCGGTGCCTCGACGTACCGGCCCAGGGTGACCCACCAGGTGCTGCCCAGCACCGTGAACACCATCAGCGCCACGGCCGCCATGAGCGCGATCCGGCGGCGGTCCCCGAAGAGTCCGGGACGGGACGGGCCGAAATTCTGCGGAGCGGTGGCGCCGCGGCGCGGGGCCCGGGCGGTCGACTGGGGCAGGCGCGCCCAGGCCGGGCGGTCCTGCACCGCGGGCATGGCCGTGGTGATCGCGGGGACCAGGGCGGTGGCGTCGGCCTGCAGGGGCCGGGCCGGGACCTGACGCAGCAGGGCTGTCTCGACGTTCGCGGCCCCGAGTTCGTCGCGGACCACCTGGACCTCGGCCAGCAGCGCGCCGGCGTCCGTGGGGCGGGCGCCCGGATCGCGGCGGGTGGCCCGGCTGACCAGGTCGTCCAGCGTGGCGGGCAGGCCCTTGACGACGCTCGACGGGGCGGGCACGTCGTTGTCCACGTGCTGCCAGGCCACCTCGACGGGCTCGGCGCCGTCGAACGGCACCCGCCCGGTGAGCATCTCGAACAGCACGATGCCCGCCGAATAGACATCGGTACGGGCGTCGGCGTGCCCGTCGGTGACCAGCTCCGGTGCCACGTACGCGACGGTGGCCATGAGCTGGCCCGAGTCGTCGGACGCGCTGGCCTCGACCGCGCGGGCCAGCCCGAAGTCGGCGACCTTCACCACGCTGTCGACCAGGTTGGCGATGCCGCCGGAGGGTGCCTCCGCGACGAGCACGTTCTCCGGTTTGACGTCGCGGTGCACCAGGCCGGCGCGGTGCGCGGCGGCGATCGCGGCGAGCATCTGCTCCAGGATCGCGCAGGCCTCCACCGGGTTGAGCCGGCGCCGCTGGGTGAGCAGGTCGCGCAGGGTGCGGCCCTGCACGTACTCCATCACCAGGTACGGCAGGCCCTGGTGGCGGCCCTGGTCGTAGACAGCCACGACGTTGGGGTGGGTGAGCCGCGCGATCGTCTTGGCCTCGTCGGTGAACCGGTCGACGAAATGAACATTGGTCGCCTGCGACGGATGGATGATCTTGAGGGCGACGGTGCGTTCGAGGCGCTCGTCCGTCGCGGTGTACACGGTCGCCATGCCGCCACGGGCGACCCGACCGGTGATCCGGTAGCGCCCGTCGATCGTCGTGCCGATCAATGTGTCGGCGACTGTGGTGTCCATCGGCGTGAAGTGTATGTGCCCTTCGGGTGACGGCAGCTCAGCATGGCACAGCTGGGGCCGAACAGGTACGCCCACACGCCCGTACCTGGGCGTATACGGCTAAATAGGATCAGATCGCCCGGACGACGGCGCGTCGGGCAGTGTGCCCCGGACCTCCGGGTCAGCGGTGCGGGCGGTGGGGCCGCGGTGGTTTCCCAATCGGCGGTGTTTCCCCGACCGCGGATCCGCTCGGCTGCGCCGACGGGGGTGCGGTGGTGTAACTCGTCACCGGGTACGACGGGGGCGGCGGCGTGCTCACGGGGCCGCTGGGACGGGGGCTGGGCGTCGGCGGCGGGACCGGGGCCGGCGCGGGCGGCGGCATCGTCGCCGGGCGTCCCGGTGCACCGGTCGTGCGCGTCGGCGGGGCCGGGCGGTCCCGGCGCGGCGGGTCGAACCTGCCGCGCAGCGCCGCCGGGTCGGCGCCCGCCCCTTCGCCGTCCGCCCTGCCGGGCTGCATCGGGGGCGTCGGGCTGGGCTGCGGGGAGTCGGACACCAGACCCGCGCGCGCCGCCGTCGCCCCGTCCGGCTCCGGCCCGCCCGCCTGCGCACCACCGCCGGTCGGACCGTCCGCCGTGACCGGGTACGGCGGCGCCCCGGCCGGCGTCCTCGACGGCGTCGCTCCGCCGCTCAGCGCCAGGTATCCGCCCCCGGCACCCGCGGCCACCACCAGGCCGAACGCAGACACGACCGCGATCCGGCGGGAGGTGACCGGCCCGCCCGCCCGGTGCGCCCCACCGGTGCCGGGACGGCGTGGGGTGAGCCACCGGCGCAGGTCGTACCCCACCGACCGCCAGACACCGGCCAGCTCGACGCGGGTTCTCCGCCACGGGTTCATCGGGCCACCTCTGCAGGGCTCTGGTCGGGCCGGGGTTGTCGCGGTGCCGCGTCCCGCGGATCCGCGTGGTGCGGCTCGGACGAGTTCTGGCAGGCTGTGCAGGTGAGCGATTCCGCAGTGACCGTGGGTGCGGCGGCCGGGCCGCCGACCGGACCCGCCGCCTGGCTGCCCCTGCCCGACGTGGCGGAGCGCCTCGACATCTCGATCAGCAAAGTGCACCAGATGATCCGCGACGGCGCGCTCGTGTCGGTGCGGCGCGACGGCATCCGGGTGGTGCCCGAGGAACTGGTGGCCAACAGCACCGTGCTCAAGCACCTCCCGGGCGTCCTCACACTCCTGCACGACGCGGGGTACAACGACGAAGAGGCTGTCCGGTGGCTCTACGAACCCGATGAGGCACTCGACGGCAACGCCGCACGGGGCCTGGGCGGCCCCCGCGCCCGCGAGGTCAAGCGCCGCGCGCAGGCGCTCGGCTTCTGAGCCACCGGTGCGACACCTCACGTACGTGGCGGTGCTGGCCGGATGCCTGACCGCCGCCGTGTGGCTGGAGCCGGTGCTGAAGGTCAACGTGCTGCGCCGCTGGCGCCGTCTGCTGCTGACGGTGCTGCCCGTGGCGGCCGTGTTCGCGCTGTGGGACATGGCGGCCATCGCGGCCGGGCACTGGAGCTTCGACCCCGCCCAGACGACAGGGGTGGTGCTGCCGGGCGGGCTGCCGCTCGACGAGGCACTGTTCTTCCTCGTGGTGCCGTGCTGCGCGGTGCTGGGCTTCGAGGCGGTCCGGGCGGTACTGCGCCGCCCGGCCGGCGACGAATGACGCACCCGGGCGGGACGGGCGTATGACGTACACGGCGGCGGCGCTGCTGGGGGTGGCCGGGGCGCTGCTGGTGGACCTGGTCGGGCTGCGTACCCGGCTGGTCACGCGGGTCGTCTTCTGGGCGACGTACCCGATCGTGCTCGTCTTCCAGCTGCTGTCGAACGGCATCCTCACCGGCCGCCGCATCGTGATCTACGACCCGGCGGCGATCGTGGGGTGGCGCATCGCGTACGCGCCCGTGGAGGACCTGCTGTTCGGCTTCGCGATGGTGCTGCTCACCCTGTCGGTGTGGGTGTGGCTGGGCCGCCGCGGGGTCCAACCCACGCCGCGCGCGGGTGAGGGCGGCAGGTTCCCGCGCCGCTGAACCCGGGGGTCAGCCGGTGCGGCGGGTCGCGGCGTCGGCCAGATCGCGCAGCACCGTACGAGCTTCCGGCTCGATGTCCGCGGCGGCCAGTGCCGCCAGCGCCTGCTCGGTGAGCGTCGCGATGCGTTCCTCTGTGCGCGTGAGCGCCCCGCTGTCGCGGATCAGCCCGCGCAGCCGGTCGACCCCCGCGGCGTCCAGCGCCGGGTCGCCCAGCCCCGCCTCCAGCGCCGCCCGCCCCGTCTCGTCCAGCGCGGCGAACGCGGCCGCCACCAGATACGTACGCTTGCCCTCGCGCAGGTCGTCGCCCGCGGGCTTGCCGGTCTGCGCCGGATCCCCGAACACCCCCAGCACGTCGTCGCGCAGCTGGAACGCCTCGCCGAGGGCCAGCCCGAACGCCGAGTACGCCGCCGACAACTCCGGCGGCGCCCCGGCCAGTGCGGCACCGAGCAGCAACGGCCGCTCGACCGTGTACGACGCCGACTTGTACCGGGCCACCTTGGCCGCCCGCTCCACCGACGTGTCGCCGGTGGCCTGCGTCAGCACGTCCAGGTACTGCCCGACGGTCACCTCGGTGCGCATCTCGTCGAAGACCGCGCGCGCCCGGGCCAGGTCCGTCAGGGCCAGGCCGCTGGCGTGCAGCAGCTCGTCGGACCAGACCAGCGCCAGGTCGCCGAGGAGCACGGCGGCGCTGTCCCCGAACGCCGTGGCCCCGCCCCGCCAGCCCAGAACGGTGTGCCGGGCGGCGAAGCGGCGGTGCACCGCGGGCTCCCCGCGCCGGGTGTCCGAGCGGTCCATCAGGTCGTCGTGGATCAGGGCACTGGCTTGCACCAGCTCCAGCGCGGAGACCGCCGAGACCACCTGGTCGGAGTCGAGCCCGCCCGCGCCCCGGAACCCCCAGTACGCGAACGCGGGCCGCAGCCGCTTCCCGCCGCCCAGCACGAACGCCTCCATCGCGTCGGCGACCTCCTCCAGGGCCGGGTCGATCGCGAGCAGCCGGGTCCGCTGGGTGGCCAGGAACGCGGCGAGGGCCTTGTCGACGCGGGGCCGCAGGCCCGCCCGTTCGAGCGGCGAGGTGGACGTCACGCGGCCAAACTAGCCGGTTACGCGTCGACCGGCATGTCGGGCCCAGCCGGTACAGTCACAGGGTGTCTCTCGGTCTTCCGTCCCGGCTGCCCGCGTCACCGGCGATCGGTGACCTCATCCGGGAGTCCGCGCCCACGTTCAGCTTCGAGTTCTTCCCGCCCAGGACGCGGGAGGGCGAGCGCCTGCTCTGGCAGACCATCCGCGAGCTGGAGTCGCTGCAGCCCAGCTTCGTGTCGATCACGTACGGCGCGGGCGGCACCACCCGGGACACCACGGTCGCGGTGACCGAGCGGGTGGCCACCGAGACCACCCTGCTGCCGATGGCGCACCTGACCGCCGTCAACCACTCCGTCGCCGAGCTGCGCAACGTGATCGGGCGGCTGGCCGGCGCAGGCATCCGCAACGTGCTGGCGGTCCGTGGCGACCCGCCCGGCGACCCCATGGGCGAGTGGGTCCGCCACCCCGACGGCGTGCTGTACGCGGAGGATCTCGTGCGTCTGCTGCGCGAGTCGGGGGACTTCAGCGTCGGTGTGGCCGCCTTCCCGTACAAGCACCCCCGCTCGCCGGACATCGAGAGCGACACCCGGCAGTTCGTCCGCAAGTGCCGGGCCGGGGCCGACTTCGCGATCACCCAGATGTTCTTCGACGCCGACGACTACCTGCGTCTGCGGGACCGGGTCGCCGCCGCGGGCTGCGACACCCCCATCCTGCCCGGCGTGATGCCGGTCACCAGGATGGCGACGATCGAGCGGTCGGAGCAGCTGTCCGGGGCGCCGTTCCCGCCCGCGCTGCTGCGCCGCTTCGAGCGGATCGCCGGCGACGAGGCGGCCGTGCGGGCGCTCGGCATCGAGCAGTGCAGCCAGATGTGTGCCCGGCTGCTCGACGAGGGTGTGCCCGGCATCCACTTCATCACGCTGAACCGTTCGACGGCGACCCGCGAGGTGTGGCAGCAGCTCGCCGCGCGGGTGCCCGCCTGACCGGCACCGACCTCGCCGCATGACCGGGCGTCGGCCTGCGGAGCCCGGCCCGGCGGCTCTCTCCTGGGAGCGGTACACAGCGGCCTGGTCGCAGCTGCACGGCGGCTTCGACCCGGCCGCGGCCACCCCGGTGGTCCGTGGCTGGATCCGCCTGGCGTACGCGGGTGGGCGCCTGCTCGGCGGTCTGGGCGTCGCCCCGGCGCTGGTCACCGCGGTCGGCCTGCTGCTGTGCGCGGCCGTCCCTGCGGCGGCGGTGCTCGGGCCGGCCGGCCTGCTGATCGGTGCCGCCCTGGTGCTGCTGGCCGCGGTGGCGGACACCCTCGACGGCGCGGTCGCCGTGGTGACCGGGCGGGCCACCCGGCTCGGTTTCGTGGCCGACTCCGTCGCCGACCGCCTCGGCGAACTGGCCTGGCTGGCCGCGTTCGCGGTGGCCGGGGCGCCGGGCTGGCTGGTCGCCGCGGCGCTGGCCGCGAGCTGGCTGCACGAGTACGTGCGAGCCCGCGCTGCCGTGGCCGGGATGCCCGACGTCGGCGCGGTCACGGTGGCCGAGCGGCCCACGCGGGTGATCGTGGCGATCGCCGGGCTGCTCTGCGGCGGCATCGCGGGCATGGTGCGCACCGGCTGGGACGCGCGGGCGCTCACCGTGGTCACGGCGGTCTGGCTGCTGTTGGCCGTCGCCGGACTGGGCCAGCTCACGGCGGCGGTCCGCCGCGCCCTGCGGTAGCGACGCGAACGCCCACGGCGTGACGACCGTGAGCCGGCGCAGCGCCGGTTCGACCCGCCCGCAAAGGCCGGCCGTACCAAATTCGGTTGTCCGCAATGGATGATCGCCCCTACGGTCGGGGACGTCGGCGGGCTTACTTCCCGGGGCTATTCGCCCACCTGGCCGGCGGCGGTCGGCGGGCGTGACGGGGGCGCCTCGCCGGCCGCTGAGCCGCCCTGGTTCCCGAGAGTCTGCTGACGCAGCCGCAGGCTGATGGCGCGGACGTTGCCTGTGTCGGCGGGCGGGAGGTGCGCCGTGGCGGGTGGTGGCGGTGGCACCGGCCGCCGTCGGCGCCGGAGAACATGGAGCCGGACGGGCCACGCCGCGGCCAGGGCGGTCCAGAACACCGTCGCCCCGATCGGCTGCCACAGGTAGTTCGCGTTCGCGCCGGTGTAGGCCGTCCGCCCCCAGAACGAGTGCCGCGTCGTGATGACGAACGCCGGCACGCTGCTGCCCTTCGGTGCGTGCCCGTCCAGCCCGTCCAGATCGATGTCGTGGAGCACCGTACGGCCGTCGTCGCTGCGGAACTCGCCCCGCCAGAATCCGGCCGACTTGCCCGAGTGGTAGTAGTCCAGCCGGAAGGTGCCCGTGATGCCGTGGCCGGCGCCGGCCCGCAGCGCCGCCGGCAGATCCTGGATCGCGGTGGGCGGAAAGAAGAGCACGATCTGGGCCAGCAGCACGAACACCCACCAGTGGTCGAGGCACCACTGCCATCGGGCCTTGACCGGCGCCCAGCGGCCCACGGGGGTGTCGGACATGGATCCGATGCTATGGCTGGTGTGCCACCTGACCGCGGTGTTCCACCGGAGCGCTCCGGTGGAACACCGACGCGGGGTCAGCGCTTGCGCAGCGCCTTGCGGTAGTCGCTGTTCAGGCGGCCGATGAGGGTGAGCGGGATGCCCTTCGGGCACACCGTCGTGCACTCACCCGCGTTGGTGCAGCCGCCGAAGCCCGCCTCGTCCTGCGCCGCGACCATGTCGATGACCCGGCTGTCGCGTTCGGGCTGCCCCTGCGGCATCAGACCCAGGTGCGCAACCTTGGCCGCGGTGAACAGCATCGCCGAGCCGTTCGGGCAGGCCGCCACGCAGGCGCCGCAGCCGATGCAGGTGGCCGCCTCGAACGCGGCGTCCGCGTCGACCTTCGGCACGGGGGCGGCGTGCGCGTCCGGTGCCGTGCCGGTCGGGGCCGTGATGTAGCCACCCGCCTGGATGATCTTGTCGAAGGCGCTGCGGTCCACGACCAGGTCCTTGATGACCGGGAACGCCGCCGCCCGCCACGGCTCGACGTCGATCGTGTCGCCGTCCGCGAAGTGGCGCATGTGCAGCTGGCAGGTGGTGGTGGCCTTCTCCGGGCCGTGCGCCACGCCGTCGATCACCATGCTGCACGCGCCGCAGATGCCCTCACGGCAGTCGTGGTCGAACGCCACCGGGTCGTCGCCGTCGAGGATCAGCTTCTCGTTGAGGACGTCGAGCATCTCCAGGAAGCTCGCGTCCGGGGAGATGTCCTTGACGTCGTACGTGACCATGCGGCCCTTGTCGTCGGGGCCCTGCTGGCGCCACACCCGTACCTGGATGTCCATTACTTGTAGCTCCGCGTGCTCGGGTGGACGTATTCGAATTCGAGCTGTTCCTTGTGCAGGGTCGGCGTCTCGCCGCCGTACTCCCAGGCCGCGACGTAGCTGAACTGGTCGTCGTGGCGCAGGGCCTCGCCGTCGGGCGTCTGGCTCTCGGCGCGGAAGTGACCACCGGCCGACTCGGCGCGGTGCAGCGCGTCGATGCACATCAGCTCGCCCAGCTCCAGGAAGTCGGCGACCCGGCCGGCCTTCTCCAGGTTCTGGTTGAGCTGCTCGCCCGTGCCGGGCACCTTGACCCGGGTCCAGAACTCCTCGCGCAGGCCACGGATCAGCCCGATGGCCTTGGTCAGGCCCTCCTCTGTGCGCTCCATGCCGCAGTACTCCCACATGATGTGGCCGAGTTCGCGGTGGAACGAGTCGACAGTGCGGTCGCCGCTCACGGCCAGCAGCTTGGCGAGGCGCTCCTCGACCTGCGTACGGGCCGCCACGACCTCCGCGTGCCCCTCGTCGACCTTCTCGAACGGCCCGGCCGCGAGGTAGTTGTTGATCGTGTTCGGCAGCACGAAGTAGCCGTCCGCCAGGCCCTGCATCAGCGCGGACGCGCCGAGCCGGTTGGCGCCGTGGTCGGAGAAGTTCGCCTCACCGATCACGAACAGGCCGGGGATCGTCGACTGCAGGTCGTAGTCGACCCAGAGACCGCCCATCGTGTAGTGCACGGCCGGGTAGATCCGCATGGGAACGAGATACGGGTCCTCGCCGGTGATGCGCTGGTACATCTCGAAGAGGTTGCCGTACTTGGCCTCGACGGCCTTGCGGCCCAGCCGGGCGATCGCGTCCGCGAAGTCCAGGTAGACGCCGAGCCCGCCGGGACCGACGCCGCGGCCCTCGTCGCAGACGTTCTTGGCCGCGCGCGACGCGATGTCGCGGGGCACCAGGTTGCCGAACGACGGGTAGATCCGCTCCAGGTAGTAGTCGCGGTCGTCCTCGGCGATGTCGGCGGCCGCCTTGCCGCAGTCCTCCCGGCGCTTGGGCACCCAGACCCGGCCGTCGTTGCGCAGGCTCTCGCTCATCAGCGTGAGCTTGCTCTGGTGGCTGCCGGACTCCGGGATGCACGTCGGGTGGATCTGCGTGTAGCAGGGGTTCGCGAACAGTGCGCCCTTGCGGTGCGCCCGCCAGCTCGCCGTGACGTTGCAGCCCTTGGCGTTGGTGGACAGGAAGAACACGTTGCCGTACCCGCCGGAGGCCAGCACCACGGCGTCCGCGAGCTCGGTGGTGATCTCACCGGTCACCATGTCCCGGACCACGATGCCGCGGGCCTTGCCGTCGATGATGATCAGCTCGAGCATCTCGTGCCGGGCGTTCATCTCGACGTTGCCGAGGCTGATCTGCCGCTCCAGGGCCTGGTACGCGCCGAGCAGCAGCTGCTGACCCGTTTGGCCACGGGCGTAGAAGGTCCGGGACACCTGGGTGCCGCCGAACGAGCGGTTGTCCAGCAGGCCGCCGTACTCGCGGGCGAACGGGACGCCCTGCGCCACGGCCTGGTCGATGATGTTCACCGACTCCTGGGCCAGCCGGTACACGTTGGACTCGCGGGCGCGGAAGTCGCCGCCCTTGACCGTGTCGTAGAACAGCCGGTAGACGGAGTCGCCGTCGTTGCGGTAGTTCTTCGCGGCGTTGATGCCGCCCTGCGCGGCGATCGAGTGCGCGCGGCGCGGGCTGTCCTGGTAGCAGTAGGACTTGACGTGGTAGCCCTGCTCGGCCAGTGTCGCGGCCGCGGAGCCGCCGGCCAGGCCGGTGCCGACCACGATGATCGTCAGTTTCCGGCGGTTCGCCGGGTTGACGAGCTTGGCGGAGAACTTGCGGCGCTCCCAGCGGGTCTCGATCGGGCCGTCCGGGGCTGCGGTGTCGGCGATCGGGTCGCCCTCGTTCCAGAACTCCATGCTCACTTCACCAATCCGGTCAGGACCGCGAACGGCACCGACAGGTAGCCGGCCACCAGGACGACGGACAGGACGAGCGCGATGGCGCGGGCGCGCCGCTCACCACGGGCGCTCTGCTGGCCCAGGGTGCGTGCCGCGCTGAAGATGCCGTGCCGCAGGTGGAAGCCGATCGACACGATCGCGAGGGTGTAGAAGAGCGTCACGTACCAGCGGCCGGGCGCGAAGTCGGCCACCACATTCGCGTACGGGTGCTGCGAGTCCCCGACCGGGTTCAGGTTGCCCGTGGTCAGGTCGAGGATGTGGTAGATCACGAAGAGCAGGATGATCACGCCGCCCCAGCGCATCGTGCGGGCCGCGTAGCTGCCCTGCACCTTGGGCCGGTGGGCGTAGCGCACGGGGCGGGCCTTGCGCGCCCGGCGGGCCAGGATGGTCGCCGCGACGATGTGCCCGATCACCGCGAGGGTCAGCCCGGTGCGCTGGATCCACAGGTACCACTGCTCGGGCAGCAGCGGCGTACCGATGCTGCGCAGCCAGTGGGCGTAGTGGTCGAACGCCTCACCGCCCACGAAGATCTTCAGGTTCCCGGCCATGTGGGCGAACAGGAACAGCACCAGCAGGATGCCGGTCACGGCCATGAGGAGCTTGAGCGCCACGGAGGAGCGGGCGCCGCGCCGGACCGGCTTCGCCGGACGCGCGGGGGTCGCCGCCTTGGTGGGACGCGTTCTGGTGTCTACCGCCACGTGGGGAACGGTAGGAAGACCCTGGACCATTCGTCCAATGCATGATCGACGCAGTAACGATAGACGTAAGCTATAGACATGCAGCTGCAACAGCTCAGATACTTCACAGCGGTGGCGCAAAGTCGGCATTTCACTCAGGCCGCGGAATCCTTGGCTGTGAGCCAACCGACACTGAGTAAGCAGATTCACACCCTTGAAGACACCCTCGGTGCCCCGCTGTTCGAGCGCATCCGCGGCGCCGTCACGCTCACCGAGGCGGGGGAGGCCCTGCTGCCCCTGGCCCTGCGGATCCTCGCGGATGCCGACGCGGCCCGGGACGCGGTCGCGGAGATCGTCGGGCTGCGCCGCGGGGAGGTCCGGCTCGGCGCCACCCCCAGCCTCTGCTCGTCGCTGGTCCCGGCCGTGCTGCGCGGCTTCCGCGCCGCACACCCCGACATCACGCTGCACGTCACCGAGGGCAGCTCGCAGGACCTCAGCGCCGACCTGCTGGCGCACCGGCTCGACCTCGCCCTGATCGTGCAGCCCGAGCAGGGCGTCGACCCGGCCCTGGAGGCGACAGGGATTCTGCGCGAGAGCATCGTCGTCGCGTCCGTCTCGGACCGGCGGCCGCCCACGGTGGACGATCAGGTCGCCCTCGCCGACCTGCGCGACACCCCGCTGGTGATGTTCCGCCCCGGCTACGACATCCGCGACGTCACCCTGCAAGCGTGCCGGCGGGCCGGTTTCACCCCCCGGTTCGCGGTCGAGGGCGGCGAGATGGACGCGGTGCTGGCGTTCGTCGAGGCCGGGCTCGGCGTGGCGCTGGTCCCCAGCATGGTGCTGGTCAACCGGCCGCTGCTGCGGGCCACCCCGCTCGCCCCGCCGGGCATGCGCCGCACCATCGCGCTGGCCCACCGGCGGCGCGCGGTGCTGCCGCACGCCGCTGCGGCCCTGCGCACCTCCCTGCTGGACCACATCGGTACGGGCGGAGCCCTACCGCTGGGCGTCCAGGCACTCTGACCGTGACCCGGGCGAGGAGGTGGCGGCGGGTCCGATCAGGTCGGCGACGATGCCGGCGGACAGGGTCACCATCGGCAGGCCGCCGCCGGGATGTGCCGAGCCGCCGACCAGGTACAACCCGTCCACCGGCCCGCGGTTGCGCGGCCGCAGCAGGGAGCCCGCCGTACCGTAGATCGCTCCGCCCGGTGTGCCGGTCGCCGAGGCCAGGTCGGCCGGGGTGCGCACGTCCCGGAACCGCAACCGGTCCCGCACGTCCAGGCCCCGGCGGGCCAGCACCGCCAGCACGTGGTCGGCGTAGGCCGCCGCAAGACCCGGTCGCCGCCAGTCCACCGCCGTCCACCCGGTGCCGTGCGGCGGGGCGTTGACCAGCACGAACCATGCCTCGTCCCCGTCCGGGTGGGTGGCCGGATCGTTCGCCCGGGTCACGAACACCGCCGGATCCGACGCTGGCCGGGCCGGGCGACCCGCTCCCGGATCGCCGAAGACCGCGTCGAACTCGGCGTCGTAGTAGGACGGGAAGAAGACCGTGTGGTGCGCCAGGGCCGGGGTCTGTCCGCGCACCCCGAGCAGCAGCACGAACCCGGCGAGGCTGCGGTCGGCCAGCCCGGCCAGCCGTCCCGGCGAGGGCAGCAGGTCCCGGTACACGCTCAGCGCATCCGCGTTCGCCACCACGATGTCCGCCGGCGCCACGCCGCCGTCCGCCAGGTCCACGCCGGACACCCGGCCGTCCGCCGTCCGGATCGCGGTCACCGGCGAGGACGGCACCACGGTCACGCCCAGCGCGCGGCACCGGGCCAGCAGTGCGTCGGCGAGGGTGTGCAGGCCGCCGGGCAGATACCAGCCGCCGAACGCCAGCTCCGCGTACGGGATGGCGGCCAGCGCGGCCGGGGCGCGGCGCGGGTCCGCCCCCGCGTACGTGGCGTACCGGTCCAGCAGCATCCGCAGCCGCGGATCGCGCAGGTGCCGGTAGCCCAGCGCGCGCAGCGACCGGCCGGGGGCCACCGCCCGCAGGTCGGCCAGCCGCCAGGACAGCGCGGCCAGCGACGCGGGAGACACCGGGCGCCGCAGCACGGAACGCCACGACGCGCCCCAGATCCGCCGCGCCCGCCGCCAGAACCGGTCCCAGTCCGCGGCGGCACCGGCGCCCATCGCCGCCGCTATGCGTTCCCGGAACACCGCCGGATCCGACGCCGAGTCCAGCACCGTCCCGTCGGCGAAGACGTGCCGCACCACGGGATCCAGGGCCACCGGGGTCAGGCCCGGGACCAGGTCCGCGAAGACCTGCGGCAGGGTGAGCAGGCTCGGCCCGGTGTCGAAGGCGAAACCGTCCCGCTCGTACCGGCCGAGCTTGCCGCCCACCACGCCGGCGCGTTCGTGCACCGTCACCTCGTGCCCGGAGGCGGCCAGTCGCGCCGCCACGGTCAGGCCGCCGACCCCCGCCCCGACCACGACGACCCGGCTCACGACAACTCTCCGGTCAGAGGTCGCCCGCGCCAGCTCAGCAGCCCGCGGCGGCGGCGGGCGAAGGAGCGTCCCACGAGGATCGCGAAGGCCACGATGGACAGGGGATGGGCCAGCGGGTCCGGCCAGATCCGCCCGCCGGTCGCGGCGGCGGACACCACCCTGCCGGCGACCCCCGACAGGTACGCGCACCCGCACCACAGCGCCGTCCCCGGCCGGCCCGCCACCAGGAACCCGACCGTGGCCACGGGCGGCGCCACGTACAGCAGGGCCAGCAGCGACACGACGGCGGCCGCCCCGGCCGGGGAGCCGAACGACGCCCACAGGGACTTCGCGTAGCCGTCGGACAGCTCGCGCCACGACGCGTACATCCGGCAGTCGGCCAGCCGCGAGCCGTCGGCCAGGGCGATCCTGCCCCCCGCCCGCTTCACCGCCCGCGCCAGGCCGATGTCCTCCAGCACCTCGCCGCGTACGGCCGCATGCCCGCCCGCCCGCTGGTAGCCCGTCCGATCCGCGACCAGCCACTGGCCACCGGCGGCGGCCAGCGACGGCCGTGGCGAGCGTTCCATCGCCCGCAGCGGCAGGAAGGTCAGCCACGACCACTGCAACAGCGGCTGCACCAGCCGCCCCGCCCCGGTGATCCGCGGATACGGCGACAGCAGCTGCGCCCCGGCCGCGCGCAGGGTGGTCACCGCTCCCGCCACGGCGTCGGGCGCCAGCACGACGTCCGCGTCCACGAACACCAGCACGTCCGCGTCGCCCGCGGCGTCGGCCAGCCGCGCGCATGCGTACGGCTTGCCCAGCCATCCCGGCGGCGGAGCGGAACCGGTGAGCAGCCGTACCCGATCGCCCGCGATGGTCCGCACGACCTCCGCCGTGCCGTCGCTCGACCCGTCGTCGAGCACGATCACCTCCAGGCGCGCCACCCCGGTCTGGGCCAGCAGCGCCCGCAGGCACGGGGCGACGCGGTCGGCCTCGTCGCGCAGTGGCAGCAGCACCGCCACCCGCTCGGTGGTCGTCGCGCTCCGGGGCGGGCGGCGCAGCAGCGCGGCGTTGAGCGCCGTGTGCCCGAGCAGCGTCAGCCACGGCAGCAGCGCGATCGCTCCGATCATGGGAGTCTCCGGCGGCGCAGCCGCACCAGCAGCGGCACAACCACTGCGCCCATGACTACCGCGCCCCAGAGCGCGGACGCGGGCAGGTCCAGGAAGACGGCGTGCGCGAGCACGCACGAAGCGTACGTCCAGAGCCAGAGCGCGATCATCGGTCCGTCCCGGATGTCCGGCGCGGCCGCGGCGGGTCCCGCCGTGGCCGCCAGCACCGCCATGAGCAGCAGCGCGAAGCCGACCCAGCCCAGGTAGTTGCCGACCGGGACGCCAGGGACGCCGGGCAGCGCGGGAGTGGGGGAGTGCCACGCCCAGTAACCCTCGGCGACCATCTGCGGATCCAGGAACAGATCCCACGCGGCCAGGCCCACGGCGGCCAGGACGATCCGCGCCGCCCGGCGGCGCGCGAGCCGCAGCGCGGCCAGCCACGCGGGCCACGCCATCCACGTCCACGCCAGCGGGATCACCAGCGGCACGCCGAGCAGCCGCGGCCCGAGCCGCCCGGAGTAGTCGTACGTCCCGAACGGGAACCCGGTGGCCACCCCCACCGCCTCCACCGCGAACCCGCCCACGGTGGCCGTGGCGACCAGCGCGGCCGCGGCCCGCGCCCCGCGCGTGAGCAGCGCGTGCGTCACCGACAGCAGGCAGCCCAGCAGCACCGTGCCGACCGTCAGCCCGGCCCGGGTGGTGCCGCCGGTCAGCGGATAGCAGATCTGGGCCAGCACCAGGGTGCCGAGCAGCACCCACGGCAGCGCGCGGGTGTCCGGCTTCGTCACGGTGTCAGATGCCGACGATGCCCGGGGCGTCCTCGGGCGCTGCCCGCTCCGCCAGCGGCAGGTCCCGGCCCAGGATCGCGAACGCGCGCTCGTCGCCGGGGAAGTAGAAGTCGCGCAGCACGTCCACGAAGCCGAACCGGCGGTACAGCCGCCAGGCCCGCGAGGCCTGCTCGTCGGCCTCGGGCGTACTCAGCAGCACGGTCGTCCCGGCCGCCATGGCCAGCAGGGCGCGCAGCTGGCGGGCGCCCACCCCGTGCCCCTGCGCGCTGGGGCGTACGTGCAGCTCCACCACCTCGAAGCAGTCGGTGAGCCAGCGGCGGCGGCCCGGCTCGTCCAGCGCGGTACGCACCTGGTCGTGCCACCACTGGCCGGGGCCGGACGTGTAGCCGTACCCGAAACCGGCCAGCCGGCCGTCCGTGGTCAGCGTGGCGACCGCCCGGAAGCCGGGGCGGCGGGCGTGGGCGCCGATGTAGCCGCGCCGGGTCTGCAACAGTTCGGCGCGGTAGCCCATCGCCTCGCCGTACACGCTCACCACGTCGTCGAGCCGCCGGAGCAGATCGTCCGGCTGCCACGGCACCAGCCTCATCGCTGCGACCGCCCTCCCTCGCGCCACCCCAGGACGGCCCGGTCGCCGTCGATCCCGCGCACCGCGAACCTGGCGAACAGGTCCTCCGCGTACCACCGGTCCGTGGGGGTCCGCGCGATCACCGCGCGGTGCTCCGGCGTACGGTACGCGAACCCGGCGAGATCCGCCCGGCTGCGCCACACGGTGACCGTGCCTTGCCAGCCGATCGGCGCCTCCCCGATACCGAACCGGGCGAGCAGCCCGGGCGCCCGGTGCAACGCGGCCGCCACCGGCGGGACCGCCCGCCAGAACGTCACCGCCCGCGCGGGTCGCAACCGGGCCCGGGTCAGCGCCAGCACGATCCCGTCCGCGTTCTCCCGGTTTCCCTCCGCCTGGTTCGCGTATTCCCGGGTGGTGTCCGGGGCTCCGAACGGCGCCGCCCGGGACCAGAGGCCGCGGCTGGAGCGGGGCGTCAGGTCCAGCCGCGCCGACCCGGCCGCCACGCCCGCCCACCCCGCGTCGACCGTGAGCAACTCCGCCGGGCTCGGCTCCTCGGCCCAGGTGAGCAGGGCCGCGTACCGGGTGAGGTCGGCGTCTGCCGGGCCGAATCCGGTGCCCGTGCCGGTGCCGAGCAGCTTGGCGAACCGCACGCCGGGCAGCGCCCGCAGCCGCCGCGGCTCGCGGGCCATCCGCAGCAGTGCGGCACCGAGCGCACGCCGCGGCACCCGCCACACATGCAGCGTGACCAGCGCGGGTACGTCATCCACAGGTGCACGCTACGGGGCCGCGCCGCGCCCGGCCAATGCCGGACCGGGCGCCGGAAGGGCCGGTGCGGTTGCGCACCAGCCCTCCACGGTTTCGAGATCGCGACGTCAGCCGATGGCCGCCGCGGTGGGCGGCCGCCGGGCCGCGTGCGGCATCGCCAGCAGATGAGTCCTCCCCAGCAGATACCCGGTCTCCTCGTACATCGCCAGGGCGACGTCGTGGTACGCGTCCGCCTCGGCGACGAGACCCTCCCGGCTGCAGATTTCCGCCATGATCGCGTAGGTGTCCGCCTCCAGCAGGGCGAAGCCGGCCGGACGGCAGATCGCCAGTGCCGCCTGGGCATGCAGCTCGGCCTGCCGCAGGTCGCCGCCGTTCACCGCGAGCGCCGCCAGCCCGATCACTGCCTCGGCCTCGTGCACCTTGATGTTGATGCCCCGGGCCAGCTCGACCGCCTTCTCGTACTGGACCGCCGCCTCGGCGTCGTGTCCCAGGCGGCGGTGGATGTGCGCCAGCGTGTTGCGGCACCGCACCTGGAGCACCGGCGTTCCCAGCTTGGCTGCCTGCCGGAAGCTCTCGTGCAGCGCTTCCAGGGCCGCCTCGTGGCGCCCCAGGTCGGTGTCGACCATCGCGAGCTCGATCAGCGCGTAGACCGCGCCGTAGTCGTCGCCGAGCCGTACGCAGATGGCGTACGACCGTTGCACCAGTGTGCGGGCGAGTTCCAGCTCACCGGCGTACCACTCGATGCGGCCGAGGGCGTGCAGAGCGAACGCCTTGCCCTTGTCGAGCCCGAGGCGCTGCGACATGCTCAGCGCCTGCTGTTGCATGTCGCGGGCGGACCCGAGACGTCCGGCGTGCATGTGGACGTTGCCGATGTGGCTCAGCGCCGTCACCTCGCCGATGGCCCAGCCGGCCCGGCGCATCGCGGCCAGCGATTCGAGGTAGAGCTGCAGGGACTCCCGGTGCCGGCCGTGGTGCAGGAGCAGTTGCGCGATGCCCAGGGAGACCGCCGCCTCGCCGTCGGCCGCCTCGTGCTCGCGGGCCACGGCGAGCGCGGCCTCCGCGCAGCCCAGCCATTCCACGGACGGGCTGTTCAGCCAGAAGAACCCGCGGAGGGCGTCGACCAGGTACCAGCTCAGCGGCGCCGGGCCGTACTGGGCGGCATGGTGCACGGCCGCCACCAGGTTGCGCCGCTCCGCGGCCAACCAGGCGAGTGCCGCCGCGCGGTCCTCGAAGGTGAGGCCGCGGGCCGGTGGGCCGCCGGGCGGCCGTGGCAGGCGGATCCGCTCCGGCGACACCAGAGCAGCCGCGGCCAGGGTGGTGTCGAGGCTCCAGGTCAGCAGGCGCTCGGTCGCCGCGCCGGTGTCGTCGCCGGCGCTTGCGGCCAGGTCCTTGCCGAAGGAGCGGATGAGGTCGTGCAGGGTGTACCGGCCGAAGCTCTGCTCGTTGATCATGTGGGCGGTGGCCAGGCCGTGCAGCAGTCGTTCCGCCTCGGACCCGGGCGCATCGAGCAGGGCGGCCGCGGCGTCCGTGGTGAAGCTGGGGCCCGGCACCAGACTCACCAGCCGGAACGCCCGCTGCTCGGCGGCCGGCAGGGTGGCGTAGGTCTCGTCGAAGACCGCCCGGACGCTGCCCGACTGGTCCCCGTCGAGGGTCAGCTCGACCAGCGGATCACCCTTGGTGAGGGCCAGCACGAAATCGCTGATCGGGCGGTGTTTGCGGAAGGCGAGGTTGGCTGCCGCGGTCAGCAGGGACAACGGGATGCAGCTGCACCGCTGCGCCAGTTCGGAGACGGCGAGGGGCTCGGCGGCGACCCGTTCGGCGCCCAGGATCTGGGTCAGCAGCGCCACCGCGTCCTTCTCCGGCAGCACGTTGAGCAGGATCCGGCGGGCGCCGTCCCGGGCCACCAGGCCGGTCAGGGAGTGGCGGCTGGTGACGATCACCAGGCTCTCGCCGAGGCCGGGCAGCAGCGGCCTGACCTGCTCCGGCGTGCGCGCGTTGTCCGCGACCACCAGCACGCGCTTGTCCGCCAGCAGCGACCGGTACAGTTTCGCCGCGTCCTCCTCGTCCACCGGAATGCGATCACCGTCGACACCCAGGGAGCGCAGGAAACCGGCCAGTGCGTCGATGGTCCGCAGTGGCCGGTCCGGGTCGTATCCGCGCAGGTCGACGTAGAGCTGGCCGTCCGGGAAGTCGGCGGCTATCCGGTGCGCCCAGTGCACGGCCAGCGCCGTCTTGCCGACGCCGGCGATGCCGACTATCGCGACGATCTCCGGCCGCGTGGCCTCGGGCCGGCGTCGGCCGAGTGTGTCCAGCTCACGAGTCCGGCCGGTGAAGAACGGCGTGTCGGCGGGCAGTTCACGTGGCGGCGGGTCGGTCCGCTCCGCCGTACCGTCGTCGGTCGCTCCGGTGGGGTCGCCCGTGACCGTGCCGGTCGGGTCGGGCGGGGCCGTGGCCGGCTCGGACTGCCAGCGGGTGGAGCGTGCGGTCTGAAAGAAGGCGGCACGCTCCGAGTCGGGCAGGGCGAGGGCGTCGGCGAGTGCTTCGAGTGAACTTCGGCGCGGCGCCCGTACCGCGCCCCGCTCCACGTCGCGGACCGTCCGGGAGCTGATCCCCGCTCGCTCCGCCAGTTCTTCCTGTGTCAGCTGTGCGGTTCTCCGGTGGCGCCGGAGCAACCGCCCGAAATCCTGCTGGCCACGCAAGAGCTTGTCCCCGTTTCTTCCCGCCTGCGTTCGGTCACATCGGTCGGGGCGGCGAGCGGACCCCGACGATCCATCCCCCGTTGGGAACCTCCGGTCTCCGGTGAAGTCTCCGGTTTTCTCTCCTCGACCCGCCTGCTCTGCCGCGTCAGGATTACCGGCGACACAAGCGATAGTACGCAACATTGAGATCCATCATTGACCCATTGTGTGCTGGGTGCCGGCTGCCGGACCCTGACCGTCCACTCTGTCGCGGGCACCTGATCCGCCCGCGGCACGTCCCGACCGGCGACGACCTCAGCCGGACCATCGCCAGCCAGCACACCACGGAGGGAATGTGGCTGCCTTCGACGCCGTTGACCGGCACCTTCACGACAGCGACCCGCCGTCCGAACGGCACGGTGCCGGCGGCGCACCGGCAGACCCCGCGTCCCACCTGAGTGTCCAGGACCGGCAGCGGCTGCTGCACGAGTGGAACGGCACCGCCGTCGCCCTGCCCGACCTCACCGTGCCGCAGGTCTTCGACCTGCAGGTGGCGCGCGATCCGGACGCGATCGCGGTGGAGTCGCAGGACGGCACCCTCACGTACGCCGAACTGGGCCGCCGGGCCGCCCGCCTGGCCGCCCGGCTGGCCGGCCACGGTGTGCCCGCCGGTGGTGCGGTGGCCGTCCGGATGCGGCGCTCCGCGGACCTCGTCGTCGCCCTGCTCGCGATCGCCAGGGCCGGTTACGCCTTCGTGCCGCTCGACGCGCGTTACCCGGCCCCGGTGGTGCGCACGATGCTCCAGCGATCGGGTTGCTCGCTGGTCGTGGCCGACCGCTCCACCGGCCAGCAGGCGCGGGAGTACGGGCTTCCGCTGGTGCTGGCCGGCTCGCCGGACGACGACGGGGCCGCCGACTTCGCCGACGCCACGCCCGGGCCCGACGCGACGTTCTACGTCATGCACACCTCCGGCTCCACGGGGGAGCCGAAGGGCGTCGAGGTCACCCACCGCAACGTCATCGCCCTGGCCCTGGACCGGATCTGGCGCGGCGGGGCACACGAGCGCGTGCTGTTCCACTCCCCGCACGCCTTCGACGCCTCGACGTACGAGCTGTGGGTGCCGCTGCTCATCGGCGGCCGGGTCGTGGTGTCTGCGGAGGACGTCACCGCACCGCTGCTGCGACGGCTCATCGGCGCCGGCCGGATCACCGCGCTGTGGCTCACCGCCGGCCTGTTCAGCGCGCTCGCGGACGGCGACCCCGGATGCCTGAACGGCATCCGGGAGGTGTGGACCGGCGGCGATGTGGTGTCCCGGCGCGCGGTGGACCGGATCGCCGCGGCCTGCGCCGGCATCACCATCGTCAACGGGTACGGCCCGACCGAGGCCACGACCTTCGCGACCCGCTACCGGATCCACCCCGGCACCCGCGCCGACCACGACATCCCGATCGGGGAGCCGATGGACAACACCCGGGTGTACGTGCTGGACGAGCACGGCCGGCTGCTGCCGCCGTACGAGGCCGGGCAGCTGTACATCGGCGGACCGGGAGTGGCGCGCGGCTACCGGGGCCGGCCCGACCTGACCGGCATGCGCTTCGTGCCCGATCCGTTCGGCGCCCCGGGCGACCGGCTGTACGCCACCGGCGACCTCGTCCGTTGGGACGAGCAGGGACAGCTGCACTACCTCGGCCGGATCGACGACCAGGTGAAGATCCATGGGTTCCGGATCGAGCCCGCCGAGATCGAGGCCGCGCTGGCCGCGCACCCGCGGGTGGCGCAGGCGGCGGTGGCCGTGGACAAGGACAGTGACGGCGGAGGGCGGATCCGCGCCTGGGTGGTGCCGGTGGACGGTCACGCCGACGACGCCGAGCTGCGTCGCGACCTCGCGGACCGGCTGCCCAGCTTCATGATCCCGGAGGAGATCGGGTTCCTGGCCGCGCTGCCGCTCACCCCCAACGGCAAGGTCGACCGCAGGCGGCTCGGCCGGGCGGGAGGCGTTCCCGACCTGGTGCACCACTGGGTACGCCGGCAGCCCGAGGCGATCGCCGTGCACGACCCGATGACCGGCCACTTCCTCACCTACGACGAGCTGTGGCGGCTCGCCGGCCGGCTGGCCGCGGCGCTGCGCGAGGCGGGGGTACGCCGTACGGACCGGGTTGCGGTCGCGCTGGACCGGTCGGTGAACTCCGTGGTCGCCTACCTGGCCGTCGCCCGCGCCGGTGCCGCGTACCTGCCGCTGGATCCGCAGGCGCCGCGGGACCGGGTCGCCGACATCACGACCGACGCCGCGGTGACGGCGGCCATCGTCGCCGAGGGCGCGGGGCGGCGCGGGATTTCCCCGTCGGTTCCCGTCCTGACGGTCGAGGCGCAGCAAGGCGAGGGCGACCTGCCGGACATCGCCGGGGCCGGCGGCGAGGATCCGTTGTACGTCACCTACACCTCCGGATCGACCGGCCGTCCCAAGGGGGTGGTGATCCCCCACCGCGCGGTGGTCAGCCTCGTCACCGGCGCGGAGTACTGCCCCATCAGCGCAGGTGACCGGGTGGCGAACACCTGTAACCCGGCCTTCGACGTCACCACCTGCGAAGTCTGGTCCACGCTCGCCTCCGGCGGCACCGTCGTGCCGTTTCCGCTGGTCAGCGACATGAACATGGACGAGTGGGTGGCGCTGCTGCGGGACGAGCGGATCATCACGATGTTCCTCACCACCTCGCTGTTCCACACGGTCGCCCGGGAACGGCCCGCCGCCTTCGGTACGCTGCGCAACCTCGTCGTCGGCGGTGAACAACTGGAACTGCCCGCCACCCTCCGGGTACTCGCCGAGGGCCCGCCCGGACGGCTGATCAACGGCTACGGCCCGACCGAGGCGACCGCCTTCGCCACCTGGTTCCACTGCACCCCGGAAAGCCTGGCGGGCCGCGACCGCATCCCGATCGGCTATCCACTGCAGGAGACCACCCTGTACGTCCTCGACGACGCCCTCGCGCCGGTGCCGGCGGGTGAGTCCGGCGAGCTGTGCATCGGCGGCCCCGGAGTGGCGGACGGCTATCTCAACCGCCCGGAACTCACCGGTCAGCGGTTCGTGAGCGAGCCACGCACCGGCGAACGCATCTACCGCACCGGCGACCTGGTGCGCGTGGTGGCCGGTGACGCGCTGGAGATGCTCGGCCGGCGCGACCGGCAGGTCAAGCTCCGCGGGTTCCGGATCGAGCTGGAGGAGATCGAGCGGGCGGCGGTCGCCACCGGCCTGGTGGAGGCGGCGTTCGTCGACAAGGACGGCGACGGCGACGCGGCGGAGCTGGTCGGCGCCGTACTGCCGAGTCCCCGGCCGGAGGTGTCCACGGACGAACTCGCGGCGGTGCTCTCCGCGCGGCTGGCCGAGCGCCTGCCCGGGTACATGGTGCCCGCCCGGTGGATGCCGCTGTCCCGGCTGCCGATCGGCCCGACCGGCAAGGCCGACCGGGCCGCGATCAGCCGGTCGCTGCGCGCGCACCGGTCAGCGGCCGCCGACGCCCGGCCGGAGCCGCCCGGCGGCCTGGCCACCCCCACCGAGCGGCACCTGGCACAGCTCTGGACGGATCTGCTCGGAGTGCCGGTCACCTCCCGCGACGCGTCCTTCTGGGACCTCGGCGGACACTCGCTGCGCCTGTTCACCCTGGCGACCCGTATCCGGGACCAGCTCGGGGTGCAGCTCAAGCTGCGCGAGCTGTTCCGCCACCCGCGGCTCAGCGACCTCGCCGCGCTGATCGACCGGAGCGCGGACGGCCCGCCGCCCGCGACTGCCGCGCCCCAGCCGCGGGAAGTGCCGGCCGCCGACTTCCAGCAGCGGATCTGGGCCGCGCAGAAGCTGGAGGGCTCCACCGGCCTCTACAACGTGCCGTTCGCCTGGCGGCTCTCCGGCCGTCTCGACGCCGACCGGCTGGCCGGGGCGCTGGCGAAGGTCATCGAGCGGCACGAGGCGCTGCGCACCACGTTCGCGGAGCGCGACGGGGCACTGCACCAGGTCGTCCGGGCACCGTGGACGCCGATCGTCGAACGGCGCCGGTGTGCCGACGACGCCGCGCTGGAAGGGCTGCTGGAGGCCGAGGGCGCGCAGGTGTTCGACCTCGAATCCGGCCCGCTGCTGCGCATGTCGGTGATCGAGACCGGGTCCGGCCAGGTGCTCACGTTCACCGTGCACCACCTGATCTTCGACATCGGATCACTCAGCCTCGTCCTCGATGAGCTGTCCCGGTACTACGCGGGCGACGAGGTGGCCGGTACGCCGGTGCGGCAGTTCCGGGAGCTGCTCGCGGTCACCGAACTCGCGGATCCGGCCATTCTCGACCGTACGGTGAAGCGGCTGCGCGGCGCACCGAGCCGGCTGCCGATCCACGTGCCGGAGCACCCGGAGGTCCCCGGTGCCGTCCCGCTGCCGATCCCGGCCGACATGCTGCACCGGATCCGCCGGCTCCAGGACGAACGAGGCATGTCGTGGTTCATGGTCTGCGCGGCCGCGCTCGGCGGAGTGCTGCACCGCTGGACCGGCAGCGACGAGTTGACCTTCGGCTTCCCCACCAGCACCCGGACCGGTGACGAGTTCCGTACGGTGGTCGGGCCCTGCCTGAACACCGTCGTGGTGCGCTCCACCTGCACCGCGGCCACGACCGTGGCGCAGATGCTGGAGTCGGCCCGGGACGGCGTGCTGGAGGCCCTGGAGGAGTCGGCCGTACCGTTCGGCGCGGTCGTCTCGGCGCTCAACCCGCCCCGCTCGGCCGACTCGACGCCGTATCTCGACGTGGTGCTCGCCCCGCAGGTGCAGGCAGCGACGCCACCGAGCCTGGGCGGGTGCCTGCTCACCCCGCTGTCGATGACCCGGGGCACCGAGCTGGTGGGCAAGTTCGCCGTCACGTTGGGACTCACCGTCGTCGGTGACCGGCTGACCGGCTCGCTGCTGTATCGGGGTGACCGGCTCGGTGCGGCCGCCGCAGCCGAGCTGGCCACCCAGTTCGTCCGGACCCTGGAGGCGTTCCTGACCGACCCGGAGCGGACGGTGCGTGGACTCGACACGGGACTCACCCGCCAAGCCGGCCCGGGAGCCGCCCCGTCGGCCGCGGAACGACCGGAGACAGCACAGGACGGCTCACCGGTGGAGGCCGACGGCGCGCTGACCGGCCGGGTCGCCGAGCTCTGGCGCACCGTCCTGGGCCGCGCGGACATCGGGCTCGACGACAACTTCTTCGACCGGGGCGGCAACTCGCTCAAGCTGATCACGCTGCACGCCGACCTGTGCCGGCAGTTCCGGCTCGACCTGCCGATCCAGCGGCTGTTCGAACACTGCACCGTCCGTTCGATGGCGCGATACCTCGCCGGCGCCGGCCGGTCCGCCACCGACCCGTCGAGCGACAGCGACCTCGACCGGCGCGGCGCCGCGCGGCGGCAGTACGCCCAGCAGCGTCACGTCCGGAGGTGAGCATGCCCGACGAGACCTCCATCGCCGTGACCGGGATGGCCTGCCGCTATCCGGGCGCGCCGACCCTGCACGACTTCTGGACCGCGTTGCGCTCCGGCGTGGACGGCATCACCCGCTACGACCGCGACGACCTGGTGGCGCGGGGACACGATCCCGATCTGGTACGGCGACCGGATTTCGTACCGGCCGAAGGCGTGGTGGCCGGCTCCCGCAACTTCGACTGGACCTTCTTCGGCTACAGCCGGGCCGAGGCCGCCACCATCGATCCGCAGCAGCGGATCTTCCTCGAATGCGCCGCCCGGGCCATCGACGACGCCGGCCTCGACCCCACCCGGTTCCCCGGGCTGATCGGCGTGTACGCGGGCGCCGAGGAACCGGTCCCCACCGCCGGCCGGGACGTCGATCCGCTGCTGCGCCTGATCGGTCGCCGGCCCGACTTCCTGACCACCCGGGTGGCCTACAAGCTCGGCCTGCGCGGCCCCGCGGTCACCGTGCAGACCGCCTGCTCCACGTCGCTGACCGCGGTGCACATGGCGGTGCAGAGCCTGCTGGCGTACGAATGCGACGCCGCCCTGGCCGGCGGTGTCTCGCTGGCCGGCGACGGCGTGCGGGGCTACCTCTACCAGGAGGGCGGCATCCTGTCGCCGGACGGGTACTGCCGGCCGTTCGACGAGCGGGCCGCGGGCACCGTGCCGGGTGAGGGCGTCGGGGTGGTGGTGCTGCGCCGGCTGGCGGACGCGCTGCGCGACGGTGACCGGATCGTCGCGGTCATCCGGGGCTCGGCCATCAACAACGACGGCAGCGACAAGATCGGCTTCACCGCGCCGTCGGTCGCCGGGCAGCGGGACGCCATCGTGTTCGCGCAGAAGGTCGCCGAGGTCGACCCCGCGGACATCCACCACGTGGAGACGCACGGCACCGGGACCCGGATCGGCGACCCGATCGAGTTCCAGGCGTTGACCGACGCTTTCCACGCCGACGCCGACGCCGACGCCGACACCGCCCCGCCCTGCTGGCTGGGCGCGGTGAAGAGCAACATCGGGCACACCGGGTCGGCCGCCGGGGTGGCGGCGCTGATCAAAACGGCTCTCATGCTGGAGCACCGCGAGCTGGTACCCACCCTGCACTTCACCGCACCCAACCCGTTGCTGAAGATCGAGGCGACGTCGTTCCAGGTCTGCACCCGGCGGCAGCCGTGGCCGGACCGGGGCGTCCCGCTGGCCGCGGTCAGCTCGTTCGGGGTCGGCGGCACCAACGCGCACGTGATCGTCGAGGCGGCGCCGCGGCCCGCGCATCGGCCCGTACGCCAGGGGCTCAGCCTGCTCGCGTTCTCCGCGCCGTCCCCCGGCCGGCTGCACACCCTCCGGGAGGACCTCGCCACGCACCTCGGCGACCGGCCCGACCTGTCCCTGCCCGCGGTGTCCCGGACGCTGGCGGGACGCCGGCAGTTCGGCCACCGGTACGCCGTGGCCGCGCGGACTCCCGCCGAAGCGGCCGAGCGGTTGAGCGCCGTCGCCCCGGCCGTGCGGGACGCCGTGGCCACGGACCGGGTCGGCTTCCTCTTCCCCGGCCAGGGCACGCTGCGGCACGCCGCCGGTGCGGCCGCGTACCGTCTGCTGCCCGGGTTCGCCGGGCATTTCGACACGATCGCCGACAGTGCGCGCCGGTGGCACGGGGTGGACCTGGGCCCGGTCGTCCACCGGGGCAGGGCCGGTGCCGAGTGGTTCGCCGACACCGTCCACCAGCAACTCGGGCTGCTGGCGCTCGGCTACGCCCTGGGCCGCCAGCTGCACGACTGGCGTCTGCGCCCGGCCGCCCTGCTCGGCAACAGCATCGGCGAGTACGCGGCCGCGCTGATCGCCGAAGTGTGGACTCCGCAGGACGCGACACGTCTGGTCTACGAACGGGCCACGGCGATGCGGGACACTCGGCCGGGCCGGATGGTGACCGTGAGTGCCGAGGCCGAGGAGCTGTCCGGCCGTATCGGCGACGAGATCGAGATCGCGGTCGCCGGATCCGGCTGGACGGTGCTGTCCGGCCCCGCTGCCGCGATGGACGAGTTGCTGGCCGGTCCGGCCCTCACCGGTTGGGAGACCCGCCCGCTGGCCACCAACCGGGCATTCCACTCCGCCGCGATGGAGCCGGCCGCGGAGGCACTGCGCGCTGCGGTCCGGGCGACGCCGGGCCGCCTGCCCCGGGTCCGGATGGTGTCGAACGCCAGCGGGGGATGGGCGGCGGGGCAGGACGTACCGGCGGCCGAGTACTGGGCGCGGCAGCTGCGCCGGACCGTGCGGTTGGGTGCCGGCGCGGCCACGCTGCTCGGTGCCGGCTGTGACACGTTCGTGGAGCTCGGGCCCGGTACCTCGATGCTCGGTGCGCTGCGCCGCCATCCGGACTGGAACGCCGACGCGGTCACCGTCACCCTGCTCGGCCGGGACACCGATGACGATGAGCGGGCCCTGCTCGACGGGCTCGGCGCGCTGTGGGAGCGCGGCATCGACGTACCGGTGGGTGAGCTGCCGGGCGCGCCGATCCGTTGCTCACTGCCACCGAACCCGCTGGAATCGGCGGACCCCGCCCGAGCGCCGGAGCAGGCCGCTGTCACCGGGACCGGGACAGTACCGCGCCCCGCCGGCGACCGCCGCGCCGTGCTGGAGGGGTTGTGGTGCGCGGCGCTGGGCGTGTCAACGGCCGCCGACTCCGACGACTTCTTCGCGCTCGGCGGCGAGTCGCTGATGGTCGTCAGCCTGATCGGCAAGGTACGGGAACGGCTCGGCGGTGACCTGAGCGTGGCCGAGTTCTCCCGGCGGCCGACCTTCGGGGCGCTGATCGAACTGACCGCGCAGGGCAGCGGGAACCAGGTGATCACACCCCCGGGGCTGGTGCCCCTGCGTGCCGGCGACGGCGGGCGCCCGGTCTTCCTCGCGGCCGACGCCCTGGGTTCCACGGCGAGCTATCGGGTCCTGGCCGGCCTCGTCGACACCGACCGGGCCCTCTACGGGCTTGATCAGGGCCCGGCGTCCGGGCGGCGGGAACGGCCGTCCATCGCCCGGATCGCCGCCCGCCACCTCGACGCGATCCGGCAGGTCGACGACCGGGGCCCGTACACGATCGGTGGTTGGTCCTTCGGGGCCGTGGTGGCGCACGAGATGGCCGCCCAGCTGGTCGCGGCGGGCCACGAGGTCGAGATGCTGCTGGCGATCGACGGCTTTCCGCCGCGGACCCGCGGGCTGCCCGTCGGCGCCCACCCTGGTTACCTCGTCAGCAACCTGCGGCTGGCCCTGAACGCCCGGCTCGGCAGGGGACCGGCCGGGGGCGCCGCGGCGCCGGGCAGCCGGTTCGGGGCCAACATCGGGGCGCTGCTGGCGTACCGGCCGGGTCCGGTGCCCTGCCCGGCCACGGCCTTCCCGGCGACCGGCGCGGCGGCCCGCGACGAGGTCGCGGCGCGGGTGCGGCGGCGGCTGTCCGGGCTCTACTCGCGGGTCGATGTGCGGCCCGTCGCGGGTGACCACTGGTCGATGCTGGCCGGGGACGCCCAGGACCTCGCCGTGCAGCTGTCGGCCGTGCTGGCCCAGCCCGCGGATCACGCGCCGAAGGGGGCCCGCCGATGACCGCCGCCGCGCCGCCGCCGGCCACCGTCTCGCCGGACGACGAACGGCCGGAGCCGTCGCTGTGGCGCAACGGCGGCTTCCAGGCACTGTGGATCAGCCGGTTCCTCGCCACCGTCGGCAAGGAGTCCGCCGAGGTCGCCTATCCGCTGCTGATCCTGGCCACGACCGGCTCGGCGACCTACGCCGGTGCGGTCGGCGCGACCCAGCTCCTGGTCGTCGGAGTGATGTCGATCCCGGGCGGTGCCCTGACCGACCGGTTCGACCGGCGTCGCCTGCTGATCATCTGCGACACGGCCCGGGTGGTGCTGCTGGGGCTGTTCGCCGCGCTGGTCGCCGCGGACCGTGCGAACCTGGCCGTCACCCTCACGATCGTGGTCGCGGCGTCGGCGTTTCTCGGGCTGTCCAACCCGCCCGCCCTGGCGGCGATCAAGCAGCTCGTCCCGGCCTCGCAGGTCACCCGGGCGGCCGCGCAGAACCAGATCCGTCCGCTGGGCGCGACGGTGGTCGGCTCGCCGATCGGCAGTTCGCTGTTCGCCGTCGGCCGGGCGGTCCCGTTCCTCGCCACCGGCCTCACCTTCGTCTGCTCGGCGCTGGCCCTGCTGTTCATCCGGCGGCCGTTGCAGGCGCCGCCGCAGCCCGCCGAGCGGGAGGAGCCGAAGCGGCGGGTCAGCGACGGCTTCCGCTTCATCCGCCGGCAGCCGATCCTGCTGGTCTGGATCGTCTGGCTGATGGGCTCCAACATGGCCTTCAACCACACCGGGGCGTTCCTGGCGCTGATCGCCACCGCCCGGGAACGCCACGCCTCGGAAGCCGAGATCAGCCTCATGCTCAGCGTGGCGGGGGCCGGTGGCCTGGTCGGCGCGGCCGTGGCCACCCAGGTGATCAAGCGGTGGCGCCCGTCGACGATCTTCCTCGTGGCGGCGTGGGCCGGACCGGTCGCGGCCGTCCTGCTGGCCACCGTCCCCGGCGTGCTCAGCCTGGGCGTCATCCTCGCCTGCGTGTTCCTGCGCGGCCCGAGCGTCAACGCGCTGTTCTTCGCGTACGTCGCCGTGCTGGTGCCCGACGCGCTGCAGGGACGGGTGCTGGGAGCGGTGATGTTCCTGTCGTACATCGCCCAGCCGCTCGGCATCGTCGTCATCGGTGCCGTCTTCGACCACTGGGGCCCGGACTGGGTCTTCGTCTTCATGGGCGTGGTCTCGGCGCTGGTCGCCCTTCCCACGCTGGGCCGTCGCATCCGTACGCTGCCGCCTCCCGCGGAGGCGGCATGACCCCCGCCCGAGCCCCGCACCACGACCGAGGAGACACCATGCCGGAGAACCGCTCGGACATCGCCGGGACCGTCGTCCCGGCCGAGGTCTTCACCGCCCCCGGCGCCGACCCGCACACCGGGTTCGCGGCGCTGCGGGCGGCCGGCCCGGTGCACCGGATCGACTATCCGGCGGGTGCCCGGGCGTTCGTGGTGGTCGACTACGACCACGTGGAACGCGCCTTCAACGATCCACGACTGTCCAAGCGGCTCGACCACGCACCCGACTGGTTTCGCGAGAAGGCGGTCAGCAGCAGCCCGGTGCTCGCCAGCAACATGCTGCTGGCCGATCCGCCCGAGCACACCCGGCTGCGCAGACTGGTCGGCCGGGCGTTCCTGCCGCGGCGGCTGGAACGTCTGCGGCCACGGATCCAGCGCTTCACCGACGAGCTGATCGACGCGTTCCCGGCCTCCGGCAAGATCGACCTGATCAGCGCGTTCGCGTTCCCGCTGCCGTTGATGGTGATCTGCGACTTCCTCGGCGTGCCCTACGAGGACTGGCCGCAGTTCCAGAAGTGGGGTCACGTGCTGAGCCAGTCACCGGCCCAGGACGACGCCGACCTCCAGGAGCGCCGGACGGTCAACGACGAGGTGGTCGCCTATCTGGCGAAGACGATAGCGACGCGTCGCGGTGACCTTCGTGAGGACCTGACCAGTGACCTGGTCCGCGCCGCCGATGAGGACGGCATGTTCACCGACGAGGAACTCATCTCGACGATCGTCTTCCTGATCATCGCCGGCCACAAGACGACAGCGAATCTCATCGGCAACGGCACCGCCGCGCTGCTGACCCATCCCGAGCAGCTGCGCCGGCTGCGTGACGACCCGGTGCTGGTCACCTCGGCGGTCGAGGAATTCCTCCGGTACGAGGGATCGGTCGACAGGGGCACGTTCCGGGTCGCCGCCGAGGACCTGGAACTCGGCGGCATGCACATTCCGAAGGGGAGCTTCGTGCATCTGTCGGTGGCCGCCGCCGACCGCGACCCTTCCGCGTTCGCGGAACCGGATCGATTCGACATCACCCGGTCCCCGAACCGGCACCTGGCCTTCGGGCACGGGGCGCACTTCTGCGCGGGCGCCCCGCTGGCCCGGCTGGAGGGGCAGGTGGCGTTCAGCACGCTGCTGCGCCGGTTGCCGGAGCTGGAGCTGGCGGTGCCCGTACACGAATTGACCTGGGTCGCTGACAGCTCCATCAGCCGCGGCCTGGTGACAGTGCCGGTGCGCATCCGGCGCGCGCTACGGTGACGACGAAGCATTGTCGCATTCATACATCTTTGAGGAGTAATGCATGACCGACTCTCCCGTCACCCTCATCACCGGCGGCACCAGCGGAATCGGCGCGGCCACCGCGCGCCGCCTGCTCGACCAGGGGCAGCGGGTCTGCGTCACCGGCCGCGACGCCGACCGCCTGCGCCGCTTCGTCGATGACGCCGGTGCGCCGGAATCGTTGCTCGCGCTCAACGCCGACGCCGGCGACTGGGACGCCGTCGAGTCCGTCGTCAAGGCGACGGTCGACAAGTACGGCCGGCTGGACAATGTGGTCGCCAACGCGGGATTCGCCACCCACGACAGCCTCGCGGACGGCGACCCCCGGCAGTGGCGCGACATGGTGCTGACCAACGTGCTCGGCCCGGCGCTGCTGATCCGTGCGGCGCTGCCCGCGCTGAAGGAGAGCCAGGGCCGGATCGTCCTGATCGGCAGCGTCGCGGGCCTGGTGCACACGCCGGGCAACATCTACGGCGTCACCAAGTGGGCGGTCACCGGCCTGGCCGAGAACACCCGCCGCATGGTGACCGGCGACGGCATCGGCGTGACGCTGATCGCCCCCGGCCGGGTCGACACCAACTTCTGGGAGCCCGTCGGCGGCGCCCCGCAGGGGCTCAACCTCACGCCCGAGCACCTCGCGGACTCCGTGCTGTGGGCTCTCGGCCAGCCCCGGGGCGTGGACGTGAACACCGTGGTCATCAGGCCGATCGGTCAGGGCGTCTAGCACCTGATCACACCAGGAAACACCAACGGGGGAGGACTTCATGACAGGCCATGCGCCGGATCCGATGACGGAGATCGACCTTGCGGATCCGCTGACCCACATCGGAGACGGCGCACTGCCGTTGTTCCAGCGCCTGCGCCGGGAACAACCCGTCGCCTGGCATCCACCACGCGGGGCACGCCGGGGCTTCTGGTCCGTCACCCGGTACGCCGACGTGGTCGCCGTCTGCCGCGATGCTGACACGTTCGGCTCCACCGGCGGGAACGTCATGGACACGCTACTGCACTCCGGTGACTCGGCAGCCGGGCGGATGCTCGCGGTCAGCGACGGGCCACGGCATGCCGGGGTACGCCGGCTGCTGTGGCAGGGACTGACCCCGAACAGGCTCGCCGCCGTGTCCGACCGGATCCGGGCCCGATCCCGGGCGCTGATCCACCGGGCACGGCGGGCGGGCGGCGGCGACTTCGCCCGCGACGTGGCGGCGCACATCCCGCTCCAGGGCATCTGTGACCTGCTCGGTGTGCCGGAGCGGGACCGCCCGTTCATCCTGGAACACACCAGCTCGGCGCTCAGCTCCGTACGGCTGGCGGCGGGTGACGCCGCGGCGCGCAACGCCAAGGGCCAGTTGCTGCTCTACTTCGCCAAGCTGGCCGGCACCCGGCTCGGGCGCCCGCCGGAGGGGGAGTATCCGGACCTCATCACCTTGATGGTCAACGGCGACATCGACGGGGAGCCGATCTCCCTCGACGAGGTGGTGCTCAACTGCTACAGCCTGATCATGGGCGGGGACGAGACGGCCCGGCTCGCGATGATCGGCGGTGTCCAGGCGATGATTCAGCACCCCGACCAGTGGCGGTCCTGGCGCGACGGCCTGCCGGTGGAGCCCGCCGTTCAGGAGATCCTGCGCTGGACCACGCCGGCGATCCACGTGGGCCGGACCGCGATGGTGCCCACCACCCTCGCCGGACAGGTCATCGATGCCGGGGATGCCGTCGTCGCCTGGCTCAACTCCGCCAACAACGACGAGACCGAGTTCCCCGAGCCGGGACGGTTCGACCTCACCCGCTCCCCGAACCGGCACCTCTCCTTCCTGTACGGATCGCATTTCTGCATCGGCGCGCACCTCGCCCGGGTCGAGATCGGATCGCTGTTCGAGGCGCTTCGGGAAGAGGTGACCACGCTGACCCGGACCGGGCCGCCGGTGCCGATCTACTCCAGCTTCCTCCACGGCTTCAGCAGCCTCCCGGTGCGACTCGCGTGAAAGGCAACCGCATGGTCATCCGTGATGTCATCGACGCCGGCGCCGGGCAGGCGCCGGGCCGGGCCACCCCCGCCGGTACGCCGGAGCAGGACACGCTCGCTCGCGTCTGGGCGCGGGTGCTCGGGGTCGACGAGATCGGCCTCGACGACGACTTCTTCGTGCTCGGCGGCGACTCACTCATGGCGATCAAGGCGATCGTCGAGGCCGAGAAGCACGGCATCCCGATCGGGCTGACCGATCTGTTCGAACGCCCGACCATCCGGCAACTGGTGGCGGGAGGCGGGCCCGCGCGGCCGGCGGCCCACTCCGGGCCGGCGGCGTCCGGGCTGCTCAGCCCGGACGACCTGGACAGACTCCCCGCTCAGGTGGAACGGGCCTACCCGGCGAGCATGCTCCAGGAGGGGTTGATCTTCGAGGGGATCGCCCAGGACGAGTCGCTCTACCACGACGTGATCTCCCGCCGGATCATGCTGTCCTACGACGAGTCGGCCATGCGGCGGGCGCTCGACATGCTGGCGGACCGGCACGAATCGCTCCGCACCTCGATCAACCTGTCCGACTACAGCGCCGTGCTCCAACTCGTCGCCCGGTCGGCCACGATCCCGCTGCGGTCCACGGACTCCACCGGGCAGCACGCGGCGCAGCCGCTGCGCAGTGACCTCGCGTACGCGAGCGAACCCTTCGACGTGGAGCACGGTCCGCTGCTCCGGGTGGCCGTGACGGTCCTGTCCGACGACGCCTTCCAGATCACGTACGGCTTCCACCACGCCATCATGGACGGCTGGAGTGACACCGTCTTCATCACCGAACTGATCGACAGCTACGCGGCGCTGCGCTCGGGCCGGCAGCCCGAGCCGGCCGGATCCCGCCCGGACATGGCCGAGTTCGTCCGCCTCGAACGCGAGGCCGTCGACTCGCCGGTGTCCCGCGAGTACTGGACCTCCCGCACTCGCGACCTGCCGGCCGTCGCCGAACCCGAGCAGCGCAGCAGCGCCCGGCACCGCGTCTCGGTATCCGTGGCCGCCGACCGGTGGCGGCAGGTCACCGACTTCGCCGCGGCCCAGCGCGTACCCGTGAAGTCGGTTCTGCTGGCGGCGCACCTCGCCGCCCGGCATGCCCGCGACGGCGCCGCCGTGCCGGTCACCGGTCTGGTCTGCAACGGGCGCGTGGAGGAGGCCGGCGGGGACGAGATGATCGGGCTCTTCCTCAACGTGGTGCCGATCGCGGTGGCGGTGTGCCGCGACGGCGGGACGTTCGTGCGCCGGGTACGCCAGGCCGAGCAGGATCTCTTCCCGCACCGGCGCTTCCCGTACGCCGAGATCAAGCGGATGAACGGCCGGCACCTGTACGACGCCACCTTCAACTACGTGCATTTCCGGCTGGAGCAGCGACTGCACACCTCGGGTGTGATGCCGCACGGATCGCGGGAGATCCACGACAAGGTCAGCTTCCCGTTGATCATCGACGCCGTGCAGAATCCGGACGGCACAGGGCTGCGGCTGGACTTCTCGGCCGACCCGGCCCGCTGGCCGTCGGACGAGCTGGCCGCACTCGCCGAACTGCACCGCACGACGCTGGAGCGGCTGGTCACCGGCGAGCCCGTCGCGGGGGCGGACCATGGGTGACCTCCAGGGCAGCGTTCTCGTGTGTGACTTCGTCGGGCGGCGGGCGCAGGCCCCGGTGTCCGCCCTCGGCCTGGAAACCCGGGGCTTCACCGTCCACAACCTGCTCACGTCGCCGTACCCCCGGGAGCTGACCGCGGCCGGCTACGCCGATCAGCTGTGGCGCCGGCACGGCCCGTTCGGCGCCGACGTGCGCGCGGTCCTGGCATACTGCGCGGCCGCCCCGATCGCCCAGGAGGTGGCGGCCACCCTGCACGCGCGGACGGGTGTCCCGGTGCCCCTGGTGCTGTTCGACGGTGAGCCAGCCACGGCCGCGGCGGTGCAGGCGGAATACCTGCTGGCCGCCGGGAAACTGGGCGAGCTGCTGGGGGTGGATCCCGCACACCGTACGCCCCCGGCCGTCGACCCGGGCGACCTGCGGGTCCGGCCGCAGCAGGTACGCCAGCGCATGTTCGAGGGGCTGCTGGAGCTGGGCGACCGGGCATCCCGGGACGGCTCCGTGGATCCGGCGACCGCCCGTGCCGAGGCCGAGATGTTCGCCACCTACTACCTGGACTGGCTGAGCCACCTCATCGCCGGGCACAACGCCTCGTGGCCCGCGTGGGGCGGACCGGCCGTACAGATCGTGTCCCGGCACCACGAGAGCGGCGCCGAATGGCCGGGTGCCAGCCACACGGAGACGATCCGGATCGCCGCGGAACGCGACGATCTCCTGCGGCACCCGGAGGTCGCTGCGGCCGTCCTGTCGATCCTGCGGAGGGAGAACTGCCGTGCGAGCTGACAGCTGGGAGGAGAGCACCGCGCCCTTCACCGTGGTCCGGTCGATGCACGGCCACCTCAGCATCTGGCCCGCCGACCGGCCGGTACCCGGCGGCTGGACGCGGGTCGGGCGTCAGGCCCGCTACGCCGAGTGCCTGGCCGCCGTCGAGGCGGACCCGGACGGCCCGCGCCGTCCCGACCCCGCGTCGTGCCCGCAGCGGACGATTCCCCAGCTCGTCGCGGACGTGGTGCGCCGCCACGGCGACCGGCCGGCCGTACGCGACGCCGACCACACCCTGACGTACCGCGACCTGGACCGGCGGTCCGACGCCGTCGCGGCGGGCCTCCGGGCCCGCGGAGTGGAGCACGGCGACCGGGTGGCCGTTCACCTGCCCCGCGGCGCCGACGTCTTCGTCGCGCTGCTGGCGATCCTCAAGGCGGGAGCGGCGTACGTGCCGGTCGACACCCGCTATCCGGCCGCCCGGCGCACCCTCATGGTCGGCGACAGCGGCGCCCGGCTGGTGATCACCACGCCGACGCTGCGCACGGAAGCGGACGACGCCGACGTCCAGTACGCCACCGTGGACGAACTGACCACGCCGGGCGCGGCGGCGGGCGGCCCCGACGTCTGCGGGTGCCACGCCGCCTGTGTCCTCTTCACCTCCGGTTCCTCCGGTACGCCGAAGGCGATCGTGCTGGAGCACCGCAACCTCGTGTACTTCGCCCGCAATCCGGCCCTGCCCGCGCTCACCCCGCACGACCGGGTGGCGCACGTGTCGAGCCTGTCCTTCGACGCCTTCACCTTCGAGGCGTGGAACACGCTGACCAGCGGAGCGGAGATCGTCGTGCTGCCCACGGTGACCGACCTCGTCGCCGGAGACCCACGACACGAACTCTCCCGGCACGGCATCACGGCCATGCTGGCGCCGACCATGGCCGTCAACCACATCGCCCGGGAGGACCCGGAAGCCTTCGCGGGCCTGCGGATTCTGCACACCGGCGGCGACGTGATCCTTCCCGCCGCCTGCCGGGAGCTGCTGAACAGCTCGTTCGACGGCACATTCTCCAATCTGTACGGCCCCACCGAAGCGACGACGGCCTGCACCTCCCACCGGATCACGCCGGACAGCGCCGCCCGGGCCAGCATTCCGATCGGCGCGCCGCTCGCGGGGGCGCAGGTCCACCTGCTCGACGCCGACCGGCGTCCCGTGCCCGACGGCCAGCCGGGCGAGCTGTTCATCGGCGGCGCCGGGGTGGCCCGCGGATACCTCGGCCGCCCCGGCCTCACCGCGTCCCGGTTCCTGCCCGATCCCTTCACCACCGGCGGCGGCCGGATCTACGCGACAGGTGACCTCGCCCGGCGCGACGAGGACGGTCAGCTGGAATTCCTCGGACGAGTCGACGACCAGGTGAAGATTCGCGGGTACCGGGTGGAGCCGCGCGAGGTCGAGCGCACCCTCGCCCGGTTCCCCGGCGTACGCGACGTCGCCGTGGTGGCCGCCGGGGAAGGCGACGGCAAGCACCTGGTCGCGCTGGTCACCGGTGACGACGTGACACTGCCGGGACTCCGCGCGCACGCCGAAGCCGTGCTGCCGGACTACCTGGTGCCCGCGGCGTTCGCCGTCATCGCGCGAATCCCCGCCAACGGCCACGGCAAGCGGGACACCGCACAGCTGCTGGCGATGGCACAGGAGGAACTGCGCCACCGGCGGGACGCCGTCGCACCGCGCGACGAGATCGAGGCGTACCTGGCCCGGCTCTGGCGGGAGTTGCTGGGCGTCGAGACGGTGAGCGTGCTGGACGACTTCTTCGCGCTCGGCGGCAACTCGCTGCTCGCGTTCCGGTTGCGTCGCCGGGCCGCCGCCGAGCTGGCCACCACGATCACCATGGAGGAGGTCCTGACGGAGTCGGTGCTCGCCGATCTGGCGGGCCTCATCCGCGCCAGAAAGGACAGTCTCGTCGGATGAGCACGCACCCGACCGACGATCCACGCCCGCTCGCTGTCGTCTACGACAAGGGCGCCGTCCACCCGGTGGAGGCGGTCACCGCCATCGCGCCGCTCGCGCCGACCCTGTTCCTGGTCGCGCCGTCGGACCATGCGCAGCGCCTGCTGCCCGTCATGCGCCAGCTCGGCGAGGCGCGGGTACTGGCCGACGACATCGGGGCCGACGTGTCCGCGCTGCGCGGCCGGAAGCTGGGCGGGATCGTCACGTTCAGCGAGAAGATGGTTCCCCGTACGGCGGCCCTGGCCGACCGGCTGTCGCTGCCGTACCACAGCCTCGCCACGACCCGACTGCTCACCGACAAGTACGCCCAGCGGGAACGGCTGCGCATGCGCGGCGTCGACACCACCCGCAGCGCCCCGATCCACCGCCTCGCCGACTGGCCCCGGGCGCTGCGTACGGTGGGCCTGCCCGCGGTGCTGAAACCGCTGCGGGGCGGCGGCAGCCGGGACACCTACCCGATCGACGACCCGGACACCGGCCTGCGCCTGGCGACACAGCTGCTCGATGGCGTGGACGCCGCGTACGGTCTGGTTCTGGAGGAACTTCTCCGCGGTCGCGACACCCTGCCCGTCGGCGACTACGTGTCGGTGGAGAGCGCCGTGGTTCAGGGCCGGATCCGGCATCTGGCGGTGACCGGCAAGCTGCCGCAGGCCGAACCGTTCCGTGAAGTGGGCCAGTTCTGGCCGGCCTGCGCAGCACCCGGCGAGCGCGCACGCATCCTGGACCTGACGACGAAGGCACTGGAAGCGTTGGAGATCCAGCTCGGCGTCACCCACACCGAGGTGAAGCTGACCGCCGACGGCCCGCGCATCATCGAAGTCAACGGCCGCCTCGGCGGTCACCTCAACGAGCTCTCCCGCCGGGCGACCGGCATCGACCTGGTCCGGATCGCGGCCGGCATCGCGCTCGGCCGTCCCGTCGACGATGTGCCGCCGATCCCGTCGCGCGTCTTCTGGCAGTTCCGCAGCCCCGCACCGCTGGACGCGGTGTCCCTGGACGAGGCCAGCGGCGGCCGGGACGTGGCAGGCATACCTGGCATCACCCGGTACGTGCCGTACCTGAAGCCCGGTGAACGGATCGACGCCGGGGTGATGACGAACCCGCTGGACCTGGTCTGCGGCGACGCGGACGACCATCGGGCGATGGCGGCGCAGATCGACCGGCTGAAGGACGTCCTGTCCTACCGTTTCACCTTCCACGACGGCCGGCAGCGGACCCTGTCGGCGCGGGCCCTCGCGCCGCTCAGGAGACTCCCGTGACCACGCTTGCCGGGCCCGGCCTCACGCGTGGGGTGGTCGTCCCCAGACCCCGGCCCGGCGCGGAACGGCGTCTGGTGGTGTTTCCGCACGCCGGCGGCGCGGCCAGCTTCTACCGGGCCTGGCACCGGATGCTGCCGGCCGATGTGGAGCTGCAGATCGTGCAGTACCCGGGCCGGGAGACCCGGTTCACCGAACCGCTGCCGGCCTCCCTCACCGCGATGGCCGGTGAGGCGGCCGCCGCCCTGCGCCATGCCGCACACCAGCGGCCGCGGACGGTGCTGTTCGGGCACAGCATGGGTGCGGCGGTCGCGTACGAGGCCGCACTGGCCCTCGAACAGCAGGGCGAAACCGGCTGCGCCGAACTCTTCGTCTCCTGCCGTTGCGCCCCGGGCCTGCGCCCGGCCGGCCGCACACCGCAGACCGAGGAGGAGATCCTGCGGTCGGTACGCCGGTTCGGCGGCACCCCGGCGGTGCTGCTCGACGACCCGCAGTATCGCGCGATCCTCGTCAGCCTCCTCCGGCACGACTACCGGCTCAACGGGTCCTACCGGCGGATGGCTCCCGCCCCGGTACGCATGCCGGTCACTGCCGTCTGGAGCCGCGACGACCCGACGGTCACCGCCGACATGGTCGAGCCGTGGCGGGAGTACACCACCGGGCGGTTCCGCCGGGAGATCGTCGAGGGCGGGCACTTCTACCTGGTACCGCACCTGGCGCGGGTGGTCGAGCTGGTCTTGTCCGGCACCGCAGCGGGTGCTCAGGATGAGACGTACTCAGTCGGCTGAGGGCGTGCGACACACGGGGTGCGGGTCGTGCCGGGGCCCGGGCGGCCTACATACGATTCGTCGGTGGACGACGCCCTGCTCGACGACTACATCCGTGCCGACCGCGAGCGCGGTTTGGGCACGTACGGAATCCATCTGTACCGCGAGGGCAGGGAGCCGGTCGAGCACCGGTTCCGGTCCGACGACCGGGTCAATCTCTACTCCGTCGCGAAGACGTTCACCTCGATCGCGCTCGGGCTCGCCGAGGCCGAGGGACGGGTCGCGCTCGACGATCGGCTCCTCGACCATCTCCCGGAACTCCGGACGATCGCGGCCGACGGCGTCGGGGACGTGACGCTGCGCCACCTGGTCACGATGACCAGCGGCACGAGCCACCGATGGTTCGCCGACGAACGCATCGACGCCGCGGACCTGCTCCACGACATCGTCGCTGCGCCGCTGGAGGCCGCACCGGGAACCCGCTTCGCCTACACCGGCTCCGGGGCGTACGCGATCGGACGTGTCATCGCGCGGGTCACCGGCGCGGACCTGCGTTCCTACCTGCTTCCCCGGCTGTTCCTGCCGCTGGATCTGTCCAACCCGGCATGGCACACCTGCCCGCTGGGCCACCCGTTCGCCGAGAGCGACCTCTTTCTGCGTACCCATGAACTCGCCCGCGTCGCGCGGTTGCTCCTGCAGGAGGGCCGATGGGGCGATCGCCGGGTGCTGCCGGAGACGTACGTGCGGCGGATGACGACGGAATCCGTCGACACCGCCGACGTCACGTACGGGGAACGGTGGACCTACGGCTACGGCCTCGGGGTGTGGATCGACCGATCCGGCGTCTACCGCATGGACGGCCGCTACGGACAATATGCACTCGTCAGCCCGCCGAAGCGGACCGTGGTGACGGTGACCGCGCACTCGGACCACGACCAGGATCTCCTCGACGCGGTGCACGAACTGGTCCTGGACCGGCTGACCTGAACGCAAAGCGTCATGTCCTACTCGTCGGCCGGGACGCTCGCGAGTTCGGCGACGATGTCGAGGTGTCCGAGGTGCCGGGCGTACTCCTGCATGAGATGGAACAGCACCCGCTCCAGTGAGGCCGGTGGCGCGCCGTCCCACCGCGGGCCGGGGGCGCCCACCGTCGTGAGGTCGTGGCCCTCGACCACGACCCGGGTGTGCTCGCCCTGGGCGCGCAGCGCCGCGACCAGGGCGTCGCGCGTCTCGTCGGGGGCGACGTACCAGCGGTCGTCGCGCCGGTCACCCCACGGTTCCTCGACGGGTTGCCCTTCAAAGCCCCACACGATCCAGCGCAGCTCGACGTAGCGCAGGTGCTTGAGCAGCTCCAGCGGAGTCCATCCGGACGGAAGCCTGCTGCTGCGCAGCTCGTCGTCGGGCAACGCGGACACCTTCCACACCACCCGCTCCCGGAAGTAGTCGAGGTAGCGCAGGAACACGTCGGTGCGCCCTGCGGCGGGCCCCGTCGGTGAGGGGAAAGGCATCGTCATTCCGCCATTATCGTCACCAGACGACCACACCCTGCGTGCTGGGCTGCAGCGTGCCGATGCTCAGCGACTTCATCGTGATGTTGCTCTTCTCCGGCGCCGGGAAACCGATGAGATTCGCGACGGGCCCGTCGGTGCTGGCTTCCAGGTTGTACCGCAGGGTATTGCCGACGCCGCAGTCGGAGTCACTCTTGTCGCACACGGTCCACTTGATGCCCTCGAACGCGGTGCGGCCGGGCTTCAGCGTGATCGGAACGGCCTCGCCGGGCTCGTCGACCTCCTTGACCGGTACGTCGACGACCTCGTCGGCGGCGTTGACCAGCGAGATCGCCACGCGGCCGTCCACCTTGCACGTCCGGCCCGAGCTGTTCGTCAACGCCACCAGCGCCTTGCGGGTCGTCTCGCCGTCGCTGTGCGGCTGGTAGTTGACGTCGACCTTCACGTCCTTCGAGCGGCAGACCGCCACGGTGCTGCCGGTCTGGCCGGAGCCGCCGTTCCCGGTGCTGATCGGCTGGCCGGTCTTGCCGCTGCGCACCGGGCCGCTGGCCGACGGCGAGGGCGCCTCGGAGCCGCCGACGGCCGGGGCGACGGCCGTGGGCTCGGAAGAGACGGTCACTCCGCTCGCGCACGCCTGCTGGGTGAGTGCAAGGCCCAGGCCGACCGCGGCAAGGGCGGCGACGCGAACAGTGCGGTACTTCATTCGAGGACTCCTTGGGATGGGTGGCACGTCGTACGCCACTCATCTTGATCACTCGATCCCCGCCGTACGGATGTCGCGCCCGCACCTGGCACGAACCCGGGAGCCGCCTACGCGACGTCCGCGGCTGTCCCGGCCGTGACACGCAGCAGTTCCGGGTACGTGGTGGGGAAGACCGCACGGGGCACCCCGCCCGCTGCCCAGATCACCGGATACTGCGCGAGGGCCGTGTCGACCAGGGTCCGTACCGGCTTCGGGTGCCCCACGGGAGCGACCCCGCCGATCGCCTGACCGGTGTGCTGCCGGACGAACTCCGGTGTGGCCCGCCGCAGTTTGGCGATGCCCAGCCCGGCCGCGACCTTCGCGGTGTCGACCCGGTGCGCGCCGGAGGTGAGCACGAGCAGGGGCGCGCCGTCCGCGTCGAAGATCAGTGAGTTGGCGATCTGCCCGACCTCGACTCCGAGCGCTGCGGCTGCCGCGGCCGCGGTGTGCACGGCCTCGTCCAGGACGACCACCTCGGGGGTGGCGCCGTCGGTGGTCCGTGCGTCCGCGGCCCGCAGCGCCTCCCGGACGGCCTGCACGTTCGGATGGTTCTCCACCGGGCCATTCTGCCTGCCGTGCGGTGCTCGGCGGGCAGCCGACACGGGTACGACGCGGTGCGGCGTCAGGCGGTGAACCTGTCGCGGCGCCGGCGGGTCAGCAGGAAGGCGGCCACGCCGCCGACCAGCAGCACCGCGCCGACGCCGGCCACTACGGCGACGTTGCTTCCGGTCACGGCCAGGCCCCCGGTGTTGGTCCCTCCGCCCTGACCGGCCGCCGCTGTGGCCCCGGCGGAGGTCGGCGTGGCGGAGGTGGGCGCGGCGGAGGTGGGCGTGGCGGAGACGCTGGCCGGTGTGCTCGGCGTGGCGTGGGCCGAGGGACCGGTCGGGGCGGTCGGCAGGTTCAGGTGAAAGTAGATGAACGAGACCGAGGCAGTGTGTTTGGACGGCGTCAGGTTCGTCCCCTCCACCAGACGCGCTGCGGCGCCGGTGCCGGCCGCCCCTGGCTTGTCCCCGTCGGACTTGGCCAGAGCGGCGATACCGCCCCGACTGTCCGCGTACTCCTTCGGGAAGACCACCTCGACGAGTGTGCGGGTCTCCTTGGCGTCGTCGGGAACGGAGACGTGCAGCGGCGGGAGCGAGTACTTCCCTCCCGCCGCCAATTCCTGGTCGAACTCGCACCAGGCGCCCTGCCGGGTGCCGTCGAGGTAGTACTGGCAGTTGCTGAAGTTGTCGGTCAGTCTCTGCTCACTGCCGATGAACCACAGGTGCACGACCAGGCCGGTGACCGGCTTGTCGTCGAGGTTGGCCACGCCTGCCTCGACCGCTACGGTTCCACCCGGCTTGACCTCATACGAGGTCCCGTTCTCCGTCGGGTTCTGCGCGGTGAGCGCGATCAGGCGGTCGGTGTCGCCCTCGGCCGCGTGTGCGGCTGGGGAAAGACTCAAGGCGCCGACGAGCACCGCTGCGGACACTGACAACAGAGAACGGATCTGCACGTTTAACTCCCCCGATGGCTGACGACGGGCACACCATACAGACCGCCTTCGAAGTCGTGCGGCATCGTCCGGACCCATGCAGTGAAGATCACTCTGGGCCGCCCACTTCGGTCAGCCGCCGATGCGTCGCAGCAAGGAGGTGGGCAAAGAGCGAAACGGGTCAGCGTTCGCCGGGCCGGGCCGCGGTCGCCAGCGGCTCGGGGGAGAGCGGCTCTGGCTCGGGGGCGATCCGGGCGGTCTCGGCCAGGGTCACCCCGGCCAGCACCAGGGTGCCGCCCGCGAGCTGGGCCGTGTTCAGCGCCTCCCCGCTGCCCAGCGCCAGCCACGCGACGGCCGCGGCGATCACCGGCTCCACCATGCCGAGAATGCCGACGCTGGTCGCGGGCAGGTGCCGCAGGGCACCCGCCACCAGCATGTACGGCACGATCGACCCGAACAGCACCACCGAGCAGCAGAGCAGCGCCACGGGAATGCCTGCCTCGCTGCGCGACAGGGCGCTCCAGTCGGCCGTGCCGGGCAGGACCGCGAGGATCAGCAGGCCCGCCGCGGCGGCCGCGCCGAACGCCCAGGTGGTCAGCGACAGGGTGTCGCGCTGCTGCACGCCGCGGGCGCCCAGCACGTAGTAGAACGTCAGCAGCACGGCCGCGCCCAGCCCGGCGGCCACCCCCAGCCCGTCGAGGCTCAGGTCGCCCCAGACCTCGGCGACGCAGCCCAGCCCGGCCAGGCTGAGCGCCAGCCCGGCCCACAGCCGCGGGCGCACCGGCTGGTGCTGGCCGAAGCGCGCCCACAGCGCCACGAGCAGCGGCGCCATGTATTCGAACAGCAGGGCGATGCCGACCGGCATCCGGCTGATCGCGACGAAATACAACATGGGTACGAGGCAGAAGCCGCTCACCCCGTACCCGAGGAGCAGTGGCACCTCGTGGCGGCGCACCGTGAGCCGCCGCGGACCCGGTGGGATCAGCAGGCTCAGGACCAGCAGGCCGGCGAACGCGCCCGCGGCGCGCAGCAGCGTCAGCTGCGGCGCGGGCACGCCCGCCCGGAGCACGAGCTTGGACACGGTCCCGTTGACCGCGAACAACGCCCCGGAGGCGAGCACCATCGCGACGCCGAGCGCCGGCCTACGTCCTGTCACGGGTCGAGGGTACCGGGACTCCTTACAAGCCGACGGCCTTCGCGCTGGTCTCCCACAGTCTGGCGGCCACCGCCGGGTCCGCGGCCCTGCCCCTCGGGCGTGCCGGTTTGTGCCCGACGTAGTAGCCGCCGTCGGTCAGGCCCTCCTCGGTGGCCAGCCACACCAGTAGCGCCCCGGCCTTCTCGGGAGTGGTGAGGAACGGCGCATAACGGTAGAAGAGCCGGAACATCGGACCCTCGCCGAAGTTGCTGCGCACCACACCGGGGTGGAACGACACAGAGACGATGTCCGGCCAGCGCCGGGCGGCCTCCGCGGCGAACAGGATGTTCGCGGCCTTGCTGCTGCCGTACGCCTGCCACATCTTGAACCGCTCCGGCGACGAGACGAAGTCGTCGGGGTCCACGTCGCCGCGCGCGTGCGCGTCCGAGGCGGTGTTGACCACCCGGCCGCCGCGCAGCGGCTCGCGCAGCAGGCTGGTCAGCAGGAACGCCGCCAGATGATTGCCCTGGATCGTCGACTCGAAGCCGTCCACCGTGCGGCGGTAGGCGCCGGGGATGCCACCCGCGTTGTTGGCCAGCACATCGACCTTCGGGTACGTGGCCAGCACGTGCTCGGCCAGCCGGCGTACGTCGTCGAGCACCGCGAAGTCGGCCCGCTGCGCGTCCGGCTCGCGGCCGCCGCCGGCCTCGCGTACCCGGGCGACCGCGTCGGCCAGCCGCTGCGGATCGCGGCCCACCATGACCACCTGGTCACCCCGCTGGGCGAACTGCCTGGCCGCGGCCAGTCCCACCCCGGAACTCGCGCCCGTGACCACGACGGTGCGTGTCATCCGTACCCTCCCCTTGGTCTTGGGGGTTGAAGTCGCCCCCATGGTGCATCCTGATACCCGATGAGCACCGATATCCATGTCCCGGCCTGTGTAGATCGTGCGGACGCCGTGGCGCCGCCCAAGCATGCGGTGGGCCGGTGGCTGCTGCAGCACCGCGTCCAGCCGGTCGGACCCGAGTCGGAGGAGGGGCACGGCCAGCCGCAGGCGTGGTGGAAGGTGATGTGTCTCACCGGCGTGGACTACTTCTCCACGCTTTCCTACCTGCCGGCGATCGCCGCGCTGGCCGCGGGCGCGCTGTCGCCGCTGGCCACGCTCCTCATCGTGGCGCTCACCCTGTTCGGCATGCTGCCCATGTACCGGCGGGTGGCGCGGGAGAGCCCGCACGGGCAGGGCTCGGTGGCCATGCTCGAACACCTGCTGCCGTTCTGGCGCGGCAAGCTGTTCGTGCTGGTGCTGCTCGGCTTCGTCGCCACCTCGTGGATCATCACGATCACGCTGTCCGCCGCGGACGCGACCGTGCACATGGTGGAGAATCCGGTCTTCCCGGACTTCCTGCACGGGCACAACGTGCTCATCACGGTCGTGCTGCTGCTCGTCCTCGGCTTCGTGTTCCTGCTGGGCTTCAGCGAGGCGGTCGGCCTGGCCATCCCGCTGGTCGCGATCTTCCTCGCCCTCAACGCGGTGGTCACCGTCGTGGGCATCGGCGAGGTGATCAGTACGCCCGGAGCGTTCTCGGCGTGGACGCACGCGCTGACCGAGAACGGCACCGGATTCTTCGCCCTGCTCGGCCCGTCGATCCTCGCCTTCCCGGCGCTGGTGCTCGGCCTGTCCGGCTTCGAGACCGGCGTCAGCATGATGCCGCTCATCGCCGCCGAGGGCGAGAGCGCCGAGCAGCGGCTCGAACGGCGGATCCGCAACACCCGCAAGCTGCTCACCGTGGCCGCGCTGATCATGAGCGTCTACCTGATCGCCACCAGCTTCGTCACCACCGTGCTGATCCCGCACCAGGCGTTCGAGGAGGGCGGCCCCGCCTACGGGCGGGCGCTGGCGTACCTGGCGCACCAGGAGCTGGGCGAGGCGTTCGGCACGGTGTACGACATCAGCAGCGTCCTGATCCTGTGGTTCGCCGGCGCCTCCGCCATGGCGGGCCTGATCAACATCGTGCCGCGCTACCTGCCCGGCTACGGCATGGCCCCCGAGTGGGGTCGCGCCGTACGCCCAGTGGTGCTGGTCTACACCGCCGTCAGCATCGGCATCACGCTGCTGTTCCGCGCGGACGTCAACGCGCAGGCCGGGGCGTACGCCACCGGCATCCTGGCGATGATGGTCTCCGGCGCGGTGGCCGTGACGATCTCCGCCGCGCGGGCCCGGCGGCGCGGCGCCACGATCGGTTTCACGATCCTCACCCTGGTCCTGCTGTACGCCCTCGGCGACAACATCATCGAGAAGCCGGACGGCATCGCCATCTCGGCCATGTTCGTGGCCGCCATCATCGTCGTGTCGCTGATCTCGCGGATCACCCGGACCACCGAGCTGCGCGCGGAACGGATCGAGTTCGACGAAGACGCCCGGCGCTTCATCGCCGAGTCCATCGCCCACGACGGCGAGCTCAACATCGTCGCCAACCGCCGCCAGGCCGGCGACCTCGCCGAGTACGACGCCAAGGAGCGCGAGCAGCGTGGCATGAACCCGGTGCCCCGCGCCGCCGACGTGCTGTTCCTGGAGATCGACGTGATCGACCCCTCGGCGTTCAGCAACGCGCTCGCGGTGCACGGCGTCGAGGTGGGCGGCCATCGGATCCTGCGCACCGAGAGCCCGGCTGCCCCGAACGCGATCGCGGCCATCCTGCTGGCGCTGCGCGACGCGACGGGCGTGCGGCCGCACTGCTACTTCGAGTGGGCAGAGGGCCGCCCGCTGGTCCACCTCCTCCGCTACCTGCTGCTCGGCCGCGGTGATACCGCTCCGGTGGTCCGCGAGATCATCCGCGCCAGCGAGCCCGACCCGGCCAAGCGCCCCGGTATCCACGTCGGCGGCTGACGCCCCTCCTCGCCTGTTCTCGCAGGTGAAGATCCCTTTCGTCCGTGCGGTTGGCCCCGCGCGGAGGCTTCCTGGTGACTCGCCGCGGGCCGGGCCCGTCGATGTTGCGTTTTTGTCGGAGGGGGGTGTTACTCTCTCCGTAAGTTAGAACGGGTGTTCGATTGCTTCGAACGTTCGTCCTAGCGACGCGGGAGCGGTGATTCGCGGCTCGGCTCCCGCAGTGCGGCGCCCGCGAAGCGCCGCACGCGAGGTCCGGACATTCGCGGGTTCGGTCCTCACCAGGCAGGATCGCCGTCCGCCGCCCTCGACCCCCGGGCAGCGGGCGGCGAACCCGCCGGCTCGTCCGGCCGGGTGTGGTGTGGGGAAGCATCCATACCCGGCCGGCGCGCCCCCGGGACCGCTTGGGGCCTTCACCGCTGTGCCTTCCTCCGCAGCGGATCGGTTCGACCAGCACGTCGGATGCGACATACGCGAGGAGAGATCATGGTGAGCCCCACGGCGTCGAGCGTCCTCCAGACGCCTGCCCTGGCACACGCGCCGACGGCGGGGCCCGAGGCGCCCACCGTCCCGGCGCACATGCTGCCGCACCGCACACCCGCCCAGCTGCTGGCCATCGCCCGGCAGGGGCTGGCCGAGGCGGCGCAGACCCGTCCCGACGGCCTGCGCTACGCCGCCGCGCACCTGGCCGCCCTGCGCGCGGCCGCCGCGGTGCTGGCCGCCCGCGCCCGCCCCGCCGCGCCGAACCGGCGCAGCCGGGCCACCAGTGTCTGGTCCCTGCTCGTACTCGTCGCCCCCGACTTCGGCGAGTGGGCCGGCTACTTCGCCCTCGGTGCCGGGAAACGGGCGGCCGCCGAGGCCGGCATCCCCCGCGTCGTCACCGCACGCGAGGCCGACGACCTGCTCCGCGCGGCCGAACAGTTCGTCGCCGTGGTCGAGTCCTCCCTGGGCCTGAGCTACCAGCCACCCCTGGCGGCCTGACCGGCCTTCCCGAACCGGCCTCCCCGGCTCACACGTCACAGATGTCAGTTCAGATCCTGCGCCGCTGACCTCGGATTCCCGAGGTGAGCCGCGCGGGGTCGTCGAGAGTTTGAGCGGGGCAGCATGGCGGGGCGCATGATCAATGGTGCGGCCGCCCTGGCTGAGCTGGTGCGGGCAGCCGGCGACACCGACGAGCCGGGCGTGCACCGGGTGCTGCCGGTGCTGCCCGAGCTGAGCGGCCTGCTCCCCAGCCGGGGACTGCGCCGGGGCAGCACCGTCGCCGTCACCGCGGGCCGGCTCCTGACCGGTTGCGGCAGCACGTCCCTGCTGCTGGCGCTGCTGTCCGCGGCCTCGCGTTCCGGGTCCTGGTGCGCGGTGGTCGGAGTGCCCGCGCTGGGGGCGCTCGCGGCAGCCGAGAGCGGGATCATCCTGGACCGGCTCGCGCTCGTGCCCAACCCCGGTCCCGAGTGGCCCACCGTGGTCGCCGCCCTCATCGACGGCGTGGACGTGGTCGTCGTCGCCGTACCCGGCCCGGTGTCGGGGTCCATCGCCAACCGGCTGGCCGCCCGGGCCCGCCAGCGCGGCTGCGTCCTCGTGCCGTACGGGCGCTGGGACGGCGCGGACGTCACCCTGGAGGTCCGCGACGGTCGCTGGGAGGGCCTCGGCGCCGGGCGGGGGCGGTTGCGCCGCCGCGAGGTCACCATCACGGCGCAGGGACGCGGCGCCGCCACCCGCCCCAAGCGCATGACGATGTGGCTGCCGGGCGTCGCCCCGGTGCCGTCTTCCGATGCCGCCCCGGTCACGCATCCGATGCCGGAGGACAGCGGGCGGCCCACGCTGTCGGTGGTGACCGCATGAGCGAGTGCACCGAGCGCAGCGAGGGCCGCGAGCGCATGCCCGGCTGGCTCGGCATGAGCGAGTGCACCGAGCGCAGCGAGGGCCGGGAGCGCATGCCGAAGGCAGGGACCGCATGAGCGAGGGCCGCGAGCGCAGCGGTGCGTCCGGTCCGCGGACGCTGCTCGTGTGGTGTCCGGACTGGCCGGTCATCGCCGCCGAGATCGTGGATGGGGTGCCCGCCGCCGAACCGGTGGCGGTGCTGCACGCCAACCGGGTGCTGGCCTGTTCCGAGTCGGCCCGCGCGGACGGGGTCCGGCGCGGCCTGCGCCGCCGCGAGGCGCAGAGCCGGTGTCCGCGCCTGACCGTCGTCGAGCACGACCCGGGGCGCGACGCGCGTGCGTTCGAGCCGGTCGTGGCCGCGGTCGAGGAGGTCGCGGTGGGGGTGGAGGTGATCCGGCCGGGCGCGTGTGCGCTGGCCGCGCGCGGGCCCGCCCGGTACTTCGGCGGTGAACAGGCGGCCGCCGAGCGGATCGTCGAACACGTCGCCCAGGAGTGCGCGGTGGAGAGTCAGATCGGCATCGCGGACGGGATGTTCGCGGCCGGGCTCGCCGCCCGTACCGGGCTGATCGTGGCGCCGGGCGGCACCCGTACGTTCCTGGCCGGGGTGCCGGTCGAGGCCCTGGAACGGCCGGAGCTGGCCGACCTGCTGCGCCGGCTGGGTGTCCGGACGCTGGGTGACTTCGCGGCCCTGCCGGCGGGGGACGTGCTGACCCGGTTCGGGTTCGACGGTGCGCTCGCGCACCGGTGGGCGGCGGGCTTCGACCATCGGCCGCTGGCGGTCCGCAAGCCGCCGCCGGACCTGGACGTCACCCAGGAGTACGACGAACCGCTGGAACGCGTCGACGTGGCCGCGTTCGCCGGTCGTGCCCTGGCCGAGCGGCTGCACGAGCGGCTCGCCGCGTACGGGTTGGCCTGCACGCGGCTCGGCATCGAGGCGATCACCGCCGACGGGCAGGAACTGCACCGGGTGTGGCGGCACGACGGCATGCTCACGTCGGCTGCCATCGCCGAACGGGTGCGCTGGCAGCTCGACGGCTGGCTCACCGGTGCCCGCCGCGGCGGCCCTGCCCGGCCCACCGCCGGCCTGATCCGGCTGCGGCTGGTGCCCGACGGTGTGCTCGTCCACCTCGGACTGCAGCCCGGCCTGTGGGGTGACACCGGCGCCGACCGGGAACGGGCGCACCGTGCGCTGAGCCGCATCCAGGGTCTGCTCGGCCCCGAAGCCGTGGTGACCCCGGTGCTGGGCGGCGGCCGATCCGCCGACGACCAGGTGCGCATGGTCCCGTGGGGCGACGAGCGGGTGCCCACCCGCCCCGGCACCGGACTCGCCGACCCGTTCCCGATCGCCGAGACCGCGGGGTCGTTTCCGGCGCTGACGGCCGCCCCCACCAGCCCTGGCCCACCTCCCGGCGCCGCCCCCCAGCACGGCGCTGCTCCCCAGCCCGGTTCACAGCACGGGCCCGGTCCGCAGCACGGCACAGGTTTGCAGCACGGCACAGGTTTGCAGCACGGCACAGGTTTGCAGCACGGCACAGGTTTGCAGCACAGTGCCGCTTCCCGGCAGGGTGCTGGTCCGGCGCTGGGCGGCGCTGTTTCTCGGCAGAGCGCCGCTTCGCGGGACGGCGCCGTTCCTCAGCAGAGCGTTGCTCCGCGGCGCGGCGTCGCGCAGCGGCGGGCGGACGCGGAGGCCCGGCGACTGGCCGCGCTGCCGCCGTGGCCGGGTCGGTTGCCCAAGCCTGCTCCCGCCCTGGTGCTACCGCAGCCGCTGCCCGCTGTGCTCCTCGACGCCGACGGCGAGCCGGTCCGGGTCAGCGCCCGCCTGGAACTCTCCGGTATGCCCGCGCGCCTGCTCGTCGACACCACCGACCCGACGCGAGGCGGGACTGGCCGCAACAGCGGGACAGGCGGCAACGGTGGTACCGGCGGCGTCGAGATTGTCGGCTGGGCCGGGCCGTGGCCGGTGGACGAACGCTGGTGGGCCCCGGCCGAGGCGCGTCGCCGGGCCCGGTTCCAGATCGGCCTCGCGGATGGCAGGGCCCTGCTCCTCACCCTGACGGGCGGTCACTGGGCGATCGAGGCGATCTATGACTAGCGCGGTGACCACCAAGGTGGATCAGGTTCCGGCCGGCGCGGGTCACCTTCACGACGGTGCGGACCAGACCGCTTCCGCAACGCGGCCAAGCGGCTCCCTCCGACTGGACCTTGGAGAGTTCTGGTTAGGAGCTGACCCCAATTCAACAAGATCGGTTTTGGGTCCAGGGGGTGGGCGGTGAGCTTCCACAATCCCCGGATGGCGTGGTCGGAGCTGGAGGGCAGGCTCAGCGGCCGGACGGTCGGCAAGCGCCGCATCGACCGACCGGACGCCCAGGCGCCGCAACGCCACCTGTACGCGGTCGACCCGCTCGCCGTGGACGCCGACGGCGGCGACTCACCCGCGTGGAGCCGTAAGCGCCAGCCGTACACCGCCGCACCGGCGTTGGTGCGCGGCGACGACCCGGTCCCGTACGCGGAGCTGCACTGCCACACGAACTTCAGCTTCCTGGACGGCGCCAGCCACCCGGAGGAGCTGGCAGAGGAGGCGACCCGCCTCGGGCTGCGCGGCCTGGCGGTCACCGACCACGACGGGTTCCAGGGCGTGGTGCGGTTCTCCCAGGCGGCGCGGGAGCTGGGCCTGCCCACGATCTTCGGCGCGGAGCTGTCCCTGGACCTGTCCAAGCCGCAGAACGGCGAACCCGACCCGGAGGGCCGCCACCTGCTGGCACTCGCCCACGGCCCGGAGGGCTACGCGCGGCTGGCCAGCACGATCTCCCGCGCCCAGCTGGCGGGCAAGGAGAAGGGCAAACCGAAGTACGGAGACCTGGAGCAGGTCGCCGAGGTGCTACGCGACCACGTGCTGGTGCTCACCGGGTGCCGCAAGGGCAGCGTCCCGCGCGCCCTGGCCACCGGCGGCACGGTCGCGGCGGCCCGGGAGCTGGACCGGCTCGTCGCCCTGTTCGGGGCGGCCAACGTGGCGGTGGAGCTGACCAGCCACGGCGACCCGTACGACGACGACCGCAACGACGCGCTGGCCGAGCTGGCAACACAACGCCACCTGCCGGTGGTGGCGACGAACAACGTGCACTACGCGACGCCGGGGCGGCGGCGGCTGGCCACCGCGCTGGCGGCGGTACGGGCGCGGCGCAGCCTCGACGAGATCGACGGCTGGCTGCCCGCGGCGGGCTCCGCGCACCTGCGCAGCGGCGCGGAGATGGCCCGGCGTTTCGCCGCGTACCCGGATGCGGTGCCGAACGCGGCCATGTTCGGCGAGGATCTCGCGTTCGACCTGAACCTGGTGGCGCCGAAGCTGCCGGATTTCAAGATTCCGGAGCCGGGGCACACGGAGATGAGCTGGCTGCGCGAGCTGACCATGCGCGGGGCACGGGAACGCTACGGTCCGCCGCAGGCGCACCCGAAGGCGTACGCGCAGCTGGAGCACGAGCTCGCGATGATCGAGACGCTGAAGTTCCCGGGCTACTTCCTGGTGGTGTACGACATCGTCCGGTTCTGCCGGGAGAAGAACATCTACTGCCAGGGCCGGGGTTCGGCGGCCAACTCGGCGGTCTGCTACGCGCTGCGCATCACCAATGTGGACGCCGTCGAGTACGACCTGCTGTTCGAGCGTTTCCTGGCCCCGGAACGGGACGGCCCGCCGGACATCGACGTGGACATCGAGTCGGACCGCCGCGAGGAGGTCATCCAGTACGTCTACGAGACCCACGGCCGGGAGCACACCGCCCAGGTCGCCAACGTGATCACGTACCGGCCCCGGTCGGCGGTGCGGGACATGGCGAAGGCGTTCGGCTTCTCGCCCGGTCAGCAGGACGCGTGGAGCAAGCAGATCGACAGGTGGGGCAGCGTCGCCGCGGTCGACGTCGACGACATCCCGGAGCAGGTGGTCGAGTTCGCCAACGAGGTGCAGAACTTCCCCCGGCACCTGGGCATCCACTCCGGCGGCATGGTGATCTGCGACCGGCCGATCATCGAGGTGTGCCCGGTGGAGTGGGGCCGCATGCCCGGCCGCACCGTGCTGCAGTGGGACAAGGACGACTGCGCCGCCATCGACCTGGTGAAGTTCGACCTGCTGGGGCTGGGCATGCTGTCGGCGCTGCACTACGCGTACGACATGATCGAGTCCGATCTGGACATCAGCACGATGCGCCTGGACGACCCCGAGGTGTACGACATGCTGTGCCGGGCCGACTCGGTCGGGGTGTTCCAGGTGGAGAGCCGCGCGCAGATGGCCACGCTGCCCCGGCTGAAACCGCGGGAGTTCTACGACCTGGTGGTCGAGGTGGCGCTGATCCGGCCGGGGCCGATCCAGGGCGGCTCTGTGCACCCGTTCATCCGGCGCAAGAACGGCAAAGAGGAGGTCACCTACCCGCATCCGCTGATGCGCAACGCGCTGGAGAAGACGCTGGGGGTGCCGCTGTTCCAGGAACAGCTCATGCAGCTGGCCATCGACGTGGCCGGGTTCAACCCGGCCGAGGCGGACCAGTTGCGCCGCGCGATGGGCTCGAAACGTTCGGCGGAGAAGATGGATCAGATCAAGGAGCGACTGTACGCGGGGATGGCCGCGCGCGGCATCACCGGCGACCTGGCCGACGACCTGTTCGTCAAGCTGTCCGCGTTCGCCAGCTACGGCTTCCCGGAGAGCCACGCGATGAGCTTCGCCTACCTCGTGTACGCCAGCGCCTGGCTCAAGCGCTACCACCCCGCCCCGTTCTGCGCGGCGCTGCTCAACGCGCAGCCGATGGGCTTCTACTCGCCGCAGTCGCTGGTGGACGACGCCCGCCGCCACGGCGTCGAGGTGCGCCGCCCCGACATCAACCTCAGCAACGCGGCCGCGACGCTGGAGTCGACAGCGCAGACCCGGTGGGGTTCGGCGCCGGGCGAGCCCCCGCACGCGTGGGGACTGGACGGCCCGGCCGTCCGCATGGGGCTGTCCAGTGTCCGTACCATCGGCGACGAGCTGGCCGAGACGATCGAGCGGGAACGGGCGAACGGCCCGTACCGGAACATGGCGGATCTCGCCCGGCGGACCGGATGCTCGGCCGCCCACCTGGAGGCGCTCGCCACCGCGGACGCTTTCGCGGGTTTCGGCCTGTCCCGGCGCGAAGCGCTGTGGGCGGCCGGCGCGGCCGCCCAGGACAAGCCGGACCGGCTGCCGGGGACCGTCACCGGCACGGACGCCCCGATGCTGCCCGGCATGTCCGAGGTGGACCGCCTGGTCGCGGACGTGTGGGCGACCGGGCTGTCCCCCGAGACCCACCCGGCGCAGTTCCTGCGCGCCCAGCTGGACGCCGCGGGTGCGCTGCCGATCACCCGGCTGAGCCGCGTCGAGGCGGGCACCCGGATCCGGGTCGGCGGGATCGTCACGCACCGGCAGCGGCCCGCGACCGCGGGCGGCGTCACCTTCGTCAACCTGGAGGACGAGACGGGCATGCTCAACGTCACCTGCTCGCCCGGCCTGTGGCAGCGCTACCGGCGGGTGGCCCGCACCAGCGCCGCGCTGCTGGTGCGCGGGCGGCTGGAGAAGAGCGAAGGGGTGCTCAACCTGGTGGCCGACCGCCTCGACGTGCTCACCCCGCCGGTCACCCCGGCCTCCCGCGACTTCCGCTGACCCGCGCGGCGCGGGTCACCCACCTCAGCTGGCGGTGAGCTTGAGCAGCACGGCGGGTCGGCTACCACCACCCTCACCGATTCCCGTCGCCTCGCCCGGCTCGACGGTGGCGCTGTCCGCGACGCCGTTGACCGTGTAGTCGGCCACAGTGGTGTGCTTGCTGTCGCTGAACACCAGGAACGCGTCACTCAGCTCCATGGTCACCCATCCGTTCGGGGCGAGGAGCCGGAAGCAGAACGGGTCGCGGTTGCGGCTGCGCACCTGGATGAAGTCGCCCCCGGCGCTGCAGTCGGTGAGCAGCAGATGCCCGTCACCCTTCTTGAGCCGGATGTTCCGGTCCGCGAAGATCTTGTCGGCATTGGGGTAGTCGAAAGTCTCCACCAGGGACGATGCGTCGGCGCCCGGGTTGGGATCCGCGTCATCCGCCATGGCTGCGACCGCACCACCGAACAACGTGCCCGCTGTCACCGCTGCAACGCCCACATATCCCCAGAGCCGCATGTCGTACCCCCATGTGTTGAACCATTGATCGACTCGGTCGGGGGCTGAGGTTACCGGCTGCCCGGCGGTGTTCGCGCGCGGGTCCTCAGTGACTACCGCCACCCGCAGAGAACCATGATCTTGACTATAGTCACGCCCGCCAGGGAGGGACATCATGAAGCGGGGGATTTACTTGCGTCACTTGAAGTCCAGGCTGCGATCGTTGCTGACGTTGACCGTCGCGACATCGCTCCTGTTCACCGGCGTACCGATGGAGGCCCTCGGGGCCGAGGCTGAACCGGCGGGCACCGACCGGGCCCAGGTACTGCAGTTGATGAAGACCGGCGGCCGGGGCGTCGCCCAGGCTGCCGAGGCGGCTCTGACCGGCACCGACCAGGACGTCCACGAGTTCCTGACCACGGGATACCCGCAGGCGGAGACGGACGACCTGCAGGTCCGGGCGACGCAACTGATGGCGGCGGGCGGACCGGGTGTCAAGGCGGCCGCGCAGCAGGCACTCGGCGGGACGACCGCGGAACTGAGGTCCTTCGTGGAGACCGGCTGGCGCAAGCCGGCCGAGGACGACCTGCAGGTCCGCATCGCCCAGGTCATGTCCACGGGTGGGCCCGGCGTCAAGTCGGCCGGCCAGAAGGCACTCCAGGGCACGCCCGACGACATGCGGGCGTTCCTGCTGGCAGGGCAGTTCGATGCCAAGTCGGACGACGATCAGATCCGCGTCACCCAGATCATGACGGTGGGCGGACCCGAGGTCCGCAAGGCGGCGCAGCGAGCCCTGGCCGGAACCGACGAGGACGTCCAGTATTTCCTGCTCTACGGCTACGAGACCGCGGCGGCCCGTGACCAGGAGGCGCAGTCGATCTCGCAGCTGGTCGATCTGGCGCACGCGGCCGGAGCGGAGGCCGAGAAGCAGACCCAGATCGCCAAGGACGCCGCCGACCAGGCCGTCGTAGCGGCACAGAAGGCCAAGGAGGCGGCGCAGAAGGCCGCCGCCGAGACGGAGGCGGCCAAGGACTCCGCGGTCCGTGCCGCCGCCGCCGCGAGCCGAGCGGCGGATGCGAGCCGGCGTGCCGCCGCCGCCGCGCAGACCGCGATCCGTGCCGCCGCGGCGGCGAACGAGGCGGCGCGGGTCGCGTCCAACGCCGCGAGTCAGGCCGCGCACGCGGCAACCCGGGCAGGGCAGGCGGCAACGCGTGCCAGCAACGCCGCCGCGGCCGCCGCCACCGACAAGACCAAGGCGGCGGAGGCCAGCGCGGCTGCCAAGGCGGCCCGGGACGTCGCACGCGGGGCGCGGCTCGCCGCGGAGGCGGCGGACCAGGCGGCGAAGGCTGCCGAGGCAGCGGGGCAGGCCGCCGCGGCGGCGAGCTCCGCAGGCGGTCACGCCGACGCGGCCGCCGGTGCGGCCGGCGAGGCAGGGGACTGGGCGCAGAAGGCCGGCGCGAGCGCGGCGCGGGCTCGTCAGGCGAGTGCCGACGCACGCCGCAAGGCGGCCGAGGCGACTCGGGCAGCGAACCGCGCACAGGCCATCGCGGCCAAGGCTGCGGCAGCAGCCCGTCAGGCCCGCGATGCGGCCAACGAGGCTGCCCAACACGCCGACAACGCCGCCGCGGCAGCTGACGATGCGGTGAAGCACGCCGGCGAGTCACAGGGGGCCGCGGGGCGTGCCCAGAAGGCGGCGGACGCCGCCAAGCTGGCGGCCGACAATGCCGAAAAGGCATCCGGCATGGCGCAGAACATCGCCGCGGTTGCCCGCGAAGCCGAAGCGGAGCGGCTGGCGGAGTCCAAGGCCCGGATGATCGCGGAGGCGCAGGACGCGCAGCTCGCCCAGGAGAGCCGGCAGGCCGATTCGGCCTGGGAGGCGGGACAGGCGGCCCAGCTCGACACCGAAGCGCAGTCGCTGCTGACCGCGGCACAGGCTCCCGCAGCTCCGGTCGAAACGGTGGTGGGCAACGGCCGGAAGGTGGCTGCGCGGCTGGTGCACACCGGCGGCAGCTGGCTGCGGTCTGCGGCCGAGGACGCCCTGACCGGTACGGATGAGGACGTCGTCGCGTTCGTGCGTACCGGGATCGCGGTCGCGGTCGAGCAGGACGACCGGGCCAGCGTCGGGCACATCATCGACACGACCGCGGTGGGCGGCGAGCGACTGGCCGGGGTGGACGTGCTCGGTCTGCCGTACCCGGCGGTCAAGCAGTTCCTGGCCGACCGCTGGTACATGGGCAAGGACGACGACGACCAGATCGCCGTCACTCAGGTCATGGAGAACGGTGGCCCGGGGGTCAAGGCGGCCGCCCAGACGGCGCTGAAGGGCACGCCGGAGGACCGTGCCCAGTTCCTGGCGGTCGGGCAGTACCGGGCCGCCGAGGACGACGACCGCGTCGCTGTCACCCAGGCCATGAACACGGGTGGTCCGGAGGTGAAGGCAGCCGCACAGGCCGCATTGAACGGGCCGCCGGCGTTCCAGCGCGAATTCCTGGAAACCGAACTGTTCAAGGCCCGGGAACGCGACGCGGATACCGCCCGGCACGTGGCGCAGATCGAGTCCTACCTGGCCGACGCCGCGCAGACCGCGTCGCTCGCGCGGCAGAATGCGCAGGAGGCGCAGGCGGCGGCGTACCGGGCGGCGGGCGCGGCCAAGGAGGCAACGGACTGGGCGAACAAGGCCGTGGCCTCGGCCAAGCAGGCCAAGACCTACGCGGACCAGGCCAAGGCATCGGCGGATCAGGCGCAGAAGTCCGCCGACGAGGCGGCGTCCTGGGCGAAGAAGGCCCGTGACGCCGAGAGCTCGGCGAAGGCCGCCGCGGCCTCGGCCGCCAGGTCCGCCACCCGGGCGGCCGCCAGTGCCTCGCAGGCAAGGACGTTCGCCGACCAGGCAGCGGCCTCGGCGGCGCAGGCACGCGCGGACGCGACGGCCGCCGGCAAGTCGCGGGACGAGGCCGCGGCCGCGGCGGCGGAAGCCAAGCAGATCGCGGTGGACAAGCAGCGGCTGGAGGACTCCGCCACCCGGCAGGACGACCTCACGAACAAGGCGAACGGCCAGCTCACCGTCGATGAACAGGCGATCCTCGACCAGGGCGGCCAGGCCGCGTTGGACGAGTACCGCAAGGCCCTGGCCGACTCGAACAAGAGCATCGGGCAATGGCTGATCGACAACGGAGCCGAGATCCTGATGTCTCTGCTCGGCATCGACAACATCGTCAACTGTGTGAAGGACGGTGATGTCGGGAGTTGCCTGTGGGCACTGGTGGACGTCGGTTCGTTCTTCGTCGCGGTCGGCAAATTGCCCGCGGTGAGCAAGGCGATCCTCAAGGTGGTCAACGGAATCAGCAAGTTCTTCGAGGAGGCGTCGAAGGCCAAGAAGGTCCTGCAGCGCACCGCGAAGATCATCGAGGATGCGCGGGCAGCGCGCCGGCCGAAGGTCGAGTTCTGCGAGATCGAACTTCCCGCGGCGCTGCGATCCACGCAACAGTTCCAGACCCGTACCGCGGTGTTGACCCGCCGGGCGGCGCCGGTCTTCGTCTTCGCGGCCGCCGGCAAGAAGTGCAAGGTGGACCACGTCGGTCAGGTCGACACCGACTACGGCAACAAGGGCCCGCACCTCAACATGGATAACGGCTCCGAGGTCACCATCGGCGTCGACAAGAACGGCAACCTGATCGGCTTCCCGTGGAAGAGCGCGAACAAGCTGATGCCCAGCGACAAGCACATCCAGACGGCGGTCGACTTCCTGATGAACTCGCAGGCCGGGCGGACCAAGTTGCTGAGAAACACCGAGGGTGCCCTCGACCAGATCAAGGCCGGTAAGATGAAGGTCAACGACCCGAACATGATCGTCCGGATGAAGCAGGTGTGCTACCGGCTGCGGAAGTTGGGCGTGGACTGATGCCGTCGTACATCGACTTCTTCGCCGGCTTCGCCGCCACCGGGCGGGTGCTCGACGTCGGGGTGGGTTCCGTCCCCGACGACTGGTCCACAGCGCTGGGTGCGGACTTCACCGACGAGAGCGGATCCGCCCATCATCTGGTCCGGCAGTTCGGCCTGGTCGACGCGCATTTCGACGACAGCTCCGGCGGGTGGACCTGCAATCTGGTCAATCTGCGCCCCGGCCAGTTGTACCGCTTCGACGACTGGGTGCCGCAGCCCATCGTGGCGCGGTTCGGCGCGTTTCCGGGCCGGATCCCGTTCGAGGAGCTCGTGGACCCGGTGTCCGGTGCGGGGCTCGAGATCCATCACATCACCCGGACGCACCCGGCCACCCTGGAGGAGTACTGGATCCCCGAGAGCAAGGTCAGGTTCTCCTTGATCTCGGAATACCAGGTGGACGACTTCCCGGCTTTGCGGGTCGGGGACGTCTGGTCGGTCGGCATCGATGCGCGGATCGACATTCCGGCGGACCAGCGGACGCGGTACCGCTGAACACGCCACGCCGACACCCCGGCAGCGGCCGGAGGCGCGCCCTGCGCGCGGCCGATACGCTGCCGGGGTGGACAGCACATCGACGCGCCCGGCCCGGCCCATCGTCACCGCCCGCACCGCGGCGGTCTGGCAGGTGCTGCGGCGCGAACAGGAGCGCCAGGGCGGCCGCGAGCTGACCGTGCTCGACGTCGGCGGCGGCACCGGCGGCTTCGCGGTGCCGCTGGCCGAGGCCGGGCACCGGGTCACGGTCGTCGACGCCAGCCCGGACGCACTCGCCGCCCTGGACCGGCGCGCCGCCGACGCAGGCGTGGCCGACCGGGTCCGGGCAGTGCAGGGCGACGGCGACGCGCTCGGCGGCCTGGTCGCACCGGGCAGCGTCGACCTGATCCTCTGCCACGCCGTCCTGGAGGTGGTCGACGAGCCCGCCGAGGTGGTCGCGGCGATCACGGCCGCGCTGCGGCCCGGCGGCGCGCTCAGCCTGCTGGTCGCCGGTCGCGCCGCGGCGGTGCTCGGCCGGGCCGTCAACGGGCACCTGTCGGCGGCGGCCGCGCTGGTCGACGACCCGGAGGGCCGCGCCGGGCCGCGCGACACGCTGCGGCGCCGCTACGACGCTGACAGCGCGGCGGCGCTGCTCACGGCCGCGGGCCTCACGATCGAGGAGATTCACGGGGTACGGGTGCTGGCCGACCTGCTGCCCGCCGCGGTCGTCGAGTCGGATCCGCAGTTGTTGCTGGATCTGGAGTTGTCCCTGGCCACCCAGCCGCCGTTCCGCGACATCGCCGCCCAGCTGCACGTGTTCGCGCGGCGCCCGTGACGGCACCGATCGTCGTCCCCGCGGACCATCTGCCCGACGACGCGTTCGCCCCGATCCGTCCCGCGTACGGCACGGGCAGCCTGGCCGACCTGCTGCCCGGCGTCTGCGCGGTGCTCGGCGTGCCGGGCGCGGCGGACGTCCTCGGCATCGGCGAGCACCTTTCCGGCGTGGAGCGCGTCGCGGTGCTGCTCGTGGACGGCCTCGGCACGTACCAGTTGCCGGTGATCTCGCCGCACGCTCCCGTCCTGGCCGGGCTGGTCGCCGGTGGTCCCGGCCGCGTGCGGACCCTGACCTGCGGATTCCCGTCCACCACCCCGGTCAGTCTGGTCAGCCTGGGTGCGGGGGCGCCGCCGGGGGCGCACGGGATCCTGGGATTCACCGTACGCAAGCCCGACGGCGGCATCCTCAACCACATCCACTGGGACGACGACCCCGACCCGCGCGTCTGGCAGCCCGTGCCGACCCGGCTGGAGGCGGCCGCCGCGGCCGGGGTGGCGGTCACCGCCGTGACCCGTCCCGAGTACGAGGGCAGCGGTCTGTCCGTGTCCGCGAACCGGGGCGGGGTGTTCGCCGGTGCCGCCGACCACGGTGCGCTGGCCGACCGGATGCTGGCCGCGCTGCGCGCGGGGGACGGCCCCGCGCTGGTCTACGGCTACCACCCCGACCTGGACCGCACCGGCCACGAGGACGGCGTGGACTCGGCCGCCTGGCGGACCGCGGCGCGCGGTGTCGACGAGCTGCTGGACCGGCTGGTCACGGGCCTGCCGCCGGGGGCCGCCCTGCTGGTCACGGCCGACCACGGCCAGCTCAACGTGCCGGTGGACGCCCGCGTGGACATGGCGGACGATCCGGCGCTGTCCGCGGGCGTGACCGCCGTGGCGGGGGAGCCCCGGGTGCGGTACCTGCACACCGCGGACGGTGCCCGCGACGACGTGGCCGCCGCCTGGCGCGAACGGCTGGGCGAGCGGGCGTGGGTCCTGACCCGCGACGAGGCGATCGCTCAGGGCTGGTTCGGTCCGGTGCCGCCCGGGCACGCGGGGCGCATCGGCGACGTCGTGGTGATCTGCCTGGACCGGACGATCGTGGTGGCGTCCGGGTGGGAGCCGCCGATCCTGGGTCGGCTCGTCGCGTACCACGGCTCGGTGACCGCCGCCGAGATGACCGTGCCGCTGCTGATCGCCCGCTGATCGGATTCTGTCGTACCCGGCGGTTAGGTTCGCGGGCGTGGGACGCAGCCAGGCGGTGCGCAGCGGCGGACGGGACCCGCGCTTCGGCCCGGCAGCCGACGATGCGGGCTGCACCGTGCTGCATGTCGACATGGATGCGTTCTTCGCCGCGGTCGAGGTTCGCCGCCGCCCCGAGCTGCGCGGCCGGCCCGTGGTGGTCGGCGGCGTCGGCCCGCGCGGGGTGGTCAGCTCGGCCAGCTACGAGGCCCGCCGGTTCGGGGTGCGCAGCGCCATGCCCGCCGCGCGGGCTCGCGCGCTCTGCCCGCAGGCGGTGTTCCTGCCGCCGGACTTCGCGGCATATTCGGCGGCGTCCGAGGCGGTGATGACCGTCTTCCGCGACGTCACGCCCCTGGTCGAGCCGCTCTCGTTGGACGAGGCGTTCCTCGACGTGGCCGGTGCGCGGCGGTTGCTGGGCCGCCCCGCCGCGATCGCCCGCCTGATCCGCGAGCGGGTGTTCGAGGAGCAGCGGCTCACCTGCTCGGTCGGGGTCGCCCCGAGCAAGTTCATCGCGAAGCTGGGTTCCACCCGCGCGAAGCCGGACGGGATGATCGTCGTCCCGCGGGCCCTGGTGCTGGATTTCCTGCATCCGCTGCCGGTCGACGCGCTGTGGGGTGTCGGCGAGCGCGCGGCCGAGACGCTGCGCCGGCTGGGCCTGACCACGGTCGGCGACCTCGCCCGGGCCCCGGTCGGCATGCTGCGCCGGGCCGTGGGGGAGGCCGCCTCGGCGCATCTGCACGAGCTGTCCTGGGGTCGCGATCCGCGCCGGGTCGAGCCCGAGCATGTGGAGAAGTCCGTGGGCGCCGAGCTGACCTACGACACGGACGTGTCCGACCCGGAGGTCATCCGGCGCAGCCTGCTGGCGCTGTCCGACAAGGTGGGGATCCGGATGCGGGCGGCCGGGCTGGTCGGGCACACCGTCTCGATCAAGGTGCGGCTGGCCGACTTCCGGACGGTGAGCCGCTCGCGCACGATGCCATCCGCCACGGATGTTGCGCGGGAGATTTTTGCGACCGCATGGGCACTGTTCGATGCGTACGGTGCCACCGAGCAGATCCGGCTGATCGGGGTCCGGATGACCGGTCTGGCCTCCGCCGCCACCGCGTCACGGCAGCTCACACTGGGTGAGCCGGAGCACGGCTGGCGCGAGGCCGAGGCCGCCGCCGACGCCGCGGCGGCCCGCTTCGGGGCCGGAATCGTCGGTCCAGCCAGTCTTTTGGGACGAACCGATCTTCGGCGGACCGAAAATCACCCCTACTCGACGGTCGTCCCGCTTTCCGACCCGCCAACCCCCTCGTAGACTCGAAGGAAGGCAGCCGAACGGCTGTCTTGAGTCATCGGTCACACTCAGTTGTCCGGCGCACCTCGCCTGCCGGTCATACTGCAGTACCCGACCCCAGCCTGGGGGCCGGACATGCGCCCGGGGAGGAATGCCGTGCCGCTCTCGGAGCACGAGCAGCGGCTGTTCGATCAGATCGAGCGGTCGCTTGCCGAGGACCCCAAATTCGCCTCGGCTGTGCGGGCCAGTGACCCGCGTTTCCACGCACGGCGCCGGATCCTGGTCGCGGCGTTCGTGTTGATTGCCGGCCTGGCGCTGCTTGTCTACGGCGCGGCGAGCAAGAACATCCCGCTCGGCGTCGCCGGATTCGTCGTCATGCTCGGCGCGGCCGCCTTCGCGATGCAGTCACGACGCCGCGCGCAGGCCCCCGACCTGCACGCCGTCGGCGGCACCGCCAGCCGCCGCACCAGGCAGGCCCGCAAGGCCGGCCTGCTGGACCGCCTCGAGGACAGGTGGCGCCAGCGGCCGGAGGGTCACCGCTGACGCGCTGACCAGGCACCAGGCGACGAATGGCGGCCGCTGCGGCCGCCATTCGCCTTTCGTGCGTGTAGGTGCCGATCCGGGCGGCTCCACCCGGTGTTGGCCCCGTTGACCGTCTCAGATGTCGGCAAGCTTGCGCAGGACGTACTGGTTGAGGCTGATGCCATCCTCTGCTGCGTGGATGGCGAGTTCCCGGTGCAGGCCCTCTCCGACGCGGACGTTGAACTTGCCGGAATAGCTACGTTCCCCGAACGGCTGCGGAACCGGTTCGTCGTTCTGAAGCATGTCCGTGATCACGTCGCGGAGTACGGCCTCCAGACCGGTCAGGGCCTCGAACTGCGAGGTCGCCAGCCAGGACAGCGACGGGAACTCAGCGCAGGTGGCGACGAACTCGTCGTCCTCGGCCGACCACCGTACGCGGTAGGTGTAGTGCGACACGTGGGGGGCGTCGGCGGTCTCCGTCACGGGGTCTCCTCCTTCGTCGCGTGCAGTACTATCCCGGAACGGCGAGCAAGGTGACGTCAGCGGGCGCGGCCGGCGAGGAGGCGGCGGGGGCTGAAGCGGGTCATCACGTCGCGGCCGCGCCCCATCGCGCCGATCCAGCGGGTCGAGCGGTCCGCCATCCCCATCCGCCAGCGCAGCAGCACCGACGGCGGCAGCAGCACCGCGGCGATCCGGGTACGCCGCCGCGCCGTACGGGCCAGACCCTTGCGGACGTGGCCCAGCGCGTCGGTCAGCTCCCCGCCCTGCAGCGGCGCCCGCGCGTACCGGGCGCGTTCCTCGGCGCGGCCGAGCAGGGTGGCCGAGTCGGCCGGCACGCCGGTGAGGGTGGCGTCGCGGACCAGCCGCCCCGCGGTGACCCGGGGGGTCTCCGTGGGATCGACCGACACCCGGTAGTCGATCATCGTGTCGACCAGCTCGTCCCAGGCGGCGTGGGCGTCCTCGCGGGCCCGTACGGTCTCGGTGGTGACCGTGACCTCGGGGGAGCCCGGCGGTCCGGCCTGCGCTGCGACCACCGGTTGCCGGGGGACGGTGGCGTGGTGGCGGCGCCGGCGGCGCAGGGCCCGCAGCGTGGCCGGGACCAGCAGCAGCGCCACCAGCAGGGCCCCGATCGCCACGGCCCACAGCGGGGTCGAGGATCCGGAGTCCGGTGCGGAGGTGCCCGCCGCGCCGAGGTCGCGGTCCAGCTGACTGCGGCCGCGGCGGTCGACGTCCTCGGGGCCGCCGGACGGGTTCACCCCGGGGGCGGCCGCCGAGCTGGACGCGGAGGCGCTCGGGGTGGGGCGGTCGACGTCGGGGGCCCAGTCGGTCCGGCTGGCGCCCTGCACTCCGGCGGCGGGGGTCGCGTCGAACGGCACCCAGCCGAAGCCCTTCAGGTACACCTCGGTCCAGGCGTGCAGGTTCCGGTTGGTCAGCACGTACGTGTCGCCGTCGCGGTTGCTGCCGCGGGTGAAGCCGAACGCGACCCGCGCCGGGATGCCGGCCTGCCGGACCATCCACGCCATCGCGGCGGCGTACTGCTGGCAGAAGCCGATCTTGTTCTTGAGGAAGCTGGCGATGTCGGAGCCGGAGGTGCCGGTCTGGGTCTGCAGGCTGTAGACGAAGCCGTTCTCCCGGGAGAAGTGCTTGTAGATCGCCATGATCTTGTCGTAGTCGGTGCGCTGGCCCTTGGTCAGCTTGCTGACCAGCTTCGCGACCTCGTCGTCGCGCGGCACGGTGGTGTACTCCGTGCGCAGCGGGTTGTCGCGGGCCAGCGACGGGGCGGTGCGCAGGGTCGCCGGGGTGAACCGGGCCCGTACGTAGTCGAACGAGTACTTCTTGCCCTTGGTGGTGGTGCGGTTGGAGTAGAAGACCTGCATGGTCGGGTCGTAGGACCAGCCGCCGTCGAGCTTGTCGGTGTCGACGACCGCGGAGTAGACCGGCGCCAGCGGCATGTTGAGGCTGTTCGTCACCTGGACGGTGGCGTGGTAGCGCTGGTACGACGGAATGTCGGTCTCGGCGTCCTCGCGCGGGTCCGGCAGCCCCTTGGCGACCGGCTTGCCGCTGGGGGAGCGGTTCGTGAAGCCCTGGTCGGTGACCACGTCGGCGACGCCGAACCGCAGGTAGAACGGGTCCGTCTCGGTGGTGGTGACCCGGACCATCTCGGTGGTGTTGGACTGGGCGAGCTGCCCGCTCAGCGACGCGAACAGGTTGACCCGGCCGTTGCCGCCGGGGCCGAACCCGCCCGGCCCGGCGCCCGCCCCGGACTGGGTCAGGCTCGACAGCAGCCCGTTGCTGAGGCCGGGCACGGCCAGCGGCAGCAGGACGGCGACGGCCACGCCGACCACGGCGAGGCGGCGGCCCGCGGCGGCCAGCGGCGACGGTTCCCACACGTCGACGTCGCGGCCGTCGCCGGTGAACCGGCGCCCGAAGCGGCGTACCCGGTCGACGTTGTCCGCGACGAGCAGCCAGAGGAAACCGGCGGCGCCGATGATGAACGGCAGCACCGGCACGCTGTCGACGTAGACCGCCACCGGGACGGAGTAGATGGCCAGCATGGGCAGCCCGGCCAGGGCGGGGCGGCGCAGCACGACCGTGATGAGGTCGACGGCGATGGCCACCGCGCCGATGCCCAGGACCGCGACGAACAGCAGCCCGTCGAGGTCGGGCACGGGTACGGCGTACGCGCGGGTGTCGTTGCCGGCCTCGGTGAACAGCCGGCCGAAATGTTCCAGGGTGTCCGGTGTCGGCACCAGCGACAGCAGCTCGTCACCGCTGGGGAACATCCAGGTGAGCACGAGCAGCAGCACCATGACCATGCTCAGCGCCTGCGCCCAGGTGGGGAACCGCAGCGTACGGGCCAGCACCGCGGCGCCCGCGATGAGCGCGACCATGAGGACGCACTGCATGAGCCAGGTCCACGAGCTGAAGATCGCGGACAGCGGCGCGGCGGCCAGCAGGGTGGCCGTGGCGGCGACGATGCCGAGGCGGCGGCGCCCGGTCATCGCACGCCCCCCGCCACGGTCTCGGCCATCGCGGCGCGCCACGCGAAGCCCTGCGATCCGCGGGCGGCGGCCGGCCACAGCGCGGGCAGCGTGTCGCCGTGTGCGACGGGTACGGAACGCCAGCCGCTGCGGACCAGCGCGAGGGCGGACGCGGCGTGCGCCTTGTCGGCCTCGGCGCGGTCCGGCTCGCTCATGGCCGACCAGGTGGTGCTGTCGATCGGGAAGCCGATGCAGGTGGCGCCGTTGCCGCGCAGCCCGCTGAGCACCTCCGCCTCGGGCACGGTCAGCGACCCGAACAGGCCGATCACCAGGCCGCCGTCGGCGCGGCGGCGTACCTGCTCGACCAGGGTCGAGATGTCGCCGGCCTGCGTGAGCTCGACGTCGGCGAGGGTGTCCAGGATGATCCCCTCGCCGTCTGTCGCGTCGATGTCGACGCCGGAGCCGGTGACCAGGCGCAGCTTGTACCCGGACTGGCGCAGGTGCACAGCGATGCTGGCGGCCGCGGAGACGGCCCATTCGAAGCTGGCGGTCGGCCCCTCGCCGCGGTGGGCGTAGAAGCGGGTGTCCAGCACGACAGTGGCGCGGCTCTCCCAGGGCTGCTCCTCGCGGCGCACCATCAGCTCACCGGTACGGGCGGTGGAGCGCCAGTGCACCCGGCGCAGGTCGTCGCCGCGCCGGTACTCGCGGGTCGCGGCGTCGTCCTCGCCGTGCACCGCCACGGAGCGGGCCCGGCTCTCCCCGGTGCCGTTGTACTCGCCCGCCAGCCGGACCGATGGCAGCGCCACCACCTGCGGGATCACCGTGAGCTTGTCGACGCTGGGGAAGGAGCGGTTCAGCTCGCACAGCCCGAACGGGTCGGTCAGACGGATCACCAGCGGGCCGATCGCGTACCGGCCGCGCACGTCGGCGCGCACCGTGTACGCCACCGAGCTGGCCTGGTGGGCGCCGAGGCGTTCCAGCACGACGCGGGGGCGGCTGCCCAGCGCGTACGGCAGGCGGTCCTCCAGCATCAGGGTGCCGGTGGGCAGTCGGGACAGGTTCTGCAGGCGCAGGATGACCCGGGCGCTGGTGCCGACCGGGGTCCGGCCGGGGTCCAGCGAGCGGGTGCAGGCCAGCTTGTACCGGCTGCGCCCGACGTACGCGGCGGCCAGCAGCGGCAACGCCGCCAGCAGCACCGCGACGCGCAGCAGGTCCCGTTCGCCCAGGACGAACGCGGAGACCGCCGCGGCCGCCGCGGCGGCCAGGAACGAACGGCCTCTGGTCGTCAAGCCCCGGAGGGCTTCCCGCATGCTCATCGCCCCCGGGAGTCGAAATGCGCCCGCCCGTCACCGGCGGCGCGGGTGTCGTACGGCGAGCGGGCCCGATCGTGCGGCAGCGGCAGCCGGTGCACGATCTCGGCCACGATGGCGTCGGTGGTGCGCCGGTTCAGCTGGGCGTCGGCGGTCGGGATGATGCGGTGCGCCAGCACCGGCACCGCCAGCGCCTGCAGGTCGTCGGGCAGCACGTAGTCGCGGCCCTCCAGGGCGGCGACGGCCTTGGCGGTGCGCAGCAGCTGCAGGGTGCACCGGGGCGAGGCGCCCAGGCGGATCTCGGGGGCCTCCCGGGTCGCGGTGACCAGGGCGATCGCGTACTGCTGGACGGCCTCGGCGGCGTGCACGTCGTGGACCGTGGCGATCAGGCGGCGCACCAGGGCGGCGTCGGCGACGGGGCGCAGGTTGTTCAACGGGTCCGCCGCGCCGTGCCCGCCGAGCATGGCCAGCTCGGCGCGCGGGTCGGGGTAGCCCATGGCGATACGGGCGGTGAACCTGTCGCGCTGCGCCTCGGGCAACGGGTACGTGCCCTCCATCTCCATCGGGTTCTGGGTGGCGATGACCATGAACGGCGACTGCAGCTCGTACGTGGTGCCGTCGACCGTGACCTGCCGCTCCTCCATGCACTCCAGCAGCGCGGACTGGGTCTTCGGCGAGGCCCGGTTGATCTCGTCGCCGACCACCAGGTTGGCGAAGACCGCGCCCGGTTTGAACTCGAAGTCCCGAGTCTCCTGGTTGTAGACGCTCACGCCCGTGACGTCACTGGGCAGCAGGTCCGGGGTGAACTGGATGCGGCGTACGGAACAGTCGATGGAACGGGCGAGCGCCTTGGCGAGTTTCGTCTTGCCGACGCCGGGTACGTCCTCGATCAGCAGGTGGCCCTCCGCCAGAAGCACGGCGAGCGCCAGCCGGACCGTCGCGCTCTTGCCCTCGATGACCTGTTCGATGTTGGCCATGATGGCTTCGCTGGCGGCGCGGAACTCGTCGCTCGACAGCGGGCCGCCGGGCTGGTCCCAGGATGGCGTTGTCACGGGCCTCCTCCAAGTACGTTCATGCCCTCCCCGTGCCATACGCAGAGAAGGACCCGAAGGTTCGCGGGCGGCCGGCGGTCCGTGGGGCCCCCGGCGCTCGCCGCCCGTTCTCACAGGTTATCCCGCTGGGGACAACTCACCGACCCGGTCGAACGGGCCCTTACGTAGGGTGAGGAACCGGACACGCATACCAACTTGGTAAAGAACAGAACATTGATCCATGTCCATTCGGCGATCACCGTGATCGTCCCCGGAGGCTTCCGCGGCGCTCGGGGCGCCCGGCCGAGCGGGTGACTGTCGCGCCCGGCGGAAAGTGACTCGATGTACGTGCGTCAATCCGTATTGCGAGCGAAACGCGCTTTGTGGCTACTGCGGGTCAGTGCACCGTTACGAATCTCGACTAAGTAACGAATTTGACAGGCGTCTAGTTATCTCCGCCGGGGGAGATGAACATCACCCCTCGACTGGCCACAGACGTGGGGTGGACTCCGTCGCGGGGGCGCAAGGCCCAGCGGACGGTGCCCACCTGAGCCCGGCCGAGAGGGGCCTGAATTGAATCCGTTGTCAGCATCGTCGCTGAACCGGCGATGGACGGCAGCAGCCGCTGGCGTCGTCCTGCTCGCGGGGTTACTCCCCGCCCAGGCGCACGCCGCACCGAAGCCGAGAAGCGCCGCCGGCGCCGCGGACAAGCCGAGCAAGGGCGAACAACTCGCCAACTACGACTCGCGTGACTCGCTGAACCCGCCCGCCGCCAAACCCGCTGTCTCGACCAAGACCGGCGGCGTCGCCGCGCAGCGCTTGGCCGCCGCAGCGAAGCCCGGCAGCCCGGTCCGCAAACTCCGCGACCAGCTCGGCGTGCAGGGCATCGTGGACCTGGATCGGGCCACCGGCACGCCCCGCCGCGTCACCCAGCTCGACGGCTTCCTGACCGCGCCCAGCCGCAAGAATCCCGACGCCATCGCACGCGACTACCTCAAGGCGCATGCGGATGTCTTCGGGCTCAGTGCGACCGACGTCGATGATCTTACACGTCGACAGGACTATGTCGATATCGAGGGAACTCATCATCTGAGCTTCATCCAGACCGTGGACGGCGTGCCGGTGTTCGGCAACGGCATCAAGGCCCACGTCGCCAAGGACGGCCGCCTGATCCAGGTGGACGGCGCCCCGCTCGCCGCGCTGCCCAGCAGCCCGGGCGCGGCCACCCTGACGGCCGAGAAGGCGCGCGCGACCGCTGTCGACAACGTCTTCGGTGAATCGCGCGCCAAGGTCGTCTCCCGCGGATCCGGGGCGACCCACGAGACGACGTTCTCGGACAACGGCTCGGCGAAGCTGGTCATGTTCCAGACCGCGGCCGGCCCGCGCCTGGCGTGGCAGACCATCGTGATGGACGGCGGCTGGATCCACGTCATCGACGCCAAGGACGGCACGACGCTGTTCCGGCAGAGCATGGTCGCCAAGGACAACGGTCTCGCGTGGCCCAACTACCCGGGCGCCCCGGCCGGCGGCTCGCAGGTCAGCGTCGACCTGAGCAAGTGGCTGCCGAACAACTCGCCGAAGCTGGCCGGCAACATCGCGCACGTCTACACGGACGTGAACGACGACAACGAGGCCAACCCGAGCGAGGAGGTCGCTCCGGCGGCCCGGCGCAGCTGGAAGTACCCGTTCACGGACTTCTCCGCCCAGGTCGGCGGCGGCTGCTCCGCGGCGTTCAAGTGTTCGTGGGACCCGACGGTGCCGTACTCGTGGCAGAAGAACCGCGGGCAGCAGGCCGTGCAGATGTACTACTTCCTCGGCAGCATGCACGACCACCTGGCCTCCCGGCCGATCGGCTTCACCCGCGCGGCGGGCAACTTCGAGGCGGTCGACGACGACGCGGTGCAGGGCCAGGCCCTCGACGGCGCCGACACGGACAACGGCCTGCCGGACGCCCAGCACGTCGACAACGCGAACATGAGCACCCCGCCGGACGGCACCCCGCCGGTGATGCAGATGTACCTGTTCCCGAACCCGAGTGACCCGACGGACCCGTTCATCGCCAGCAACTCCGGCGACGAGGCCGACATCGTGTTCCACGAGTACACCCACGGCCTGTCCAACCGCCTGGTCGTCGACGCGGCCGGTGTCTCGACCCTGGGCACGGTGCAGGCCGGTTCCATGGGCGAGGCGTGGAGCGACTGGTACGCCATGGACTTCCTGGTGTCCGACGGCCTGGAGAAGGACACGGCCAAGGACGGCGAGCTGCAGATCGGCAAGTACGTCGCCGGCGGCGGCCCGTTCCGCAGCGAGGCGCTGGACTGCTCCGTCGGCAGCACGTCGGCGGCCTGCCCCGGCACGGACGACGCGGGCCCGGGCGGCTACACGTACGGCGACTTCGGCAAGGTGGCCGGCGGTCCCGAGGTGCACGCGGACGGTGAGATCTGGGCACAGACGCTGTGGGATCTCCGCAAGGCGATCGGCAGCCGGACGGCCGAGTCCCTGGTGACGCGGGCGATGGAGCTGTCGCCGTCCAACCCGTCGTTCCTCGACGAGCGCAACTCGATCCTGCAGGCGGATCTGGTCGTCAACGACGGCCGGCTGCAGAAGACGATCTGGAAGGTGTTCGCGCACCGCGGCATGGGCTTCTTCGCCGGTGCCGTGGACGGTGACGACGCCGACGTGGTCGAGGACTTCTCGATGCCGCCCGCGGCGAACACGCCGAAGGGCTCGGTCACCGGCAAGGTCACCGACGCCGACACCGGTGCCGCGGTGGCCGGGGCGACCGTCGGCTTCGGCGGTCACGTCACCGGCTTCGCCAACAACTACGTGGCCACCACGGCGGCCGACGGCACGTACACGATCAGTGACGTGCTGCCGGGCACCTACCCGAAGGTGTTCACCAAGGGCGCCGGGTACGACACGGTGTCCAAGACGGTCACCGTCCTGTCCCGGGCGAACAGCGTCGACTGGCAGGTGCGCCGCGACTGGGCCGCCGTCGCCGGTGGCAGCAGCGTCGTCGACTTCACCGGGCCCGACTACACCCCGTTCGGGTGCGGCCCGAGCCAGCTGTTCGACCAGTCGTACGGCTCCGGCTGGGGCTCCGACGTCACCGACGCCGACGGGTACCACGTGGTGCTCAAGCTGCCCCGCAAGGTCGACATCGGCGAGCTGACCCTCGACGCCACCGCAACCTGCGGTGACGGTGGCAGCGCCTCGACCGGCAAGTTCCGGATCGAGACGTCGCCCGACGGGACGGCGTGGACGGTCGCGGCCGTGGGTCAGTTCACCGCTGCCAACCGGAACATCGCCAACCCGGTGCCGCTGACCGCGGGCAAGACCGGGGTGCAGTTCCTGAGGTACACGATGCTCTCGACCCAGGCGCAGGACCTGGGCGTGTGCGTCGACCCGAACGCGCCGTACAGCGGCTGTTCGTTCATGGACTCGACGGAGCTCGCCGTCTACGGCGTACCCTCCGCCTGATCCGCTCTCCCACCGGCCCGTCCCGCGCTCGCGGGGCGGGCCGGTGGCCTGTCTCCGGACCCCCATGGAGGGTGTGAAACCGGACACGTATATATCGACTGAATAAAGAAAGAGGCATCGGTCTAGTTCTTTCTCTGCGGGAAAATGATGATCACCGATCGACGGGCCACGGATGTGGGGTGGGCTCCGCGCGGGGCATGAGGCCCGGCGGGCGGTACCACCTGAGCCCGGCCGAGAGGGGCCTGAATGAAACCGTTGTCAGCACCGTCGCTGAACCGGCGGTGGGGGGCAGCAGCCGCAGGCGTCATCCTGTTCGCGGGGCTACTCCCCGCCCAGGCGGACGCTGCGCCGAAGCCGAAGGGCGCCGTGGGCGCCGCGGATCGGACCACCCAGGGCGAGGAACTCGCCAACTACGACTCACGTGACACGCTGAATCTCCCGGGGGCCAAGCCCTCGATCGCGGCCAAGGCCGAGGGCGCCCGCGTCACGGCGCAGCGCCTGACCGCCGCGGTGAAGCCGGGCAGCCCGGCCCGCAAGCTGCGCGACCAGCTCGGCGTCCAGGGCATCGTCGACATCGACAACGCCACGGGCACCCCGCGCCGGGTCGCCAAGCTGGACGGGTTCCTGACCGCGGCCAGCCGCAAGAAGCCGGCGACGATCGTGCGCGACTACCTCAAGGCGCACACCGACGTCTTCGGCCTCAACGCCGCCGCCGTCGACCAGCTCCAGCTGCGCAAGGACTACGTCGACATCGCGGGCACCCACCACCTGAGCTTCGTGCAGCGGGTGGCCGGTGTGGCGGTCTTCGGCAACGGGCTCAAGGCCCACGTCGCCAAGAACGGCAGCCTGGTGCAGGTGGACGGCTCGCCGCTGCCCTTCCTGCCCACCAGCGCGGGCACCGCGAAGCTGACCGCCGAGCAGGCGCGCGCCGCCGCGGTCGCCAACGTCCTCGGTGACTCCCCGGCCACTGTCGTCAAGCGCGGCGCCGGCGCCACCAGGGCCACCACCTTCTCGGACGGCGGTTCGGCGGAGCTGGTCCTGTTCCAGACCGCGTCGGGCCCGCGCGTGGCCTGGCAGGTCTACGCGAAGACCGCGGGCTGGCTGCACGTCGTCGACGCGCAGGACGGCACGGTTCTGTTCCGGCAGAGCACCGTCGCCCGCGACAGTGCCCTGGTCTGGCCGAACTACCCCGGTGCCCCCGTCGGTGGCAAGCAGGTGAAGGTCGACCTGCGCAAGTGGCTGCCGAACAACGCTCCGCGGCTGTCCGGCAACGTCGCCCACGTCACCGCCGACCTCAAGGACACCGACAAGAAGGGCAACCCGGGCGAGGAGATCGCGCCGGCCGGCACGCGCAGCTGGCAGTTCCCCTTCACCGACTTCGGTGCCCAGGTGGGCAAGGGCTGCACGGCCGCGTTCCAGTGCTCCTGGGACCCGAACACGCCGAACTCCTGGCGCAAGAACCTGTCGCAGAACGCCGCCCAGCTGTACTACTTCATCGGCACGTTCCACGACCACCTGGCCGCCAAGCCGATCGGCTTCACCCGCGCCGCCGGCAACTTCGAGGCGCGCGACGGCGACGCGGTGTCGGGCCAGGTCCTCGACGGCGCCGACACGGCCAACGGCCTGCCGGACCCGAACCACGCCAACAACGCGAACATGAACACGCCGCCGGACGGCGAGAACCCGATCATGCAGATGTACCTGTTCTACAACCCGGACCCGAAGACCAACAACACGGACGTCCCGGCCAACTCCGGCGACGAGGCCGACATCGTGTACCACGAGTACACCCACGGTCTGTCCAACCGTCTCGTGGTGGGCGCCGACGGCAAGTCCACGCTGGGCAACGTCCAGGCGGGCTCCATGGGCGAGGCGTGGAGCGACTTCTACGCGATGGACTACCTGGTCGGTTCGGGCCTGGAGACCGACACCCCGGCGGTCGGCGACGTCCTCGTCGGCAAGTACGTCACCGGGGGCCACACGATCCGCACCGAGGGGCTCGACTGCCCGGTCGGCGACACGTCGGAGGCCTGCCCCGGCACCACGCCCGCCGGTCCCGGTGGTTACACCTACGGCGACTTCGGGAAGGTCGCGGGCCGGCCCGAGGTGCACGCGGACGGTGAGATCTGGGCACAGACGCTGTGGGATCTCCGCAAGGCGATCGGCAGCCGGCAGGCTGAGTCGCTGGTGACCCGCGGGATGGAGCTGTCGCCCGCGAACCCGTCGTTCCTCGACGAGCGCAACTCGATCCTGCAGGCCGACAAGGTCGTCAACGGCGGCCGGTTGCAGAAGAAGATCTGGCAGGTGTTCGCGCACCGTGGCATGGGCTTCTTCGCCGGTGCCGTGGACGGCGACGACGCCCAGGCGGTCGAGGACTTCTCGATGCCGCCCGCGGCCAACACGCCGCGCGGCTCGCTGACCGGCAAGGTCACCGACAAGGTCACCGGGGCACCGCTCGCGTTCGCGACGGTCGGCTTCGGCGGTCACGCCTCCAGCTTCACCGACGGATTCGAGGCCATCACGGCCGCGGACGGTACGTACAAGATCGACGGCATCTTCGCGGCGACCTACCCGAAGGTCTTCGCGGCCATCGCCGGGTACGACACGCAGGACCAGACGGTGTCGATCGCGTCCCGGGTGAACACCGTCGACTGGGCCCTGCGCCGGGACTGGGCCTCCGGCCGGGGCGGCGCTTCGGTGGCGTCCTTCACCGGCGCGGACTACACAGCTGACGGATGCGGCCCCGGCCAGTTGATCGACCAGGGTCAGGCCGGATGGGTCTCCGACGCCGAGGGCACCGGCCCCGGGCAGCCGGACACCACGGCGATCAAGCCTCAGTCCGTCGTCGTCAAGCTGCCGGTGGCGGTCAACGTCGACCAGCTGACGATCAACCCGGCCACCACGTGCGGCCTGGGCGGCAGCGCCTCCACCGGTGACTACAAGCTGGAGACGTCGCAGGACGGCACCACCTGGACGCTGGCCTCGCAGGGTCACTTCACTCCGGCGCAGCGGGTCCCCAACACCATCGCCATGGCGGCGGGGACTACAGAGAAGGTGCAGTACGTCCGGTACTGGATGCTGGGCACGCAGGTGAAGGATCTGGGCGGCACGTGCCCGGACGCCTTCAGCGGCTGCGACAACGTCGCCTCGACGGAGCTCGCCGTCTACGGCACGCAGGTCAACTGACCTTCTGCGAAAGATCACCGGCCCGTCCCGCATCCGCGGGGCGGGCCGGTGCCATACCGGTTACCCGGCCGTCACCGGAGCCGGTACCATGCCTACATGGCCCGGTCGCTGCTCCTTAGCCAGCCGTGCTGATGCGTCCCTGACGACCAGCACGGCGCCCCCTCCTGCGTGAGGGGCTTTTTTGTGCCCTGAAGCAGGCCGACCCCGTCCACGACTTCCGCGAACGAGATGATGACGATGAGCGAGTCCGACACCACGGCGGACGTCCCGCCGTTCCGGTACACCGCGGCGCTGGCCGGGGAGATCGAAGAGCGCTGGCAGGCGCACTGGGCCGAGCACGGCACGTTCCACGCGCCGAACCCGGTGGGGGAGCTGGCCGACCCGCAGCACCCGCGTGCCGGGGCGCCGAAGCTGCACGTGCAGGACATGTTCCCGTACCCGTCCGGGGCCGGGCTGCACGTCGGGCACCCGCTGGGCTACATCGGTACCGACTGCTACACCCGCTACCAGCGGATGGCCGGGTACAACGTGCTGCACCCGATGGGCTTCGACGCGTTCGGCCTGCCCGCCGAGCAGTACGCCGTGCAGACCGGCACCCACCCGCGTACCACCACCGAGGCGAACATCGAGCGGTACAAGGGGCAGCTGCGCCGGCTGGGCCTGGCGTACGACGAGCGCCGCAGCTTCTCCACCACGGACCCCGAGTACTACCGGTGGACCCAGTGGATCTTCCTGCAGATCTTCAACTCCTGGTACGACCCGGACGCCCGCAAGGCCCGGCCGATCGACGACCTGATCGCCGAGTTCGCGGCGGGCACCCGGCCGACCCCGGACGGACGGGCCTGGGCCGAGCTGAGCGGCGTCGAACAGCGCGAGGTCGTCAACGGCTTCCGGCTGGCGTACGTCAGCGAGGCGCCGGTCAACTGGTGCCCCGGCCTGGGCACCGTGCTGGCCAACGAGGAGGTCACGCCGGACGGGCGCAGCGAGCGTGGCAACTACCCGGTCTTCCAGCGCAGCCTGAAGCAGTGGATGATGCGGATCACCGCGTACGGTGACCGCCTGGTCGAGGACCTGGACACCCTGGACTGGCCCGAGCCGGTCAAGCTGATGCAGCGCAACTGGATCGGCCGCTCCACCGGCGCCCACGTCGACTTCCCGCTGGAGGACGACGGGGTCGTCCGGGTGTTCACCACCCGGCCGGACACCCTGTTCGGTGCGACCTACATGGTGCTGGCGCCCGAGCACGAGCTGGTCGCGTCGATCGTTCCGTCCGCGTGGCCGGCGGGCACCCACGCGGCGTGGACCGGCGGGCACGCCACCCCGGGCGAGGCGGTCGCCGCGTACCGGGCCGCGGCCGCCGCGAAGTCCGAGCAGGAGCGCACCGCCGACGCCAAGGTCAAGACCGGCGTCTTCACCGGCGGCTACGCGACCAACCCGGTCAACGGCGCGCGCATCCCCGTGTTCATCGCCGACTACGTGCTGGCGGGCTACGGCACCGGCGCGATCATGGCGGTGCCCGGCCAGGACGAGCGCGACTGGGCGTTCGCCGAGGTCTTCGACCTGCCGATCATCCGTACGGTCGCGGCGCCGGACGACTTCGAGGGCGCGTACACCGGTGACGGGCCCGCGATCAACAGCGAGTTCCTGAACGGCCTGGGGATCCCCGAAGCCAAGGCCGCGATGATCGGCTGGCTGGAGGAGCACGGCCACGGCCGCGGCGCCACCACCTACCGGCTGCGCGACTGGCTGTTCAGCCGCCAGCGCTACTGGGGCGAGCCCTTCCCGATCGTGTACGACGAGACCGGCCTGCCGATCGCGCTGCCCGAGTCGATGCTGCCTGTCGAACTGCCCGATGTGGACGACTTCTCGCCGCGCACCTTCGACCCGGACGACGCGCACAGCGAGCCGGAGACCCCGCTGTCGCGTGCCAAGGAGTGGGTAGAGGTCGAACTGGACCTGGGCGACGGGCCGAAGCGCTACACCCGCGAGACCAACACGATGCCCCAGTGGGCGGGCTCCTGCTGGTACGAGCTGCGCTACCTGGACCCGCACAACGAGAAGGCCTTCGTCGACCCGGAGAACGAGGCCTACTGGATGGGCCCGAGGAAGCCGGGCGACTGCGGCGGCGTCGACCTGTACGTCGGCGGCGTCGAGCATGCAGTGCTGCACCTGCTGTACGCCCGTTTCTGGCACAAGGTGCTGCACGACCTGGGCCACATCTCGTCCATCGAGCCGTTCCGCAAGCTGTTCAACCAGGGCTACATCCAGGCGTACGCGTTCCAGGACGACCGGGGTTTCTACGTGCCGGCCGAGGAGGTCGTCGAGCGGGACGGCACGTACTTCTACGGCGACCAGGAGGTGACCCGCAGCTACGGCAAGATGGGCAAGTCGCTGAAGAACGTCGTCACCCCGGACGAGATGAGCGATGAGTACGGCGCCGACACGTTCCGGGTGTACGAGATGGCGATGGGCCCGCTGGACGTCTCGCGGCCGTGGGAGACCCGGGCGGTGGTCGGCTCGCAGCGCTTCCTGCAGCGAGTGTGGCGCCTGGTCGTCGACGAGGAGACCGGCGCCGTCCGGGTCGGCGACGACCCGCTGGACACCAAGACCCGGCGGCTGCTGCACCGGATCATCGACGGGGTCCGCGGCGACCTGGACGAGCTGCGGTTCAACACGGCGATCGCCAAGCTGATCGAGCTGACCAACGGGCTGACCCCGCTGCCGGTGGCGTCGCGGGAGGCGGTGGAGCCGCTGGTGCTGATGCTGTCCCCGTTCGCCCCGCACCTGGCCGAGGAGCTGTGGGGCAAGCTGGGCCACGACGGCTCCCTGGCGTACGCCGACTTCCCGCAGGCCGACCCGGCGCAGCTGGTGGCCGAGTCGATCACCTACCCGGTGCAGGTGAACGGCAAGGTCCGCGGCCGCGTCGAGGTCGCCCCGGACACCCCGGAGGCCGACGTACGGGCGGCGGCGCTGGCCTCGGTCGCCGAGGCGCTGGCGGGTCGCGAGCCGAAGAAGGTCATCGTCGTGGCGGGCCGCCTGGTCAGCATCGTGATCTGATCCGTCGGACGGAGACGGCCCGCCGCGACAAGTGCGCGGCGGGCCGTTCCGTACGTGCGTGGTGCCGTCTGTGCCGACCCGGGTGGTCCGGCCGGGCTCGGCTTGATCAGGCCGGGGGTGCGCCGGCTCAGGCCGGGGTGGCCTGGACCAGGCTGGTGGTGGCGTCGGTCTGGCCGGCGGCCGCGGCCTGGCGGCGGGTGGCCAGGCGCCAGCGGAGCACGATCACCGCGGTGAGGGCGAACCCGATCAGCGCGGGTGCCAGGGTCAGCGCGTTCATCTTGCCGGGCGCCGTGACGGCCGCACCGAGCACGGCGTACGAGATCGTGGACGGGACCGCGGCCAGCGTGGTGCCGATCAGGTAGCGCTTGCGGCACACCGACGTCGTGCCGTACGCGTAGCCGACCAGCCCGTACGGGGCCAGCGGCAGGAAGCGGACCAGCAGCACCGCGGAGAGCCCCCGCCGGTTCAGCCAGCCGTCGAGCTGGGCCATCCGGCTGCCCGCCCGCGCGCCGAGGATCCCGCGTCCGGCCCACCGGCCGAGGTAGTAGGTGACCACCGCCGCGAGGACCGCCGCCGCGAGCGCGGCGACCGAGCCGGTCGCGGGGCCCAGCAGGGCGCCGCACGCCATGGTGATCGCGGTGCGGGGGACCAGCGCGGAGAGCAGGAAGCCGCCGAGGATCGCGATGGCGACCGCGGCGATGGGGCCGAGCGCCATGACGGAGTGGGCGATGGCCTGCAAGGGCAGCAGCGCGGCGGCGGCGGCGCAGGCGGCGACGGCAAGAGTGAGGACACCGAAACGCATGAGGCGATGGCGCCTGCTGCAGCTGGGCTCGGCGTGCGCCGCGAGGGTCGGCTGAGTGGCCTGAGGGTCCGCGGAGTCAGCGCCCCGCGGGGCGATCAGGATGTCAGTCATGCAGCGTGCCGCTCCAGTCTCGTTGCCGGTCGAGGACTAGGTGGTGCTGGTGCTGTTCAGGTGCCCGCCGCGGCGAGCCGCTCGTTCCGGAGCCGGTCGGCCCAGGTGTCATCCAGGGGCACGAGACTATCGGCGCCGATCGCCCATCTCAGGAGCAGATCGGCTATCGCTGGGTTGCGGGCCAACGCGGGGCCGTGCGCGTACGTGCCGAGGATCTTGCCGTGCCAGGCGCCCTCGGTCCGCCCGTCGTTGCCGATGCCGGCGGTGACGCGGGCCAGCGGGGCGACCCCGGGACCGAGGTGGGTGCGGCCACCGTGGTTCTCGAAACCGGTCAGCGGGGGCAGGCCCAGCCGCGGGTCGATGTCCCCGCGGACCTCGCCGACGGCGCGGGTCTCGCCGCGGTCCGAGGTGATGTCGAGCAGGCCGAGCCCGGCGCACCGGGTGCCCTTGGCGAAGAAGGACTCGCCGAACAGTTGGTAGCCGGCGCAGATGGCCAGCACCGCGGCACCCTGGCCGACCGCGCGGTGCAGCCCGCCGTCCGCGATGAGCCGCTGTGCCGCGAGGGCCTGCGGGCCGTCCTCGCCGCCACCGATGAGATAGATGTCCGCGGTGGTGGGCATGGGCTGGTCCGAGCGGACCTCGTGGGTCTCGACAGCGATGCCGCGCAGGGCCGCGCGGCGGGCGAGGATCAGCAGATTGCCCCGGTCACCGTACGTCGACAGCAGGTCGGGGTAGATCCACACGATCCGTAGCGTGCTCTCAGTCGACACGGTCCAACTCCGCTCGCACATCCTGGAACGCGGTGTAGTTCGCGATCACCTCGAGGCGTCCCGGCGGGGTCGCCTGTACCGCCTCGTCAAACGTCTTAACGTGCCGGAACGCCACGTCGTTCACTTCGAGTCGCACCGCGAGGTCGTACGCGCGGTCACCGGTGATCAACACGGAGCGTCCGCGCAGCGGGGAGAAGTCCACGTCGTACAGCCAGGAGGTGTCGAGGCCGTCGGGGTCGCGGGCGTTGACGGCCAGCAGGGTGGGCGCGTCCTGCGCCATGTCGAACGCCTCCAGCCAGCTTGCCGGATTCTTCGCCAGCAGCAGCCGGACCGTCCGTCCGTCCCGCTCCACCTGGGCGTACCGGCCGGCGACGGAGGCGACAGAGGCGAGCCGGGGGACCGCCTCGATGGCCCGTACCCCGAATTCGGCGGCCACGGCCAGTGCGGTGGCCGCGTTGCCCAGGTTGACGTGGCCGGGCAGTTGCAGCTTGACCAGGTGCCAGTCGCCCTTGGGGTCGACCACGCCGTCGTCCTCGACGTGCCACTGCGCCTGCGGGCGGCGCAGCCCGCAGCCGGTGCAGAACCAGTCGCCGCCCTCGCGGTGGATCGCGGAGCCGCACTCGGGGCAGACCCAGGAGTCGTCGTGCCAGCGCTGGCCGGCGCTGAACCAGGTGACGTGGGGCGAGCCGATCGCGGCCCAGACGACCATGGGGTCGTCGGCGTTGGCGACCACGCGGGTGTCCGGATGTGCGGCGAGCGTGGTGCGCCAGAGCTGCGCCATCATCGCCACCTCCTTGGCCCGGTCCAGCTGGTCGCGGGAGAGGTTGAGCAGGGCGACCACGCGGGGTGAGGTGGCCTCGATGACCTTCGGCAGGTAGTGCTCGTCCACCTCCAGCACCGCGAACGGCGTGGCCCCGGCCTTGGCCAGCGCGGAGGTGTGCCCGGTGGGCATGTTGGCGCCGAACGAGTTGGTCGCGACCGGCCCGAGCACGCCGAGGGCGGCCGCGGTGAGGCGGGTCGTGGTGGTCTTGCCGTTGGTGCCCGACACCAGGGCGATGGCCCGGCCCGCGGCGAGGTGGGCCAGCAGGTCGGGGTCGATCTTCAGGCCGATCCAGCCGCCGATCACCGAGCCGTCGCCGCGTCCCGCAGCCCGCGAGAGCGCGGCGGCGGTGCGCGACACCGAACTCGCGACCTTGGCCCGCAGGGGCATCTTCCCGTCCGTCACGCGAGCGAGGGTACCGGAGCCGGACACTACGTCGAGTGGTCGGACGGCCTGCCCGCACCGTGACGGACCTCCGTCCTTCGGCCGATATCCGGTCCCCTGCCTGACATCCGGGATATGCCATTTGGGAGGTTCGGTCCGCTGATCGGCGGAGTCCACATGCGCTCATGATCGGCCTTGGTGTGGATATTTGTGTGTTGTGATTCACCCGTAACCATCACCTGCGCGTAAGCGGGGGACCACGGAGTGTGGCGGCATTTGTCGCGCGGGGGCCGCAAACCGGACATGCCCAAAAGTGCCAACATCTTTTGTTAACGATCTTGATCGAGCGTTGAACTTCGAATTCGGGTACGAAGGTTTCTGGCGGTGAGCGATCGCTCGCCGCTCGTGTCGATCCGGGCAACGCCGAGCCCTGCCCCGGCCCGGCCGACACGACCACGCAACGCACGACCACACAAGGCAACGGGGGGCAGGGACGGGGGACCCACTTTCGGTCCGCTCAGTACGGCCGCCGGTTCGGCGGACGCACTGGACCTCGGGGTGAAGCCGCCTTGGCGGCCGGGCAACCTTCCCGCCCGAACCCGACAGCTAACCTCGCAGGCGTGCCGGAGGGAACTCTCTACCGTGCACGAACGTCGTTCGAGCCGGAGCCGCCGCATGTCCGTCGGCACCGGCACCCTCGCACTGTCCCTGGGTCTCTGCCTCTGCGCCGGCCAGCTCGTCGCCACGCCGGCCGTAGCGGCCACCGCCACTCCCGTTACCGACGGGGCCGCTCAGACGGCGGTGACGCCCGGGATCACCGAGAGGGTCAACAAGCGCACGATCAAGTGGGGCCAGGCCGTCTCCGTGACGGCGCGGGTGCTCGATCCCCGTACCGGCAAGGCCGTGACCACGGGCTCGGTACGCCTGCAGGCCAAGCGCAACGGCAAGTGGAAGACCCTGGCGATCCATCGCCTGAACTCCCAGGGGTCCTCCGCGTTCCGCACCACTCCGTCCACCACCAGCTGGTTCCGCACCCAGTTCACGGGCGCGGGCAGCTACCGCAGCACCACGACCCGGGCCGTCAAGATCACTGTGACGGCCTCCGGGGCGAAGATCCTGGCCGAGGCCAAGCGGCACCGGGGCGCGCTGTACAAGTTCGGCGCCGCGGGTCCCAGGCGCTTCGACTGCTCGGGTTTCACCCAGTACGTGTTCCGCAAGGCGGCGGGCAAGAAGCTGCCGCACACGGCCAACGCGCAGCAGCGGTACGGCAAGAAGGTCAGCCAGTCGAACAAGCAGGTCGGCGACCTGATCGTCTTCCGGTCCGGCTCGCACGGCTACCACGCGGCCATCTACGCCGGCGGCGGCTACATGTGGGACTCGCCGCACTCCGGTGCCCGGGTGGGTAAGCACAAGATCTGGAGCAAGAACTACGTCGTGCGGCGCGTCGCCGTGTGAGGTAGCGGGTGCCTCGGCACCACGACATTCAGTGGGGCGTGACCCGGTTCGGGTCACGCCCCACTGTCGTGTCCGGCCCTCCACTTTGCTCCCCGAGCATCGCAAGTGGGCGTTTCGCACCCTCCGAAGGGTCGGATTCGGGGGGATTTCGTGCCCGAGTGCGCCGCATGTCGGAAACTTGATCCACCCGATCGGCCGTTCCGCCCTCCACCACACGTCCACGCCCCTGACGTGCGCATTCGTCTGCGAACCGGTCTCGCGAAACGCGGCATTCCGGTTGCGGGTGGAGGGAAGTGGAGTAAGGTGGAGCGCAGTGGCAGGGCCGAGGAGGGACCGGCCCCACGGTGGACATGACACCCCGGGCGAATCGACGCAGGGTGAATTGACACCGGGCGGGACGGATCCCCGGAGGGCTTGCCGGCCCGAGCGAAACGGCGGACCGCGAAACCGCCCGGGGGCAGGGGGTTGGGGCCGATGTTCCTCGGCACGCATACCCCGCGCCTCGACGACAAGGGCCGGCTGATCCTCCCGGCCAAGTTCCGGGACGAGCTGGCGGGAGGTGTCGTGATCACCAAGGGGCAGGAGCGCTGTCTCTACGCCTTCCCGATGCCCGAGTTCCAGCGGATCGCGGGGCAACTGCGCGAGCAGCCGGTGACACACAAGGCCGCCCGGGCGTACAGCCGGGTGTTCTTCGCCAGCGCGCACGACGAGGTTCCCGACAAACAGGGGCGGGTCACCATCCCCGCCCACCTGCGGGAGTATGCGGGGCTCACCCGCGAGCTCGTGGTGATCGGGGCGAGCACCCGGGTGGAGATCTGGGACAAGCAGTCCTGGGAGCAGTACCTCTCGGCGAGTGAGGACGAATTCGCCGACATCGAGGAGGGGGTGCTGCCCGGCGGACTGTAGGGCGTCACCGGGTGCGGGCCGTACAAGCGGCTCGGACGTCGCTGCCGCCGTACTGCGAGATCTCCAGCCGCTCCCGCTCCTGGCGCCTCTTCCCCGGCGCCAGGCGCGTGTCCGGGGTCGGGCGCGCCCATCGTCAGGGCACGAGCGGATGGGGATCTGGCGGTACGGAAGACGACCGGGCAACCGGATAGACGTGGAAAGAGCAGGGCAATGGGGGTCGACATGGGGGAGCTTCGAGGCACGCACGTGCCCGTGCTGCTCGAGCGGTGCCTCGAGTTGCTGGCCCCCGCCCTCGACCGTCCACAGGCCACTCACGTCGACTTCACGCTGGGCCTGGGCGGCCACGCCGAGGCGGTGCTCGAACGGTTTCCGCAGGCGGTCCTCATCGGACTGGACCGTGACACGGAAGCCCTCGCGCACTCCCGGCACCGGCTGGCCCGCTTCGCCGACCGTACCCATCTGATCCACGCCGTCTATCACGAGCTGCCCGACGTGCTGGCGGACCTCGGTCTGCCGAACTTCCACAGTGGGCTGTTCGACCTGGGCGTCTCCTCGCTCCAGCTCGACGAGCCCGACCGCGGGTTCGCCTACGCCAGGGACGCTCCGCTGGACATGCGGATGGATCAGAGCCGTGGCATCACGGCCGAGGAGGTCGTGAACGAGTACCAGCCGGGCGAGCTGGTCCGGATCCTGCGGGAGTACGGCGAGGAGAAGTTCGCGACGCGGATCGTCTCGGCGATCGTGCGGGAACGGGGCAGGGACCGGATCACGTCGTCGGCGCGCCTGGCCGATCTCGTCCGCGACGCCATCCCGGCCGCCGCGCGGCGTACGGGGGGCAATCCCGCGAAGCGAACGTTTCAGGCGCTGCGGATCGAGGTAAACGGCGAACTCGCCTCGGTGGAGGCGGCCGTACCAGCCGCATTGGACTTGCTGGCGCCCAAGGGGCGCCTGGTGGTGATGTCGTATCAGTCGTTGGAGGACCGGATCGTCAAACGCGCCATCGCCGCGCGGACACGCAGCACCGGGCCGATCGACCTGCCGGTCGAACTGCCCGGGACGGGACCGACGCTGCGGTCGCTGACCCGCGGGTCGGAGCCGCCGAGCGAGGCGGAGGTGGCGGAGAACCCCCGTGCCGCATCGGTGAAGCTGCGGGCGGTGGAACGGATCGACGAGAGCCAGGCATCGGGTGCCGCCCGCGAACGGCCCCGGATGTCGGCGACGCACGGGGGACTGGGCCGGTTGCGCCCGCGCAGACAGCAGGAGGGGGAGGGAACATGAGCGAGCGCATGACGCCGCGGTCGGGGGGCCGGACCGCGGGGCGGATCGGGACGCAGCGCACGGGCGCCGAGCGTCGTACGCCCGCGATCGACGGCGCCCGCAGCGGCGGCGGTGCCCGGGGGGAGCGCCGCCAGCCGGCGCCGGGCACGTCGCAGCGGGCGACCCGGGCCGAGGCGGCCGTCAACCGGGCGAGGGGCGTGGACCGTTCCGCGGTGCCGACGCAGGGTACGGCCGCGCTCAAGCTCGACGCGGCGCAGCCCGTGCGGGCCACCGACGTCGCGGCCGCGCCGCGGCTGCGGGTGGCCCCGCCGGCGCCGATCCGGGCGCCCCGCGCGCCGTTCACCGTGGTGGTCGTCGCGCTGGTGGTCGCGGGTGTGATCGGCATCCTGCTGATCAACACCAAGACGAACGAGAACACGTTCCGGATCAGCCGCCTGCAGGATCAGAAGGCGCGCATGGACGCCCGCCAGCAGCAGCTGGAGAACCAGATCGCGGGCTACGAGAGCACCGGCAACCTGGACGCGGCGGCCCGCCGCCTCGGTCTGGTCAAGGCGGGCACGCCCGCGTACATCCGGCTGCCCGACGGCAAGATCATCGGGGTGCCGAAGCCGGGCAGCGGCGAGCCCGCGGTCACCGCCCAGCAGCCGGGCAGGGCCGCGGACACCGCAACCGGAAAGACGCGGACCGGCACGTCCACCGGCGGCACCCTCCAGGGTGGAGCCGGGCGTGACGCCGTGCCGGCAGGCACCGCGGGAAATGCCGGGGCGACGCAGGGCGACGCGGGGACTGCCGGCGCGACGCAGGGTGATGCGGGAAGTGCCGGGGCGCCGCGGAGTGACGCCGGCCTGCCGCAGGGCGGCCAGCCGAACAGCGTGCCGGGCACCGGGCGGTAGGCCGGATGCCACCACGTGCCGACGAGCCGCCGCGCCGGGGTCCACAGCCCCGGCGCGGCGCTTCTCGTGAGCAGCCGACGGACGGGCGCGAGGCCGATCCCGGGTTCACCGGCATCGGCGACGCCCGCGCCTACACGCCCCGCGGACGTACCGTCCGGGAGAGCGACCAGCGCACCCGCAGCCCCCGCACCGGGCGGACAACGGATCCGTTCCGGCCGGCGCTGCAGGTGCTCGACGACGGCCAGCCGGCCCCACGCCGCCGCGGCGACGACGGCCCGGCCCGCCGCCAGCGCGAGCCCGGCGACGACGACGCGGCTGGCCGCTCGCAGCATGACGACGACGATGCGGGCCGTCGCCCGCAGCGCGGCGACGACGCAGCGGCCCGTCGCCCGCAGCGTGGCGACGGTACGGCCCGTCGCCCGCAGCGTGACGACGGCGCGGTCCGCCGCACGCCGCGCGACCGCGGCGACGACGATGCGGCCCGCCGGCCGCGGCGGGACCACGACGACGATGCGGCCCGCCGGCCGCGACGGGACCACGACGACGATGGGGCGCGGCGCCCGCGGCGGGACCGTGACGACGATGCGGTGCGGCGGCGCGGCGTCGACGGTGGCGCCCCCCGGACGCCACGGGACCGCGCCGCCGAGGCCGCGCCACGGTCCGCGAACGGCCGCACCTCCAAGACCCGCAGCACGGCGGGCGGGGAGCGGCAGCGGGCGACGGCCCGGCGTACCGGAGGTAATGACCGGGAGCGCGCCGTCGCGCCCGAACCGCGCCGGACCGCGCGCGGCCGCCCCGCCAACGCCGCCCGGTACGCACCCAAGCGTCCCGTGCCCGCGGCGCCACCGGAGCCGCCGAAGCTGGCCAACAGCACCCGGCGGCTGCGCCTGGGCACCGTCCTCGCGCTGACGCTGTTCGTGACCATCGGCGTCCGGCTGGTCACCATGCAGGTCATGGAGTCGCCCGCCGACGCGCGCAGGCTCCTCGAACAGCGTAACAACCGCCTGGCCGAGGTCGTGCTGCCCGCACCGCGCGGCAGCATCCTGGACCGCTCCGGCGCGGTGCTGGCGCACAGCGTCGAGGCGCGCTACATCTACGCCGACCCGGAGCTGGTCAAGAACCCGGCGGACGCCGCCGCCCGCCTCTCGCCGCTGCTCGGCATCGCCCCGTCGAAGCTCCAGCAGCTCATGGCCCGCAAGAAGAGCCCGTTCGGCGGCTGGTCGCGCTTCCAGTACCTGGCCCGGGGCGTGGACATCGCGGTCGCGGACCGGATCGACGCCATGAAACTGCCCGGCATCAGCTCCGACCGCGACGAGCGGCGCGACGTGCCCGGCGCCGACCTGGCCGCGAACCTCATCGGTTTCACCGGCGAGGACCACACCGGCCTGGAGGGGCTGGAGGCCCGCTACGACGAGCTGCTGCGCGGTACCGACGGCGAGCGGGTCTACGAGCGCGGCAACCCGAGGGTGGACTCCGGGCAGCTGGCCAAGGAGATCCCGGGCGGGTACCACCACGAGACCCCGGCCCAGCCCGGTACGTCGCTGCAGCTGACCATCGACCGTGACCTGCAGTTCGAGGTGCAGCGGTTCCTCAGCGACGACATGCGGCGGGTCAGCGCCACCATCGGCGCGGCCGTGGTGCTCGACGTGCAGACCGGCGAGGTGCTGGCGCAGGCGAGTTACCCGGCGTACAACGCGGCGAAGCCGTTCGACGCCAAGCCCGCCGACCGTGACGACGTGGCCAGCAGCGTGGTGGCCGACCCGGGCTCCACGCACAAGGCGTTCACGCTGGCGGCGGCGCTGCAGGAGGGGGCCATCACCCCGCAGTCGGCCATCACGGTCGGGCCCGCTCTGATGCGCGGCGGGGCCCGGTTCCCGGACACCCACCCGCAGCCGCGGGGCACCAAGCTGACCGTGCCGGGGGTGCTGGCGTACTCGTCGAACGTCGGCACGATCCTCATCGCCGACCGCCTCGGCAAGCAGAAGCTGTACGAGTACCAGCAGAAGTTCGGCCTCGGCAAGGCCACCGGGGAGGGCACGCCGGGCGAGGCCAGCGGGCGGCTGCTGGCGCCGGAGCAGTGGAGCGGTTCCGCCTCCGGCTCGGTGCCGATCGGCATGAGCGTCGACGCCACCCTCATCCAGATGGCCGCCGGCTACGCGACGATCGCCAACGACGGCCTGTACGTGCAGCCGCACCTCATCAAGGACACCATCTCCGGCACGACCGGCGCGGTCACCCCGGCCGAGGCGCCGCAGACGCGCCGGGTGCTCAGCCCGGAGGTCGCCCGCCAGATGCGCACTATGATGGAGGCCGTGGTGGACGTCAAGGGCGCCACCGGCACCCGGGCCGCGATCGACGGCTACCGGGTGGCGGGTAAGACCGGCACCGGCAAGATGCTCGTGGAGGGGCGCTACACCAGCCATAACGCCGGCTCGTTCATCGGCATGGCGCCCGCGGACAATCCCCGGTTCGTGATCGGGGTCTTCGCGGACGTGGCCAACGGCACCGGCGGCGAGGTGGCCGCACCGGCGTTCCAGAAGATGATGTCGTTCGCGCTGGCCCACTACCGGGTGCCGCCGTCCGGTTCGAAGGCACCCAAGTTCAAGATCTATCCGTAGTGACTGTGGCGTTGACGGCGAGGTGCCGGACACCGGGTAGGGTCTGACGCCGTGTCCGGCATTCCCCGCCCTCAGGGCTTATCCCCGTACCGGCTGGCCGATCTCGCCGCGGCGCTGCCCGCGGCGCTGACCGGCGCGGACACGGCCGTGACCGGGGTGACGCACGCCAGCGGCGAGGTCCGCCCCGGTGATCTGTACGCCGCGCTGCCCGGCGCCCGCCGGCACGGCGCCGAGTTCGTCGCCGCGGCCGCCGCGGCCGGTGCGGTGGCGGTGCTGACCGATCCCGCCGGGCAGGCCGCCGCGCTCGCCGCGGGGCTGCCGGTGCTGGTCACCGAAGATCCGCGGGCGGTGCTCGGCGCCGCCGCGTCGGCGATCTACGGCGACCCCACCGCCGCGCTGACGGTGATCGGGATCACCGGTACTGCGGGCAAGACGTCCACGGCGTACCTGGTGGAGTCGGGGCTGCGGGCGGCCGGGCTGGGCACCGCGCTGATCGGCACGGTGGAGACCCGCCTCGGCGACCTGGTGATCGACAGTGAGCGCACCACCCCGGAGGCCACCGACCTGCACGCGTTGCTGGCCGTGGCGGTGCAGCGGGGCGTGTCGGCCGTGGTGATGGAGGTGTCCAGCCACGCGCTGAGCCTCGGCCGGGTCGGCGGGGTCCGCTTCGCGGCCGGCGGGTACACCAACTTCGGGCAGGACCACCTGGACTTCCACGCCGACTCCGCCGACTACTTCGCGGCGAAGGCGAAACTGTTCGACGGGCGGTGCCGCGCCGAGGTGCTCAACCTCGACGACCCGGCCCTGGTGCCGCTGTTCAAGCCCGCCACGATCAGCTACTCCGCGGCGGGCGACGAGTCCGCCACCTGGTACGCCACCGACGTGCGGGAGTCGGCGTTCGGGCAGGAGTTCACGCTGCACGGTCCGGGCGTCGACGTCCCGGCCGGGGTGTCGCTGCCCGGCCGCCACAACATCGCCAACGCGCTGCTGGCCATCGCCACGCTGACCGCGGTCGGCATCGAACCCGCCGTGGCCGCCCGCGGCGTCGCGGCCTGCCCCGGGGTGCCCGGCCGGCTGGAGCGGGTCGAGGCGCCCGGCGACGTGCTCGGCGTCGTCGACTACGCGCACAAGCCCGACGCCATCGTCGCCGCGCTGGCCGCCCTGCGCGAGCTGGCCACCGCGCGGGGCGGGCGGCTGATCGCCGTGCTCGGCGCGGGCGGCGACCGGGACCGCGGCAAGCGGCCCCTGATGGGCGCCGCGGCCGCCCGCGGCGCCGACCTGCTCGTCGTGACCGACGACAACCCGCGCACGGAGGACCCCGCCGCGGTACGCGCGGCCGTCCGGCAGGGCGCGGAGCAGGCCGGCAGCCACGCGAAGATCCTTGAGGTGGCGGGCCGTCGCGCCGCGATCGACGAGGCGGTACGGTACGCCGGCCCGGGCGACGTCGTCGCCGTGCTGGGCAAGGGACACGAGCGGGGTCAGGAGGTGGGCGGCGAAGTGCTGCCGTTCGACGACCGGATCGAGCTCGCCGCCGCGCTGACCGTGCGGTCCGGTGACACCGGCGGTCCCGCATGAGCGAGTGCACCCGGCGCACAGCGGGAGGTGCCGCGTGATCGGCATGACCCTCGACGAGATCGCCGAGGTGACCGGCGGGCGCCTGGTCGGCGAGCCGGGCGTACGCGTCACCGGCCCTGTCGAATTCGACTCCCGCAAGCTCACCGCGGGCGGGCTGTTCGTGGCGTTCGACGGGGAGAGGGTGGACGGGCACGAGTTCGCGGCGGCCGCCGTGGCGGCGGGCGCGGCCGGCGTGCTGGGCACCCGGGAGACTCCCGCCCCCGGCGTGGTGGTGGCCGACCAGCTCGTCGCGCTGGCCCGGCTCGCCCGGGTGGTGGTGGACCGCCTGGACGGGCTGACCGTCGTCGGGCTCACCGGCTCGTCCGGCAAGACCACGACCAAGGACTACATCGGGCAGCTGCTGGCCCGGCTCGGGCCCACGGTCGCGCCGCCCGGCTCGCTGAACAACGAGCTGGGGCACCCGTACACGGTGTTGAAGGCCGGTCCGGACACCCGCTTCCTGGTGCTGGAGATGGGGGCCCGCGGCATCGGCCACATCCGGCACCTGGCGCAGATCGCGCCGCCGCGCATCGGCGTGGTGCTCAACATCGGCGCCGCGCACCTCGGCGAGTTCGGCTCTGTCGAGGGCACCGCCGAGGCCAAGGGTGAGCTGGTCGAGGCGCTGCCCGCCGACGGCATCGCGGTGCTCAACGCCGACGACCCGCTGGTGGCCGCCATGGCGGGCCGCACCAAGGCCCGGATCGTGCGGTTCGGCGAGGCGGAGCAGGCGGACGTGCGCGCGGTCGACGTGACGCTGGACGACCGGGGGCGCGCCTCCTACACGCTGGTCGCGGACGGACACGAGGCCGCGGTGCGCCTGGCTGTCACGGGCCGCCATCAGGTGAGCAACACGCTGGCCGCCGCCGCGGTCGCGCTGGCCGCCGGGATGCCGATCGCGGACGTCGCGGCGGCGCTCGGCGAGGTAGGCATCGCGTCGGTGCGCCGCATGGACGTCTTCGACCGGCCCGACGGCGTGACGGTCATCGACGACTCGTACAACGCCAACCCGTCGTCCACCGAGGCGGCGCTGCGGGCCCTCGCGGCGCTCGGCGCGGGGCGGCGCACGGTCGCCGTCCTGGGCTACATGGCCGAGCTGGGCGAGTACGAGCGTTCCGGCCACGAACAGGTCGGGCGGCTGGCCGCCGAGCTGGGCGTGGACCGGCTGATCGCGGTGGCCGAGGCCGCCCCGATCCTGGCCGGCGCGGCCACGGTCGGCTCGTGGACCGGCCAGGCGGTGCACGCCGCCGACCAGGCGGCCGCCATCGCGGAACTCGACCTGCACCCCGGCGATGTGGTGCTGGTCAAGGGATCCAGATATCGCACGTGGGAGGTCGCGGACAGCCTGCGGCCCGAGGGGGTACGCCCGTGAGGGCAGTCATCGTCGCGGCCGCGGTCGCCTTCATCATCTCGCTGTTCGGCACCCCGGTCGCGATCCGGGTGTTCACGGCGCTCAAGGCGGGTCAGCCGATCCGTGCCGTGGGCCCGGCCACGCACCAGGGCAAGAAGGGCACGCCGACGATGGGCGGCGTGGCGTTCATCGTGGCCACGGTGCTGGCGTACGTGGCCGGGCACGTCGCGCTGACCACCCTGCCCGAGCAGCAGATCGCGCAGGTCGGCCCGACCATGACCGCGCTGGTGCTGCTGGGCCTGTTCGTGTTCTGCGGCGCGGTCGGCTTCCTCGACGACTTCCTCAAGGTGCGCAAGCGGCACTCGGGCGGGCTCAGCGCCAAGGGCAAGCTGCTCGGTCAGCTGCTGGTCGGCGCGGGCTTCGGCATCGCGGCCCTCTACGCGCCCAGCACCAACGGGCAGACCGTGGCCAGCGAGCACATCTCGTTCATCCGCGACATCAGCCTGCTCGACGTCGGCAAGGTCGGCTCGGTGCTGATCTTCGTCTTCGTGATCATGTCCATGTCGAACGGCGTGAACCTCACCGACGGACTGGACGGGCTGGCCACCGGCGCCACGATCCTGGTGCTGGGCGCGTACACCCTGATCGGGTTCTGGCAGTACCGGCACTGGTGCGGCGACACGACGTACGCGAAGGGCGCGGCCTACTGCTACGAGGTGCGCGACCCGCTGGAGATCGCGCTGATCGCCGCGGCCGCCGCCGGAGCCTGCGTGGGCTTCCTGTGGTGGAACACCTCACCGGCGCGGATCTTCATGGGTGACACGGGCGCGCTCGGACTGGGCGGGCTGGTCGGCGGCCTGGCCATGGCGACCCGGACGACCCTGCTGGCGATCATCATCGGCGGCCTGTTCGTCATCATCACGATGTCCGTGGTCATCCAGATCATCTCGTTCAAGACGACAGGCAAACGGGTGTTCCGGATGTCGCCGCTGCAGCACCACTTCGAGTTGGCGGGCTGGAGCGAGGTCAACATCGTGGTGCGGTTCTGGATCGTCGCGGGGATCTGCGTGGCCATCGGCCTCGGTCTGTTCTACAGCGACTTCCTCGCGGTCATGGGATAGCTCTCACAATTCCCGGCGACACGCGCCCACGGTGTGCGGGTCCGCCGGGCCCGCGCCGCGATGATGATCCCATGGCGGAGGACCAGCGGACACGACCGTCGCTGAGCCGGCAGCTGCTGCCGGCGGTGCACGGGCTACTGGCCCGGCCGCTCAGCTCGTACTACCTGCTCATCGCGAGCTCCGGGTTGCTGCTGCTGGTCGGCCTGACCATGGTCTTCTCGGCCACCAGCGTCAAGGCGTACGCGCAGCACGGCAGCGCCTTCTCCATGATCGGCAAGCAGGCCGTGTACGCGCTGCTCGGCCTCGTCGGGTTCTGGATCTGCCAGCGGCTGCCCGCGCGCACCCTGCGCACCCTCGGCAGGTACATCCTGGCCGTGGCCGTGGTGCTGCTGGTGGTGCTCGACGCGCTGATGGCGTTGCAGAAGGTAAAGCTGCTGCACGAACCGCAGCTCGGCCCGGTGCACGCCGAGCTGCTCTGGCTCTATCTCGGACCGGTCGGGGTGCAGCCGTCGGAGCTGGCGAAGCTCGGCGTGGTGCTGTGGGGCGCCGACCTGGTCGCCCGCAAGGGCCCCGCGCTCGGCCACTGGCGCGAGCTGGCCACGCCGCTGTTCCCGGTGATCGGGCTGCTGTTCGTGCTGGTCGGCTACAACGACCTGGGCACCATGCTGGTGCTGCTGGCACTGATCGTCGGCCTGCTGTGGGCCGCCGGGGTGCGGCTGCGGGTCTTCGCCGCGCTGGCGGTGCTGGGCACGGCCGGCATCGGGCTGCTCATCGCCGCCGCCTCCCGCGGCGCCGGATCCGGCAAGGTGGGCGAGCCGAACTACCGGTTCGCCCGGATCGCCAACTGGCTGCAGCCGCCGGAGAACTGCTCCATCGGCGCCTGCTACCAGCTCCTGCAGGGCCGTTCGGCGATCTACGAGGGCGGCTGGTTCGGCGTGGGGCTGGGCAAGAGCGCCCTCAAGTGGGACTGGCTGCCGCAGGCCGACAACGACTTCATCTTCGCGATCGTGGCCGAGGAACTCGGCGTGGTGGGCTGCGCCGTGGTGCTGGCGCTGTTCTCGGTGCTGGCGTACACCGGGTTCCGGATCGCCCGGCGGGTCCAGGACCCGTTCCGCCGCCTGGCCGCGACCGCGGTCACCACCTGGCTGGTCGCCCAGGCCGTGATCAACATCGGCGGGGTGGTGGGGCTGCTGCCGATCACCGGCCTGCCGCTGCCGTTCATCTCGGCGGGCGGCAGCGCCCTGGTCGTGACGATGGCCGCGATCGGCATCCTCGCCTCGTTCGCGCGGGCCGAGCCGGATGCGGCGCGGGCGCTGCACGCCCGTCCGCCCGCGCGATGGGTACGGCTACTCTGGGCCCCGCTACCGCCGCTGCCAGCGCCTCGCCGGCCGGGTCCCGAGCGCTCGGGCACCCCGAAACCGGCGGGCCGGGCGCCCGCGAGCGCCGGGAAGGGCCGCCCTTAGCCGGGGCGCTGACGGCTCCGCTCTAGGGTGGCGGGCGAATGGGGAGAGGAGACGGGAATGGGTGTGCTGCGGTCGGTCGTGCTCGCCGGAGGAGGTACCGGTGGCCACATCTACCCGCTGCTCGCCTTCGCCGACTGTCTGCGCCGGCACTTCCCCGAGGTCCGGATCACCACCCTGGGCAGCCCCAAGGGCATGGAGAACGAGCTGATCCCGCCCGCCGGCTACGACCTGCGGGTGATCCCCGCCTACCAGCTGCCCCGCTCGTTCAACCTGGACCTGCTGCGCACCCCGGATCGGATGTACAAGTCGGCGCACGCCGCCGGCAAGGTGATCGACGAGGTCGAGGCCGACGTGGTGCTCGGCTTCGGCGGGTACGTGTCAGTGCCCGCCTATCTGGCGGCGTGGCGGCGGGAGCTGCCGATCGTGGTGCACGAGGTGAACGTGCCGCCCGGCGTGGCGAACCGGGTGGGCATGAAGTTCACCAAGCACGTCGCCGTCGGGTTCCCGCATCAGCCGCAGCAGGCGGAATCACTGCGCGACGCCCGCGTGGTCGGCGTGCCGCTGCGCACCGGCATCACCCAGCTCGACCGGGCGGCCCTGCGCCCGCAGGCGCTCGCGCACTTCGGGCTGCGCCCGGACCTGCCGGTGCTGTTCGTCTCGGGCGGCTCCTCCGGGGCGCGGACGATCAACCTGGCGGTGGCCGGTGCGGCGAAGAAGCTGGCCCACGCGGGCGTGCAGGTGCTGCACGTGCAGGGCGGCCGCAACGACCCGTTCGAGGTGCCCAGCGACCTGCCCGTGCCGTACGTCGTGGTGCCGTACCTGTCGGACATGCAGCTCGGGTACGCGGCCGCGGACCTCATGCTGTGCCGGGGCGGGGCGATCACGGTCGCCGAGACCACCGCCCTGGGCCTGCCCGCGATCTACGTTCCGTATCCGTACAGCAACCAGGAGCAGCGGCGCAACGCGGGGCCGGTGGTCGAGTCCGGCGGCGGGCTGCTGGTGGACAACGCGGAGCTGAGCCCCGAGTGGGTGGAGCGTACGGTGATCCCGCTGGCCCGTGACCCGCAGCGGCTCGCCGCGATGGGCGCGGCCGCCGGCACGTACGGTCGCCGCGACGGCGACGAGGCGCTGCTGGACTTCGTCTGCCAGGCGGTGGCCGGACGATGAGTGACCTGGGAGCTTGGGGAGTGGACCTGTGAACGCCGCGGAGCTGACACCGGCCGGCGGGCTGACCGCCGAGGACCTCGGCACGATGCACCTGATCGGTATCGGCGGGGTGGGCATGGGCGGGCTGGCCCGGCTGCTGCTCACCCGTGGGGTGCCGGTCTCCGGCAGCGAGCTGCGGGAGTGGCCCGCGCTGGCCGCGCTGCGGGCCCTGGGCGGCACGATCCACATGAGCCACGAGGCGTCCAACCTGGACGGCGTCGACACCGTGGTCTACTCCACCGCGATCCCGCAGGACCACCTGGAACTGGTCGAGGCGCGCCGCCGCGGCCTGCGGGTGCTGCACCGCTCCGAGGCCCTCGCGGCGGCCATGACCAACCGCCGGACGATCGCGGTGGCCGGCACCCACGGCAAGACCACCACCACCTCGATCATGACGGTGATCCTGCAGCACGCCGGGCAGGACCCGTCGTTCGTGATCGGCGGCGAGATCTCCGAGGCCGGCTCCAACGGCCACCACGGCACCGGCCCGCACTTCGTGGCCGAGGCCGACGAGAGCGACAAGTCGTTCCTCATCTACCGCCCGCACGTCGCGATCGTCACGAACATCGAGGCGGACCACCTCAACAACTGGGGCGACCTGGCCGGGCTCAAGGCGGGCTTCCTGCAGTTCGCGGAGCTGACCGACGCCGACGGGTTCGTGGTGACCTGCGCCGACGACCCCGGCGTGGCCGCGCTGATCGCGGCGCTGCGCGAGCGCGGCCGCACGGTTTACACGTACGGGGAGTCCGCGGACGCGACCCTGCGCATCGCCGAGGTGACCTCGACCGTGCAGGGGGTGCGCTACGAGGCGTACCTGGAGGGCAAGCCGCTGGGCGAGCTGCACCTGGCGCTGCCCGGCCTGCACATGGGCCTGAACAGCGCCGCGGCGGTGCTCACGGCGCTGAAGCTGGGCATCGGGTTCGGCTCGATCGCGGAGGCGCTGGCCTCCTTCCCCGGAGTGCGCCGGCGCTTCGAGCGCAAGGGCAACGCCGCGGGGGTACGGGTCTACGACGAGTACGCGTATCACCCGACCTCGGTGACCGCGGCGCTGCGCACGCTGCGGGAGGTGGCGGGCGACGGGCGGCTGGTCGTGGTGTTCCAGCCGTACCGGGTGTACCGGACCCGGGATCTGCAGGCGGAGCTGGCCGAGGGTCTGGCCCTGGCCGACGAGGTCGTGGTGATGGAGGTGTTCGGACCGGGCGAGGTGCGCGGGCCGGGCGAGGGCGGGGTGGCGCTGACCGCGGCGATCGACCTGCCCGACGACCGCAAGGTGTTCGTACCGTCCTGGTCGGACGTGCCCGCCGAGGTGGTGCGCCGCAGCCGCCCGGGTGACGTGGTGGTCACCATGGGTGCGCCGCCCATCTCGCTGATGGGCGACGAGCTGCTGGCGGCGCTGGCCGAGGCCGACGGGCGGTAGCCGGTGCCCGGCGCCCGCTCCTCCAAGATCAAAGGCAACGGCGCCGGTGAGGGCCGCAACTGGCGGCTCGTCCGGGCGGACACCGACGCCGTGCCGTCGTCGGTGCGGCGGTTCATGGCGCGGGCGCGGCGCCGCCGGTTGCGTGCGCTGCTGCCCTGGGCGGTGGGCGCCGGGGTCGTCGCGGTGATCGGCGCGCTGGTCTGGATGGTGTATGGCACCTCCCTGCTGGGCGTGCGCGAGGTGCGGGTGGTCGGCGCCGAGACGCTGACGTCGGCGCAGGTGGAAGAGGCCGCGGCCGTGTCGATGCGTGCGCCGCTGGCCCGCGTGGACCTGGACGCGGTGCAGGCACGGGTGCAAGCCCTGCCCGCGGTGGACCGGGCGGTCGTGTCGCGGTCCTGGCCCGCCACGATCGAGATCGAGGTCGTGGAGCGGCGCCCGGTGGCCGCGGTGCCGGCGGGCAAGGACGGGGTCACCCTGATCGACGGCGCGGGGGTGGCGTACCGGACGGTGTCGGCGGCGCCGCCGGGGCTGCCGCTGGCCCGGCTGGCCGCGCCGGGGCCGCAGGACGTGAACACCAGGTCGGCGCTGACCGTGCTGGCCGCGCTCACCGACGAACTGCGCGAACAGCTGACCGAGATTTCCGTACGGGCACCGGCGCAGATCCGGCTGGAGCTGCGCGGGCATCGCACGATCATCTGGGGTGACGAGACGCAGAGCCCGACCAAGGCCACGGTGTCGACGGCATTGCTCAAGCGTCCCGAGAACACGATCGACGTGAGCGCGCCGGAAGTCGTGACGCTGCGCTGAGGCCTGCTTCGGCATCGATCAAACGGCGCCCGTCGATCGGACATTAAGCCCTAAACGGCGCATTGCTTGCGAGGTTACGGGTGAGTCGGATACTCATCACGTAAGGGGACGCCGACACGCCGGGGCGGTTCTTGGATCGGGACTGACGGCCGAATACGTTGCGTCGAGAGGTTGAGAGGTTGACATAAACCTAAGCCTCTAGTAGAGGGTGAGGGTTTCCTCGCCCTCCCTTGTACGGAGCGGACACGAAGCGGTCTGGCCGACCGCGGGGCCTTCGCGTCCGCCAACCCTGGAAGGGATGGCTGAGCCCGATGACACCTCCACACAACTACCTTGCGGTCATCAAGGTCGTCGGCATCGGCGGCGGCGGCGTGAACGCCGTGAACCGCATGATCGAGGTCGGGCTCAAGGGCGTCGAGTTCATCGCGATCAACACGGACGCCCAGGCGCTGCTCATGAGCGACGCCGACGTCAAGCTGGACGTCGGGCGGGAACTGACCCGCGGGCTCGGCGCGGGGGCCCAGCCCGAGGTCGGCAAGAACGCCGCCGAGGACCACCGCGACGAGATCGAGGAGGTGCTCAAGGGCGCCGACATGGTCTTCGTGACCTGCGGCGAGGGCGGCGGCACGGGCACCGGCGGCGCGCCGGTCGTGGCCAACATCGCCCGCAAGCTCGGCGCGCTCACCATCGGCGTGGTCACCCGGCCGTTCTCCTTCGAGGGCAAGCGCCGCCAGGTGCAGGCCGAGTCCGGCATCGACGAGCTGCGCAACCAGTGCGACACCCTGATCGTCATCCCGAACGACAGGCTGCTGGCGCTCGGCGACCGCGGCATCAGCATGATGGACGCGTTCCGCCAGGCCGACCAGGTGCTGCTTTCCGGCGTCCAGGGGATCACCGACCTGATCACCACGCCGGGTCTGATCAACCTGGACTTCGCCGATGTCAAGAGCGTCATGAGCGGCGCGGGCAGCGCGCTGATGGGCATCGGCAGCGCGCGCGGGGACAACCGCGCGGTCGAGGCCGCCGAGAAGGCCATCTCCAGCCCGCTGCTGGAGCAGAGCATGGACGGCGCCCGCGGCGTGCTGCTGTCCATCGCGGGCGGGTCCGACCTGGGCCTGTTCGAGATCAACGACGCGGCGCAGCTGGTCACGGACGCGGCCCACCCGGACGCCAACATCATCTTCGGCGCGGTCATCGACGACGCGCTCGGCGACGAGGTGCGGGTCACGGTCATCGCGGCGGGCTTCGACGGGGGCACCCCCTCGTACAAGCCGGCCGAGCCGGCGCGCAAGGCGCAGCCGGCCGCCACGCCGCCCGCGGCGGCCCCGACGTCGCCGGTGCCGGTGAACAACCCGCCGCAGGCGGCCACCACCCCGCCGCCGCGCCGGGTGCTCTTCGACGATGTGGACGTCCCGGACTTCCTCAAGAACGGGTCCTGAGGGCGGCGTGACCGTTGCGGACCGGCGTACCCAACTCGCCACCGCCCGCCAGGAGGTGCTGGACCGGATCGCTCGCGCCTGCGCGGCGGCCGGTCGCGAGTCCGCCGAGGTGACCCTGGTCGCCATCACCAAGACGTACCCGGCCTCGGACGTCCTGCTGCTGGCCGAACTGGGCGTCACCGACGTGGGGGAGAACCGGGATCAGGAGGCCGCGCCGAAGGCCGCGGCGCTCGCCGCGGCCGGCGCGCGGGTGCGCTGGCACTTCGTGGGCCAGTTGCAGCGCAACAAGGCGCGCTCCGTCGCCCGGTACGCCGACGTGGTCGAGTCGGTCGACTCGGTACGACTGGCCGCCGCGCTGGACCGGGCCGCCGCCGAGGAGCGCTCCGCGCCGCTGGACGTGCTGGTGCAGATCAGCGTCGACGGCGACGCGGCACGCGGTGGCGCGGTGGCCGGGGCCGGCGATCCCGACCGCGACCTGTGGCGCGTCGCCGACACGGTTGCGGCGGCCGACGGGCTGCGACTCGCGGGGGTGATGGCCGTGGCGCCGCTCGACTGGGAGCCGGACCGGGCGTTCGCGACGCTGTCCGCGCTGGCGGCCCGGCTGACCGAGCGGCACCCCGGCGCCACTGTGGTCTCCGCGGGCATGAGCGGGGACCTGGAGGTGGCCGTCCGGCACGGAGCGACACACGTCCGGATCGGTAGTTCTTTGCTCGGGATGCGCAACACGCTGCGGTAGCCTTGCGGCGGGCAGCAAACTACATACGTGTTGTTTCGCGCGACGTGCCTCCACGGTGGCCGCGGCGCCCGACGACGGCACAGCGTCGCAGGCGGGACCCGTTCGGGCACCGCGGGCAAGCGGGGCGCGGCACGCCGAGGGGGAGCGGGCGCACCACGGACGGAGGGTTTTGGGGGCATGGGTACGAGGTTCGCCGAATGGGACGAGGTGGGGGCATGAGCGCGTTGCGGAAGGCCGGCGTGTGGCTCGGCCTCGTCGAGGAGGACGACGAGCGCTACGACGACCGCGGATACCGCGAGAGCGGATACCGCGACCGGGACCGTGACCGCGACGCCGGCTACCGGTACGCGGACGAGTTCGCCGACGACGAGGACGACGTCGACGACGCCCCGGCACTGCCGCGGGCGCGCAACTTCGACCGGCCCCGGTCCAGCGAGCGGGTGTCCCGGATGGACCTCGACCGCGACGAGCCCCGCAACGAGCGGGCCAGCGTACGGTCCATCACCCGGCCGTCGTCGTCCACGCCGTCGAGTGAGGCGGGCGGTGCGCTGAGTTACCAGACGCGCGACAACCTCGCCCTCGCCCCGCAGACCCAGGTGCACCAGCGCCCGGTCGAGGAGGAGCAGCGGTACCAGATCACGACGCTGCACCCGACGACGTACCGGGAGGCCCGGACGATTGGGGAGCACTTCCGGGACGGGGTGCCGGTCATCATCAACCTCACCGAGATGGACGAGGGGGATGCGCGCCGGCTGGTCGACTTCGCCGCCGGTCTGGCCTTCGGGCTGCGCGGTACGATCGAGCGCGTGACCAACCGGGTTTTCCTGCTCTCACCGGCGAATGTCCAGGTCACCGCGGAGGACAAGGCCAAGATCGCTGAGGGCGGCTTCTTCAACCAGAGTTGACCCTAACGAGGGATCCGCCAGTCGTGCTGTCGATCGTCTTTCAAGTCCTCTTCCTGTTGGTCTACGTCTTCTTCCTGACGCTGCTGGCGAGGTTTGTCCTGGGTGCGGTGCTCCAGTACGGCCGCAGGTGGCAGCCGGGGCGGGGGGCGTCCGCGGCACTGGAACTGGTGTGGAGCGTCACTGATCCACCCTTGAGGGCGTTGAGGCGTGTGATCCCACCGCTTCGAATTGGTACCGTGAGCTTGGACCTGGCGTCCCTGGTCCTGCTGGTTATCCTGTTCGTGCTTTTGTACTTCGTGTTAGCGAACCTGATCCTCCGCTTCAGCTGATGATGAGGTGCGCCCCACGCGGCCGCGACTGACCCGAGGAGTTTCGATGCCGCTGACCCCGGCCGACGTGCACAACGTCGCCTTCAAAAAGCCCCCGATCGGCAAGCGGGGGTATGACGAGGAGGAGGTCGACGCCTTCCTGGACGAGGTCGAGCGCGAACTCGCCCGTCTCATCGAGGAGAACAACGAGCTGCGCGCGCAGGTCGAGCGCGGTGGCGGGCGGGGCGGTGCGCCAGCCGTCTCGGGCGCTGACCCCCGGCTGGCCGCGGAGCTCAACGACATGAAGGCCCAGCTCGACCGGGTGCAGCGCGACAAGGCGGCCGCCGAGCAGGCAGCCCGGCAGATGCAGGCCGAGCTCGAGCAGGTCCGCGCCCAGGGTCCCGTCGGCGCCGGTTCCACCCCTCCCGGCGGCGATGGCGAGCAGCAGGCGCTGCGGGTGCTCATGATGGCCCAGCGCACTGCGGACGACCACGTCGCCGACGCGCGCCGCGAGGCCGACAAGCTGCTCTCCGACGCCCGTTCCAAGGCGGAGGAGGTCACCCGCGAGGCCCGCGCCAAGGCGGACGCCCTCGAGCGGGACGCGCGCCAGCGTCACCAGGAGGCCATGGGCGGCCTGGACGCCAAGCGCTCCGCCCTGCAGAAGCACATCGAGGAGCTCAAGCAGTTCGAGCGCGAGTACCGCACCCGGCTCAAGGCGTACCTGGAGAGCCAGCTGCGTGACCTCGACGGTCGTGGCCAGGGCCTGGAGGCCGAGATGGCGCGCGCCGACGCGAACCGCTCGGTGGGCGGCTCGGGTGGTCTCGCCGCGGCGGGCCTGGCCGGCTCGTACGGCGGCGGCCGTGCCAACTCCATCGAGACGGGCCGCTGACCCCTCACACCACCCCTGCAAGGAACCATGACGGACCGACTGCGGTGGGGATGAGCCCATGATCGTTGCCAGTCTGCTGCTCATCCTCGTCGCGGTGACGCTGCTTGTTTTCGGCGTCGCCGGCGGGTCGAGCACGCTTCTCATCAGCTCCATCGTGGCCAGCCTGCTGGCCGCGATCGCGCTGGTCACCGGCGCCCGCCGGGCGTCCGCCCGCCGGGCCGCGGCCCGCGACGTCGGCAGCGCCCTCCGCCCGGCCTCCGGGCCGGCGGGTCGCACCGGCGCTCGCGGGCGGGATGCGGCCGACTCCGCGGGCGGGGCTCCGCACGCCGAGTCCGCAGCGTTCGCGGACCGGACCACCCCCACCGGGTCCGGCTCCGTCGGGTACGCGGCCGGTGCCCCGGCCACCTCTGTCACGTACGCGGACGAGCCGGGCGCCTCGGACCCGGCCGGTTCCATGACCTACCCGGACGAATCCGGCGCCGCCGAGTCGGACCTCACGATGTTCGCGGACGAGCCCGCCTCCGCCGCCTCCGCCGCGTCCGGGTCCGGGTCCGGGTCCGGGTCCGGGTCCGGGTCCCCGAGGTTCGCGGACGATCCCGCGTCGGCAGACGACGACGAGTTCGCCGCCGCGGGAGCCGGCGACTATCCGGACGCCGCCCACGATGAACCGCGGGGCGCCGACCCGGCGGACGATGACCTGCTCGACACCGGCGCGGCCGCCGACTACCCGCCGCTCACCGCAGCGGACGATGTCCCGGCCGCCGGATTCGGCGACACTCCCGGGCTCGACACCACCGGTCTCGACACCTCAGGTGCCGCCGGGGTCGAGCCGGACGACGACCACACCGGGCACCGCGACCACATCGACTACGACCGCGCCTCGTCCGTCATCGACTCGGCCCGGACCCAGGAGCCCGACGAGTCCTGGCGGCTGGAGCCCGTAGACCCGGCAGAGCACCCCGACAGCGCCGGCGAACGATCCGAGGCCTCGGCGTTCAGCGAGACGTCGGCGTTCAGCGAGAGCCCGGCGTTCAGCGAGAGCCCGGCGTTCAGCGCGGGGCCGGCATTCGACGAGCCGGTGGAGGAGTTCGGTGAGCCCGACCCCGACGACCCGGCCGACGAGCCGCTGCCGCAGGCCGAGCGAGCCGCGGACGCCGTGCGCATCGCCCGGATGGACGCGGAGGTCCTGGTCGTCGACGGCCGGCCGCGCTACCACGTCGCGGACTGCCCCCACCTGGTCGGCCGGCTCACCGAACCGCTGCCCGTGGCCGAGGCGGTCGAGCTGGGCTTCACCCCGTGCGGCCTGTGCCGCCCGGTCGACCGCCTGCTGGCGGCCGCCGCCCGCGGCTGACCTGCGGAGTCCGACCGGCTCTTGACGGCTGCTGCCTGCGGCTGCGGGGTCGGGTCGGGCTCTTGGTGGCTGCTGTCTGTGGCTGAGCTGCGGGGTCGGGTCGGGCTTTTGGTAGCTGCCACCCGCGGCTGAGCTGCGGGATCGCGGGCCGGGCGCGCGCGATCCGTGCCATGCTGCCGGCCGGTACCGGCCGTGGGGCACCACGCACGGCGGACCCCGCCGTCGCGCCGCGGCGGAGATCGGCACAATGAGGCGTGACCAACCGGCGCGTGCCCCCACCTGGGACGCGGGACGTCTCCGTCCCGGTCCGGGTGCGGCCGGGTGCGGGCCGGACCCGGGTCGGCGGCCGGTACGACGGCCCGCACGGCCCCGCGCTGATCATCGCGGTCGGCGCCCCGGCGGTGGACGGCAAGGCCACCGAGGCGGTGCGCCGCGCCCTCGCCGACGCCCTCGGCGTACGCCCGTCCGCCGTGACGCTGCGGCTGGGCGCCACCAGCCGCGACAAGGTCTTCACGGTCGAGGCTCCCGCCACCGACCTCGCGCCGCGGCTGGCCGCCCTGCGCGACGAGGCCACCGGCACCGGTCCGGTGTGACCGGTCACCTGGACGTCGCCCTGCTGATCGGGGCCGCCGTCCTCCTGGTCGCCGTGGCGGCGGTGCGCCTGTCCACCCGCGTCGGGCTGCCGAGTCTGCTGGTCTACCTGCTCATCGGGATCCTGCTCGGCGAGGCGGGACTCGGCATCCGGTTCGACGACGCGGAGCTCACCCGTACCCTCGGCTTCTGCGCCCTGATCGTGATCATCGCGGAGGGCGGGCTGACCGCCCGGTGGAGCGCGCTGCGTCCCGTGCTCGGCCTGTCCGCCACGCTGGCCACCCTCGGCGTGGCGGTCAGCATCGTCGTGGTCGGGGTGGTCGTGCACCTGCTGCTCGGCCTCGACTGGCGGCTGGCTCTGTTGTACGGCGCGGTGCTGTCCTCGACGGACGCCGCCGCCGTGTTCGCCACGCTGCGCCGCCTGCGGCTGCCGCCCCGGCTGGTGGCGACACTGGAGGCGGAGTCCGGCATGAACGACGCCCCGGTGGTGCTGGTGGTGGTGCTGCTGGCCAGCCCGGCCGCGGCCGCCCTGTCCTGGCACGAGCTGCTGCTCTTCTACGAGCTGGCCGCGGGCGCCGCGATCGGCCTGTTCGTCGGGGCGGCCGGGCGCTGGCTGCTGCGCCGGGCCGCGCTGCCGTCGGCCGGGCTGTACCCGATCGCCGCGGTGGGGCTCACCGTGCTGGCGTACGCGGCGGGCGCGGTCGCCCACGCCTCGGGGTTCCTCGCGGTCTATGTCGCGGGCGTCGTGCTCGGCAACGCCCGCCTGCCGCACCGCCGGGCCATCCTCGGCTTCGCCGACGGGCTGGCCTGGGTGGCGCAGATCGGCCTGTTCGTCCTGCTGGGTCTGCTGGTGTCGCCGGGCCGCCTGCCGGGTGCCCTGGTGAGCGCCCTGGTGGTGGGCGGCGCCCTGGTCCTGCTGGCACGCCCGCTGTCGGTGGCCGTCTCGGCGCTGGTGGTACGCGGCGCGCCGGGCTGGCGGGGGCAGGCGTTCCTGTCCTGGGCGGGCCTGCGCGGAGCGGTGCCGATCGTGCTGGCCACCATCCCGCTGTCGGCGGGTACCCCGGGCGCCGAGAAGCTGTTCGACGCGGTGTTCGTACTGGTGATCATCTTTACCCTGCTGCAGGCCGGGACGGTCGCGCCCGTGGCCAGGTGGCTGGGGGTCACCGCGCCGGCCGAGGCGGCGGAGGTGCAGGTGGAGTCCGCCCCGCTGGAGAACATGCACGCCGACCTGCTGCAGATCGGGCTGGCGCCGGGTTCCCGGCTGGCGGGGGTGCACATCGATGAGTTGCGCCTGCCCGTCGGAGCCGTCGTGACACTCGTCGTGCGCGAGGGGGCCGGATTCGTCCCCGCGCCGGACACCCGGCTGCGCACCGGCGACACCTTGCTGATCGTGGCGACCGCCGACGTGCGGGACACGGCCGAACGGCGGCTGCGTGCGGTCAGCCGCCGTGGCCGGCTGGCTCGCTGGTTCGGTGAGGATGGCCGGGAGGAGCGCTGAGGGCGGCGTGTCGGTTGTCTGACCAATCGTCCGGGTAATTTTCGCCCCGGTTCGGGGTATCCCGGCCGGTGCGCCAGGTTGTCGTGGACCTGCACGTTCCGTATCCTTGCGAGCCTCCGGTGTGCACGGCGGCTTCGTGCACGCCGTTTGTGCACGTGATTGATCATTGTGCACGCCGTTTGTGCACGTGATTGATCATTCTGCATGCCGTTCGTGCACCTGATTGATCACCGTGCACGCCGATTTTGCACGTGAGGGATCATGGCGGCGGCCGGCCCACCGGCCGCGCCGGCCAGGCGCGCGGGGGTGCGTCCGGCCCGACAAGGGGACAGGTGGGAACGGGCGGTGACGACGCCCGACGCAGGTCCCGTGAACCGCCGATGCCGCGCTCGTCGCGGCGAGGGAGCGACGATGGCCAAGGCAACCGACACCAGGCCCGCCTCGACCGCCAAGGCCGGGGCGAGGCGGTCGCGCAGCGCCGCGGAGACCGAGAAGATCCGCGTGGCGCTGACCGAACGCCGGGACGAGCTTCAGGGCGAGTACGACCAGACCCTCAGCGAGATCGCCGAGTTGCAGCGTGAGCGGCTGACCGACTCCGCGGGCGACGACCAGGCGGACACCGGGACCAAGACCTTCGAGCGCGAGCAGGAAATCACCCTGGCCAACAACCTGCTCGAGCGGATCAACCAGGTGGAACGCGCCATCGACCGACTCGGTGAGGGCAACTACGGTTGGTGCGAGCGGTGCGGCAACGCCATCCCCGTCGAGCGGCTGGCCGCGTTCCCGTCCGCGACCCTGTGTGTGTCCTGCAAGCAGCTGGAGGAACGACGCTGAACGCCGACGAGGCAGCGGGCGGCGCCGCGGTGAGCGCCCCCGGGCCTCAGACCCCGCCCGGCCCCGCACCCCGGGCCGTGGCGGTGCTCGCGGGCACCGCCGTGCTGGCCGTCGCGACGGACCAGATCGTCAAGGAGCTGTCCGTCCAGCACCTCGACCCGACAGAGCCGGTCCGTGTACTGGGCGGCCTGATCTACCTGTCGCTGCTGCGCAACAGCGGGGCCGCGTTCAGCCTGGGCAGCGGGCACACCTGGGTGTTCCCGCTGATCACCCTCGCGGTGATCGGGTGGATCGCCTGGATGACCCGGCGGCTGCGTTCGGTGCCCTGGGCGGTCAGCCTGGGGCTGGTGCTCGGTGGTGCCCTCGGCAACCTGGGTGACCGGCTGTTCCGGGCGCCCGGCCCGTTCCGGGGGCACGTGGTCGACATGATCAGCGCCTTCGCGCCGTACGGTGAGCGGTTTGCGGTGTTCAATGTCGCGGACAGCTGCCTGACCGTCGGGGTGTGCCTCGCGATCCTGCTGGAGCTGACCGGCCGCCAGCGCGACGGCAGCCGGGCACGGCGGGCCGCCGACCCCGGTCCCGGAAACGGCCAAGCCGCCGGTGAGGTGCGCCCGTGACCACTCCCGGCCTGCGTCCCGCGGGGGACCGGCGTTCCCTGCCCGTGCCCGACGGTCTCGACGGCATGCGCCTCGACCAGGCGGTGTCCCGGCTGTTCGGGCTGTCCCGGACGGCCGCCGCGAGCCTGGTGGAGGCCGGCGACGCCCTGGTCGACGGCATCCCCCGCCCCAAGAGCGACAAGGTGAGCGCCGGGGCGTGGCTGGAGGTGACCCTGCCGGCGCCCGCGACGGCCCCGGTCCTGGTGGCCGAGCCGGTGCACGGCCTGCGGATCGTTTACGACGACGACGACATCGTGGTGGTCGACAAGCCGGTCGGGGTGGCCGCGCACCCGAGCCCGGGCTGGACGGGGCCGACCGTGGTGGGCGGGCTGGCGGCCATGGGCCAGCGCGTGGCGACCAGCGGTGCCGCCGAACGGCAGGGCGTGGTGCACCGGCTGGACGTCGGCACCACCGGCCTCATGGTGGTGGCCAAGAGCGAGCACGCGTACAGCGTGCTGAAGCGGGCGTTCAAGGAACGCGAGGTCGACAAGCGGTACCACGCGGTCGTGCAGGGCCATCTGGACCCGCTGCGCGGCACGATCGACGCGCCGATCGACCGGCATCCGAGCGCGGACTACAGGTTCGCCGTGATGTCCGGCGGGAAGCCCAGCGTCACCCACTACGACACGCTGGAGGCGTTCCGCGCGGCCAGCCTCGTGGACGTGAAGCTGGAGACCGGGCGTACCCACCAGATCCGGGTGCATTTCGCGGCGTTGCGCCATCCCTGCGTGGGTGACCTCACGTACGGGGCGGATCCGACCCTGGCGGCGCGGATACGGCTGGAGCGGCAGTGGCTGCATGCCCGGGAGCTGGCCTTCCTGCACCCCCGTACCTACGACGAGGTGCGGTTCGTCAGCGAATATCCCGACGATCTGGGGCATGCGCTCGACGTGCTGCGCGACGCGAGCTGAGGGCACCGCGGCGGTTGCCCGGCGGCCGCCGCGCCGCTACCCTCGTCGTCCGGGCCCGCTGTGACTTATGCCTCACCCACTGATCCCCGCAGGGGGTCCGGGCCGTCCTTCCCGGTATCGGAGGAAAGCACTGCCGTCGCGCCGCCACCGGCCCGGCCGGTCGCCGATGTGCCGTCCGCGACCGTGGGGGAGCATCCCGAGGCGCGCCCGGGCGTTAGACCCACGTCGGCGCCCCAGCCGGGTGCGCCGGCCGTACGGACGGGTGCATGCGTGGCATGGGATCTGCCGCCGGGGCTCAGCAACACCGGCGGAAGGCATTCGGGAGTGGCCTGAATAGGGTTGGCCTCCGTAGCCTGTCTAGGGCGGTGACGCCCGTCCGGGAACACACCGCGTCGGCGCAGGGAGGACGAGCCGTGGATGGGACCGAGACCGGCTGGGGCCGGCCTGCGGAACCAGCCCCGCGATGGCGGGCGCTACTCGATCGTGCGCGCCACGCGTCCCGGACCGCCGAGGAGACCGCCGACCGCGACGAGCACGGGGATCCGCAGCATCCGGCGCCCGGCGCCCACCCGCTGCCGAGCCGGCCGGTGAGCCCGCCGGAGCGGCGCCCGTTCAATCCGCTCGACCCGCGTCACCCCCTCGACCAGCGCCAGCCGGAGCCGCCACGGCCCGGGCCGGAGCCGCGCCCGGTGAATCCGTTCGACCGCCGCCCGGTCAACCCGCTGGACCGGCGGGTGGGGCGGACCGTGGATCCTCGACCGGTCAGCCCGGCCGAGCCGCGCCCGATGAACCCGCTCGACTCCCGCCGCCAGGCGCTGCGCGCCGAGGGCTTCCCGGCCCGCCCGGACGGCTTCGGCGGTCGCGCCGACGCAGCGCCGGGGCACGCCGACGGTCCGGGCGGCACCAACGGCTTCCCCGGCCGGGCGCCCGGACAGCCGCCGCGACCCGACGGGTACGGACCCCGCCGCGACGGGTTCGCGGGTACCCCTGACGCCCTCGCGGGTCAGCAACCCGCCCCCATGGGGCGTTCCGACAGCCTCGCCGGCAGGCCCGACGGGTTCGCGGGACGTCATGATGGGCCCGCCGGCCGGAGCGATGTCGTCCCGGGCCGTTCCGACGGATTCGCGGGGCGTTCCGATCCCGGCCGGGCCGACGGGCTCGGGGGGCGCGTGGATGCCCTGCTGGGCCGGTCCGAGCCCGAGCAGCCGCACAGCTTCTTCAATCCGGCGACGCGTGCCGTGCTGCCGCCGATCGCCCGGGTGACCCCGGACAACGGCTACCCGGCGGCGCGCGCCGCGGCCGCGGTCGGCCCGGCGTCCGTGCTCCCGCCACCCGCCGCCGCGCCGCCCGCCCCGGCGGTACCCACCTCACCGGCCCCGGCCCGGGTCGAGTGGCGGCAGGCCCGCTCCGATCAGGACCTGGACCGGGCCGTCGCGGTGATGCGGCGCAAGCTGGGCACGCCGCGGGTGCTGGCGTTCGCCAACCCCAAGGGCGGGGTGCACAAGACCACCGCCACAGTGCTGGCCGCGGCCACCATCGGCAGCGTCCGCGGCCGGGGCGTGCTGGCCTGGGACGACAACGAGCTGCGCGGCACCCTGGGCCTGCGCGCGGGCAGCGCCCGGCACGCCCGGACGATCCGGCACCTCATCTCCGACCTGCTGACCATCGAGAACCTGCACGGCGACACCCTGCTGGAGGAGCTGGACGCCTACCTGCGGCACGCCTCCGACGGCTCGTACGACGTGCTGGCCGGTGAGGAGAACCCGCGGTTCGCGCAGCGGCTCGACCAGCACACGGTGCGCCGGGTGATGGATCTGCTGCGGCGTACCCACGACGTGATCTGTGTGGACACCGGAAACAACGTGGAGAGCGTCAACTGGCAGACCGTGATGAAGGCGGCGGATCAGCTCGTCATCACGACCGTGCCGCGCGAGGACGCCGCGTTCACCGCCGACTGGATGCTGGACCTGCTGGACGAGACCGGCATGGGCGACATCGTGGCCAACGCGGTGACGCTCATCTCCTGCCCGTCGCCCGGCAAGCTGCCGCTGCTCGACGACCTGACCAAGCACTTCGCGACGCGGACCAGGGCGGTGGCCGTGGTGCCGTACGACCCGGCCCTGGAGGTCGGCTCCTCCATCGAGTACGGCGACCTGCAGCCGGAGACCCGCGCGGCGTGGCTGCGCGCCGCCTCGGTGATGATCGAACCGTTCGCGCAATGACCCGGGTGTCCCCCGTGCCGGATGTCGGGGGTGCGGACTAGGCTTCCGTCGTCGGTTGTCGGCCGGGCGAAAAAGGGGGCTGCCGGGTGTCTGACTCGTTCGTGCACCTGCATGTGCACACCGAGTATTCGATGCTCGACGGAGCCGCCCGGCTCAAGGATCTGTTCGCCGAGGCCAATCGCCTCGGCATGCCCGCCGTGGCGATCACCGACCACGGCAACATGCACGGGGCGTACGACTTCTACAAGCAGGCCACCGCGGCCGGGATCACCCCGATCCTCGGCGTCGAGGCGTACGTGGCGCCCGAGTCGCGCTTCCACAAGCAGCGGGTCAAGTGGGGCCGCCCGGAGCAGAAGAGCGACGACATCTCCGGTAACGGCGCGATCACCCACATGACGATGTGGGCGCGCAACGACGTCGGCCTCAAGAACCTGTTCCGGCTCAACTCGCGCGCCTCCATGGAGGGCCACTACGTGAAGTGGCCCCGGATGGACCTGGAGCTGATCGGCGAGCACGCCGAGGGCATCATGGCCACCACCGGCTGCCCGTCCGGCGCGGTGCAGACCCGGCTGCGGCTCGGGCAGTTCGACGAGGCGCTGCGCACCGCCGCGGCGTACCAGGAGGTGTTCGGCAAGGAGCACTTCTACCTGGAGCTGATGGACCACGGCCTGGAGATCGAGCGCCGGGTCCGCGACGGCCTGCTGGAGATCGGCCGCAAGCTGGGCATCCCGCCGCTGGTGACCAACGACTCGCACTACACCCACGAGGCCCAGGCCGAGGCGCACGACGTGCTGCTGTGCGTGCAGACCGGCAGCAACGTCGCCGACCCCAACCGGTTCCGCTTCGACGGCGCGGGCTACTTCGTCAAGAACGCCGACCAGATGCGCGCGGTGGACTCGTCCGAGGCGTGGCTGGAGGGCTGCCGCAACACGCTGCTGGTGGCGGAGAAGGTCGACACCACCGGCATGTTCACCTTCAAGAACCTGATGCCCCGCTTCCCGGTGCCCGACGGGGAGACCGAGGAGAGCTGGTTCCGCAAGATGGCCTTCGAGGGCCTGGCGCGCCGTTTCCCGGACGGCATCCCGGAGACCCACGTCCAGCAGGCGGAGTACGAGCTGGGCGTCATCATCCAGATGGGCTTCCCGTCGTACTTCCTCGTGGTGGCCGACTTCATCCAGTGGTCGAAGCAGCAGGGCATCGCGGTGGGCCCGGGCCGTGGCTCGGCCGCGGGCTCGCTGGTCGCGTACGCGATGGGCATCACGGACCTGGATCCGCTGCCGCACGGGCTGATCTTCGAGCGGTTCCTGAACCCGGAGCGCGTCTCGATGCCGGACGTCGACATCGACTTCGACGAGCGTCGGCGCGGCGAGGTCATCCGGTACGTCACCGAGCGCTGGGGTGACGACAAGGTCGCGCAGATCGCCACGTTCGGCACGATCAAGGCCAAGGCCGCGATCAAGGACTCGGCCCGGGTGCTGGGTTATCCGTACGCGGTGGGCGACCGCATCACCAAGGCCATGCCGCCCGCGGTGATGGGCAAGGACATCCCGCTGACGGGCATCTTCGACCCGGAGCACAAGCGGTACTCCGAGGCCGGCGAGATCCGCACGCTGTACGAGACCGACCCGGACGTCAAGAAGGTCATCGACACCGCCCGCGGCATCGAGGGCCTGATCCGGCAGACCGGCGTGCACGCGGCCGGGGTCATCATGAGCGCCGAGCCGATCATCGACCACATCCCGTTGATGCGCCGCGACGCGGACGGGGCGATCATCACGCAGTTCGACTACCCGACCTGCGAGACGCTCGGCCTGCTCAAGATGGACTTCCTGGGCCTGCGCAACCTGACCATCATCGACGACGCGGTCCGCAACATCGAGCTGAACCACGGCACGAAGCTGGACCTGCTGGCGCTGAAGCTGGACGACAAGGCGACGTACGAGCTGCTGGCCCGCGGCGACACGCTCGGGGTGTTCCAGCTCGACGGCGGCCCGATGCGGTCGCTGCTGCGGCTGATGAAGCCGGACAACTTCGAGGACATCTCCGCGGTCCTCGCGCTGTACCGGCCCGGCCCGATGGGCGCGAATTCGCACACCAACTACGCGCTGCGCAAGAACAACCAGCAGGAGATCACCCCGATCCACCCGGAGCTGGAGGAGCCGCTCAAGGAGATCCTCGGTCCCACGTACGGCCTGATCGTCTACCAGGAGCAGGTGCAGCGCGCCGCGCAGATCCTCGCCGGGTACTCGCTCGGCAAGGCCGACCTGCTGCGCCGCGCGATGGGCAAGAAGAAGAAAGAGGTCCTCGACAAAGAGTTCATCCCGTTCCGCGACGGCATGCGCGCCAACGGGTACTCCGACGCGGCCATCCAGGCGATCTGGGACATCCTCGTACCGTTCGCCGACTACGCGTTCAACAAGGCGCACACCGCCGGGTACGGGCTGGTGTCCTACTGGACCGGCTACCTGAAGGCGAACTACCCGGCCGAGTACATGGCCGGGCTGCTGACCAGCGTCGGCGACGACAAGGACAAGATGGCGATGTACCTGGCCGAGTGCCGGCGCATGGGCATCCAGGTCCTGCCGCCGGACGTCAACCAGTCCGCGGGCCCGTTCACCCCGGTCGGCTCCGACATCCGCTTCGGACTGGCCGCGGTCCGCAACGTGGGACACAACGTGGTCGAGGCGATCGCCCGTTGCCGCAAGGAAAAAGGCGAGTACCACGACTTCTACGACTTCCTGTCCAAGGTGGACGCTGTCGCCTGCAACAAGAAGACAGTGGAATCGCTGATCAAGGCCGGGGCCTTCGACTCCATGGGCCACACCCGCAAGGGGCTGCTGGCGGTGCACGCGGAGGCCATCGACGCGTACGCCGACGTCAAGCGCAACGAGGCGGCGGGCCAGTTCGACCTGTTCGGGGCGTTCGGCGACGACACCGGGGCGGGTTCTGCCACGGTCGCGATGCCCGTGATCGGCGACAGCGAGTGGGACAAACGCGACAAGCTGGCCTTCGAGCGCGAAATGCTCGGCCTGTACGTCTCCGACCACCCCCTGGCCGGGCTGGAGCAGATCCTCGCGAACGCCGCGGACACCACGATCGCCGCGCTCAACGAGGAGGGCTCCATCCCCGACGGGCAGGTCGTCACGCTCGCGGGCATCCTCACCGGCGTCCAGCGGCGGATCACCAAGCAGGGCCGGGCCTGGGCATCCGCCACCCTGGAGGACCTGGCCGGCGGGGTGGAGACGCTGTTCTTCCCCAACACGTACGAGGTGATCGGGCAGTACATCGCCGAGGACGCGATCGTGGTGGTCAAGGGCCGGGTGGACCGGCGGGACGACACCCCGCGGATCATGGCGATGGACATGTCGATGCCCGACATCTCCCACTCGGCCGACACCAAGCCGATCACCCTGACCATGCCGATCACCCGGTGCACCCCGCCGCTGGTCGACCAGCTCAAGGAGATCCTGGTCAGCCACCCCGGCGACGCGGAGGTGCACGTGCACCTGCAGAACGGCCCCCGCACCACGGTGATGCGCCTCGGCGGCGTCCGGGTGGCGCCCACCACCGCGCTGCGGGCCGACCTGAAGACGATCCTGGGCCCGGCCAGCGTGACCTGACCCCGGGCGACGCGCGCGCCGCATCCGCAGATCGGTGCGGCGCGTCCGCAGATCCGGGCGTCACGGTCGCAGCTCTGGGCGTCGCGGTCGCAGCTCTGGGCGTCACGGCCGGGCCGTGCAGCGGCCTGCCGGGGTCGGCACAGGCGGCGTCCAGCCAGACCTGGCAGGATCGGGGGGTGAACCCCAGTCAGGAACCGGCGTCGTCGCACGGCACGGAGCCGCCGTACCCGGCCGCCCCGCACGGCACGGAGCCGCCGTTCCCGGCCACCTCGCAGGGCGTGGAGCCGTCGTATCCGGCTGCCCCGCGCGGTGGGGAGCCGGCTGCGCCCGCGCCGTATCGTGCGGAGCCGTCCTACCTGATGCCGCCCCTGGATCCGCAGGCACCGCCGCTGGCACCGCCGCTGGCGCCGCCGCTGGCGCCGCCGCTGGCACCGGGCGGGCCGGTCGGCGGCTGGGCACCACCCACGCCCCCGGCGCCGCAGCCGGAGCCCCGGCCGTGGCGCCGTAGCGTCTCGGTGAGCGCGCTGACCGCGCTCGTGATCGCGCTCGCCGGAGTGCCGCTGGGCCTGATCTGGACCTGGCTGGCCCCGTCGGTCCCGGTGCTCAACGCCGGGGCCAACGGGATCGTGGTCAACGACCCGTCGCCGGAGGAGTACATCGCGGCGGACGGCTGGTTCGCCATCCTCGGCGGCGTGTTCGGCCTGGTCGTGGCGATCACCGCGTGGCTGGTGCTGCGCCGGTACCGCGGGCCGGTGCTGCTGCTGGGAGTTGCCGTGGGCGCGCTCGCCGCGGCCGCGACCGCCTGGGCGGTGGGCCGGGAGGTGGGCCTGCACGCGTACCAGCAGTGGCAGGAGTCGTCGGCGCCCGGTGCCACCTACGCCGCCCCACCGGACCTGCACGCGTACGGCACGCTGCTGGTGCCCGCGTTCATCGCGGTCATCGTGCTGACCCTGATGGCGGGCTGGGCCAGCGACCCGGACCTGGCGCGACCCGGTGCCCGGCCCGGCCCGGGTCACGACACACTGCCGCAGCCGTCCCCGCCCGAGGTGGGCCAGCCCGGCGTGTTCCCGCCGGCGACGGGGTAGCCGGGTCAGTTGGGGCTGGCGGGGCGGGCGAGGTCGGACAGCGGTACGGGGACCGCGCGGACCCGTGCCAGCAGTCCCGCCTCCCGGTTGAGCAGCCGCAGCTCGGCGCGCAGCCGAGTCGTCGTGTCGGGCGCGGCCAGCAGCTCCTGCCGCTCCTCCAGGGTCAGCTGGGCGGTCGCCGCGACCAGGTGCGACAGCACGGTCGGATCGTCCGGGACCTGCTCCAGCACCTCCGACTCGGGCCGCAGCAGGTCCAGGTACGTTCGCAGGGCGGCCAGCACCCGGGGGGCGAGGGCGTCCGCCACCTCGTCGGCCTGCTCCTCGTCGGGCAGCCACTCCACCTCGGCGGTCAGGTACGGATGAGTGTCCGCCTCGACGCTGAGCACCCGGAACCGGCGGCGGCCCACGGTGACGATGTCGAACCGGCCGTCCGGCAGCTCAGTGACCTGGCGCAGCTCGGCGGTGCAGCCGACGTCGAACAGGTGCTCCGCGGTGACCGGCTCCTCGTCCACGAAGGGTTCGCCATCGTCCTCGACGGACGCCTGCGGCGTCTCCCACCCACGGCGCAGCGTCACCACGCCGAACTCCTGCGGACCGTCACCGGTTGCCGCCACCAGCTCGCGGACCAGCACCCGGTACCGCTCCTCGAAGATGTGCAGCGGCAGCACGAGGCCGGGAAACAGGACCGTGCCCAGCGGAAAGACCGGCAGAATCGTGCCCACGGTGCGAGCGTATCGGTCCGGTGCGGCGACACGCGCGGGCCGGGGTGGTGATCTCTGCGGGTCGTCGCGCAAAAGCCGCGAAGCGGTGGCGCCCACCGCCACCCCGCGTGCCGGGCGGTCCCACGCCCTGGAATGCCGCCGGTCCCGTGTCGGGCCCCCGCCCTAGACTGGGGTCCGTGTTGAACCGGATTGACCTGCGCGGCTCCCGGCGGGACCCGCGCGGCCTGCTGCCCCGAGCCCAGCTCGACGTCTCCGTCGCGGTGGAGAAGATCCGCCCGGTCGTCGAGGCGGTCCGCGAGCATGGGTTCCCGGCGATCCGTGAGGCCACGGAGCGCTTCGACGGCGTACGTCTGGAGCGGTTGCGGGTGCCCGCCGACGCGATCGCCGCGGCGGCGGACGGCCTCGACCCGGACGTGCGCGCCGCCCTGGAGGTGGCGATCGCCCGGGCCCGCAAGGTGCACGCCGACCAGCGCCGCACCGATGTCACCACCCGGGTGGTGCCCGGCGGCACGGTGACCGAGCGCTGGGTGCCGGTGTCCCGCGTCGGCCTGTACGTGCCGGGCGGCCTGGCGGTCTACCCGTCGACCGTGGTGATGAACGTCGTTCCCGCCCAGGAGGCGGGCGTGGAGAGCCTGGTGGTGGCGAGCCCGCCGCAGCCGGACAACGGCGGGCTGCCCGATGCCCGGGTCCTGGCGGCCTGCGCGCTGCTCGGCGTCGACGAGGTGTACGCGGTCGGCGGCGCCCAGGCGGTCGCGATGCTGGGTTACGGCTGCACCGGGGCGGACGAGTCGGACCGCTGCGAGCCCGTGGACGTGATCACCGGGCCGGGCAACATCTGGGTGACCGCGGCGAAGCGGCTGCTGCGCGGCGTCGTCGGCATCGACGCCGAGGCGGGCCCGACCGAGATCGCGATCCTGGCCGACGACACCGCCGACCCGGCCCACGTCGCCGCCGACCTGATCAGCCAGGCCGAGCACGACCCCCTGGCCGCCAGCGTCCTGGTCACCGCGTCGACCACCCTGCTCGACGCGGTCGAGGCCGAGCTGACGCGCCAGGTCGCGGCCACCAAGCACGAGGCCCGGGTACGGGAGGCGCTCACCGGCGTGCAGTCCGGTGTGGTGCTGGTCGACGACGTGGAGCAGGGCCTGCGCGTGGTGGACGCGTACGCGGCGGAGCACCTGGAGATCCAGACCCGGGATGCCCGCGCGGTCGCGATGCGGGTCCGCAACGCCGGGGCGATCTTCGTGGGCGCGTACTCGCCGGTGTCGCTGGGCGACTACGCGGCCGGTTCCAACCACGTGCTGCCCACCGGTGGCTGCGCCCGGCACTCGTCGGGCCTGTCGGTGCAGTCGTTCCTGCGCGGCATCCACGTCGTCGAGTACGACGAGGCGGCGCTGCGCGACGTCGCCGGGCACGTGGTGGCGCTGGCCAACGCGGAGGACCTGCCCGCGCACGGGGACGCCGTGAAGGTTCGTCTTCAGTCCGATTTCCGGGTGGCGGGCGGGGCGGTCGGAGCGAGGCCCCGGCCGTGACGACGATCGACGATCTGCCGATCCGCGACGATCTGCGCGGCCGCAGCCCGTACGGTGCGCCCCAGCTCGACGTCGCGGTGCGGCTGAACACCAACGAGAACTCGTACCCGGTGCCGGACGCCGTGGTGGACGCCATCGCCAAGGCGGTGCAGGCGGAGCTGCGCGACCTCAACCGCTACCCGGACCGGGACGCGGTCGCGCTCCGCGCCGACCTCGCGGAGTATCTGGGCCACGGCCTGAGTGCGGCGCACGTGTGGGCGGCCAACGGCTCCAACGAGGTCCAGCAGCAGCTGCTGCAGGCGTTCGCGGGGCCGGGGCGCACCGCGCTGGGCTTCGGGCCGTCGTACTCGATGCACCCGCTGCTGGCCGCGGGCACCGGCACCCGCTGGGTCGGCGCGCTGCGCGACCCCGATTTCGGGCTCACCCCCGAGTCGGCGGTCGCCCAGCTGACCGAGCACGACCCCGACCTGGTGTTCCTGTGCTCGCCGAACAACCCCACCGGCACGGCGCTCGACCCGGCCGTGCTCGACGCGGTGCTGGCGCAGGCCCGCGGCATGGTGGTGGTCGACGAGGCGTACGCGGAGTTCGCCCGCCCCGGCACCCCCAGCGCCCTGGCCCTGCTGCCGGGGCGCCCCCGGCTGGTGGTCACCCGCACCATGAGCAAGGCGTTCGGGTTCGCCGGTGGCCGGCTCGGCTACCTGGCCGCCGATCCGGCCGTGGTCGACGCGGTGCAGCTGGTGCGGCTGCCGTACCACCTCTCCGCGCTCACCCAGGCCGCCGCCCGCGCCGCGCTGGCGCAGCGGGCGGTGCTGCTCGACACGGTCGACGCGATCAAGCAGCAGCGCGACCGGATCGTGGCGACGCTGCGCGGGCGCGGGGTCAGGGTCGCCGACAGCGACGCGAACTTCGTGCTGTTCGAGGTCGGCGGCGACCAGCACGCCGCGTGGCAGCGGCTGCTGGAGCGGGGGGTCCTGGTCCGCGACGTCGGCCTGCCCGGCTGGCTGCGGGTCACCGCGGGCACCGAAGCCGAGACCGACGCCTTCCTGTCCGCGATGGACACGGCTGTGATGGAGACCGAGGCATGAGCCGCACCGCCCGCATCGAACGCGTCACCAAGGAGACCAAGGTGCTCGTCGAGATCGATCTCGACGGCACCGGTCAGGCGGACCTGAGCACCGGCATCGGCTTCTACGACCACATGCTCAACCAGCTGGCCAAGCACGGCGGCTTCGACCTGACCGTCCGCACCGAGGGCGACCTGGAGATCGACGCGCATCACACCATGGAGGACACGGCGATCGCGTTGGGCGAGGCGTTCGCCGCGGCGCTGGGCGACAAGGCAGGGATCCGACGGTACGGCTCGGCCACCATCCCCATGGACGAGGTGCTGTGCCGGGCCGCGGTCGACCTGTCCGGGCGGCCGTACGTGGTGCACGAGGAGCCGGCGCTGGCGCCGTACATCGGGCCGGTCTATCCGACGAGCATGACCCGACACATCTTCGAGTCGTTCGGGCACGCCGCGAAGGTGACCCTGCACGTGAGCGTGCTGCGCGCGGCCCGCGAGGGCGGCCACCCGGACGCCCACCACGTGGTGGAGGCGCAGTTCAAGGCGTTCTCCCGGGCGCTGCGCGAGGCCGTCGAGATCGACCCGCGCAACGCCGGGGCGCTGCCGTCCACCAAGGGCGTGCTCTGATGGCGGTCGCCCTGTTCGCCATCGCGGGCATCCTGGTCGGCGGCGTCGTCTCGCTGGTACGCCAGGGCGCCACGAAGTTCAGCATCGCCCTGGTCGCGGCGCTGGCGGTGCTGGCCGCCGCGGGCGGCGTGGCCTGGCTGATCCCGGGGGACAGCTGATGGCGTCCGTGGCGGTGCTCGACTACGGCTCGGGCAATCTGCGCTCCGCCGAGCGGGCGCTGGCCCGTACCGGGGCCGACGTGACGGTCACGGCCGACCTGGCGGCCGCCGCGGCCGCGGACGGGCTGGTCGTGCCGGGGGTCGGCGCGTACGCGGCGTGCATGGCGGGCATCGACGCGCTGGGCGCCGGGCCGGTCATCGCGGAACGGGTCGCCGCCGGGCGGCCCGTGCTGGGCATCTGCGTCGGCATGCAGATCCTGTTCGACTCCGGGGTCGAGCACGGGGTGGAGACCAAGGGGCTGGGGCTGCTGCCCGGCGCGGTGACCCGGCTGGCCGCGCGGCGGATCCCGCACATGGGCTGGAACACGGTCGCCGCCGCGGAAGGCTCCGCCCTGCTGGCCGGCGCCGGGCCGGACACCCGGTTCTACTTCGTCCACTCGTACGCGGCCGGTGATCTGGACGCGCTGCGCGAGGTGGGTGCGCGGGTCACCACGGCCGCGCACGATGCACCGTTCGCGGCGGTCGTCGAGCACGGCGCCCTGTCCGCGGCCCAGTTCCACCCGGAGAAGTCCGCCGACGCGGGGTTCGCGCTGCTGCGCAACTGGGTGTCGGCGCTCGGTTCGCCCGGCGAGCCGGGTCCCTGAGTGAGTAAGGTCCGTGAGTAAGGAGCGGGCCCGGCGGCGGGCCGCCCGGCTGGCCGTCGCGGAGAAACAGAAGGCCACCCGGGCCCGCCGGTTGGCCCGTCGGCAGCGGCGGCAGGCGGTGCTGCGCACGCTCACCCCGCGCCGGCGCAGCGCCGGACGGCTGCACCGGCGCAGCCGCGCCGAACGCATCGGCATCCTGCTGGTGCCCCTGCTCGCCGCGGTCGCGGTCTGGGTCCTGGTGCCCGACACCGCGCTCCGGCTGGCCCTGACCGCCCTGATCGTGCTCGTCCTGCCCGCCCTCGTGGTCCTCGTACTCGGCCGCCGTTCCTAGGAGACATGACCGTGACCCTGACCCTGCTGCCCGCCGTCGACGTCGCCGACGGCCAGGCCGTCCGCCTCGTGCAGGGCGCCGCCGGCTCCGAGACCAGCTACGGCGATCCCCTGGAGGCGGCGCTGGCCTGGCAGCACGACGGCGCGACCTGGGTGCACCTGGTCGACCTGGACGCCGCGTTCGGCCGCGGCTCCAACGCCGATCTGCTGGCCGACGTGGTCGGCCGCCTCGACGTGAACGTGGAGCTGTCCGGCGGCATCCGCGACGACGAGTCGCTGCGGCGGGCGCTGGCCACCGGCGCCGCCCGGGTCAACATCGGCACGGCCGCTCTGGAGGACCCCGAGTGGTGCGACCGGATCTGCGGTGAGTACGGCGACCGCGTCGCGATCGGCCTCGACGTGCGGGGCCGCACGCTGTCCGCGCGGGGCTGGACCCGCGACGGCGGCGACCTGTACGACGTCCTCGAACGGCTCGACAAGGCCGGGGCGGCCCGCTACGTCGTCACCGACATCACCAAGGACGGCACGATGCGCGGGCCGAACCTCGACCTGCTGCGCGAGGTGTGCGACCGCACGGACGCGCCGGTGATCGCCAGCGGTGGCGTCTCCACCCTCGACGACCTGCGCGCCCTGGCCACCCTGGAGTCGATCGGGGTGGAGGGCGTGATCGCCGGCAAGGCCCTGTACGCGGGCGCGTTCACGGTCCGCGAGGCCCTGAGCACCCTGGCTGCCGCATGATCGCCCGGTACGGCTCCGACGGCCGGTGGGAGCAGGCGTACGGGTACTCCCGCGCCGTGCGCGCCGGGGAGCGGCTGGTCACCGCGGGCTGCACCGCCACCGTGGGCGGGGTCGTGCAGTGGGTCGGCGACCCGGGCGCGCAGGCGCTCACCGCGTTCCGGATCGCGCTGGACGCGCTCGCCGAGGCGGGCGCGTCGATCGACGACGTGGTCCGTACCCGGATGTACGTCACGGACGTCGCGCACGCCGAGCCGGTGGGGCTGGCGCACGGCGAGCTGTTCGCCGACGTGCGGCCCGCCACGACCCTCGTGGTGGTGGCCGGGCTGCTGCACCCGGACATGCTGGTCGAGGTGGAGGTCGAGGCGCTGGCCCGGCCGGACGGGGACGCGCCGTGACGGTGGCGGTACGGGTGATCCCCTGCCTCGACGTGGACGCGGGCCGGGTCGTCAAGGGCGTGAACTTCGTCGACCTGCGCGACGCGGGGGACCCGGTGGAGCTGGCCGCCGCGTACGACGCGCAGGGCGCCGACGAGCTGACCTTCCTCGACGTGACCGCCTCCTCCGACGAGCGGGCGACCATGCTCGACGTGGTACGCCGTACCGCCGAGTCGGTGTTCATCCCGCTCACGGTCGGCGGCGGGGTGCGTTCGGCGGACAACGTCGACACCCTGCTGCGCGCGGGCGCCGACAAGGTGGGGGTGAACACCGCGGCGATCGCCCGGCCGGAGCTGATCTCCGAGATCGCGGACCGGTTCGGCAATCAGGTGCTGGTGCTGTCCCTGGATGTGCGGCGGGCGCCGGGCACCGACAGCGGCTGGGAGGTCACCACCCACGGCGGGCGCCGCAGCGCCGGCCTGGACGCGGTGGGGTGGGCGCAGCGGGTGGCCCAGCTCGGCGCGGGGGAGATCCTGCTCAACTCGATGGACTCCGACGGCACCAAGGCGGGCTTCGATCTGGAGCTGATCGCCGCGGTCCGGGCGGTGGTCGACATCCCGGTGATCGCCAGCGGCGGGGCGGGTGCGGTCGCGCATTTCCCCCCGGCGATCGCGGCCGGGGCCGACGCGGTGCTGGCGGCCAGCGTCTTCCACTTCGGCGAGCTGACCATCGGCGAGGTCAAGGACAGCCTGCGGGCCGCGGGCAACCCGGTCCGCTAGTTCCGCGGCCCGGGCCACCCTTCCCGGTCGGTGAGCCCCGGGCCGCCCGTCCCTGTTGGTCCGCTGGTTCGCGGCTCGGGCCCGGTGCGCGGCCGGGGCGCCCTCAGCCCCGCCCGTGTGGTGTCGCGCCGTGCCGGCGGGGAAGCCACGCGGCGATGACCGCGCCGACCGCGACGATGCCGGCTCCCACGAGCACCGCCGGGACCAGGCCGTCCACGAAGGACTGGTGCGTGGCGTAGCCGCCGTACGAGCTGAAGACCGACGCCAGGGCCGCCACCCCGGCGGCCACGCCCAGCTCGCGGATCGTGTTGTTGGCGCCGGAGGCCACGCCGCGCTGCTGCTCGGTGACGCTGGCCAGGGCCATCGTGCTGATCGGCGCGAAGGTCAGACCCATGCCCACCCCGGCCATGACGAACGCGGCCACCAGGTTGCCGTAGGTGACGGTCGGGGTGGAGGCCAGGCCGATCCAGAGCAGGGCGCCCGCCAGCAGGACCTGCCCGGCGACGATGAGGTTCCGCTGGCCGACGCGGTCGCCGAATACGCCCGCCAGCGGCGCCACCACCATCGGGGCCATCGTCCACGGCAGGGTGCGCAGGCCGGACTCCAGCGGGCTCAGCCCCTGCACCGCCTGGAAGAACTGGGCCAGCAGGAACACCGCGCCGAACGCGCCGGCCGAGAAGGTCAGCGTGACGATGTTGACCAGGCTGAAGCCGCGGGAGCGGAACAGGCTCAGCGGCAGCATGGGGGTGCGGTTGCGCGCCTGCCACGCGACGAACAGGGCGATCAGGGTCGCGCCCGAGATGAGCATGGTGAGCACGCGGGCCGAGGTCCAGCCGTGGTCCGGCCCGTCGACCACACCCCAGATGAGCAGCAGCATGCCGGACGCGGAGAGCAGCAGGCCGAGCGGGTCGAGCCTGCGGGCGCCGCCGCGGGACTCGTCGAGGACGGTGACGGCCAGCACCACGGCCACGACGCCGACGGGGACGTTGAGCCAGAAGATCCAGTGCCAGTCGAGGCCCTCGACCACGGCGCCGCCGACGACGGGGCCGACCGCGACGCCGAGGCCGCTGATGCCGCCCCACACGCCGACGGCGGCGGTGCGCAGGCGGTCGGGGACGGCCTGCGCCAACAGCGTCAGCGACAGGGGTGCCACGGCGGCCGCGCCGAGCCCCTGCACCGCCCGGGCCGCGGTGAGCTGCCAGGGCGCGGTGGCCAGGGCGGCGGCGGCCGACGCGAGGGTGAAGACGGCGATGCCCGCCAGGAACATGCGGCGGCGCCCGATGCGGTCGCCGAGGGCGGCCGCGGTGAGCAGGAATGCGGCGAACGGCAGCGTGTACGCGTTCACGAACCACTGCAGGTCGGCGATGGACGCGCTCAGCTCGGTACGGATGACCGGCAGCGCCGTGCTCACGACCAGGTTGTCCAGCGTGACCATGAAGGTGGGAATGCCGACCGCGGCGAGTACGGCGGCCAGCGGGCGGGTGGCGCGCCGTGGCGCGGGCGGCGCCGGTGGGCGTTCGGTGGTGGTGGTCATGAGGGATCTCCGTAAGTTGTTATCCACTGATAACTACAGGAGGCCACGTTAGTTATTCACTGATAACCTGTCAACATGGCCCGCACCCGCCTCACCGCCGAGGAACGCCACGAGCAGTTCGTCGCGGCCGCCGTCACCGCGTTCAGCCACGGCGGCTACGCCGGCACGACCACCGACCAGGTGGCCCGCCTCGCCGGCGTCTCCCAGCCGTACGTGATCCGGCACTTCCGCACCAAGCAGGACCTGTTCCTCACCGCCGTCAACCACGCGGGCGACCGGATCGAGGCGAAGTTCCGAGCGGCGGCGCAGCGCGAGGCGACCCTGGCGAGCCTCGGGCAGGCGTACGACGAACTGCTGGCCGAGCGGGAGCTGATCACCGTGCTACTGCACGGCTTCACGGCCAGCGCCGACCCGGCCATCGGCGAGCCCGTGCGGGCCTGCTTCGGCCGGCTCTACGAGACCGTGCACGAGCTGACCGGCGCTTCCGGCGAGGAACTGCGCGACTTCTTCGCCAAAGGCATGCTGCTCACCTGCCTGGGCGCCATGCGCGTGGTCGGACCCGACGCGGTGCCCCGCCAGCCCTGGATGGAGAGCCTGTTGAGCACCTTCGACCACTGAGGGTCAGCGGCCGTCGGCCAGGCGCAGTGCGTACTCGCGGACGGCGGCCTGGTAGGTGACCTCGGACAGGGTCCAGCCGTCGTCGCCGGGGCGGCTGGCCCGGTTCAGCTGGGTCTGCATCGTCACCACGGCCGACGACAGGCCGCTGAACGGCCGGGAGCGCCACAGCTGCTCGCCCGCCGGTGCCACCTCGACCAGGTCGTCGTCCACAGTGATCAGATCAGCCCCGGCCAGGCGGCGGACGGACTCCTCCAACTCGGCCCGGCTCGGCACGCTGTGGTGCAGGAAGTCCGCCGCGGCCAGCACGTCCGCCAGGCTGGCTCCGGTCACGGGCAGCGCCGCGTGCAACGCCCTGTCGCGTTCCAGCCGCGCGGCGATGACCGCGGAGACGAAGATCCACGCGTCGTTCCACCGCCATCCGCCAGCCCCCATGCCGCAATGATGCCGTGTGTCTGCCGTGCCGGGAAGCGAATGTGGTTGGGTGATCAGATGCTCGTCCCGGCCGCCCGCCACGTCGCCCGGTCCGCCGGGCACTTCCTCCTCACCGAAACGACCCGGATCGATGCTCCGCCCGCGATCGCGGACTTGCTGCGTGAGCTGCTCGCGCAGCCCACGGGCCTCCCGCTGCCACCGGGTACGGGCGGGCTGAGCTTCCAGCTGGACGACGCCGGTCCTCCCGCCGAGGGGTACCGGATGAGTGTCACCCCGCAGGGGGTCACCGTCCGGGCGCACACCGGGGCCGGGCTGCGCTGGGCGGTGCAGACGCTGCGCCAGCTGCTGCCCCCGGAGGCCTACGCGGCCACCCCGGTGCGCGGGGTCGCCTGGGCGCTGCCCGCCGTCGACATCGTCGACGGGCCCGCGTATCCGTGGCGGGGTGCCCTGCTGGACGTGGCCCGGTGGGCGCACCCGATGCCGTTCGTGCGGCGCTTCGTCGACCTGATGGCCGCGCACAAGCTCAACGTCCTGCACCTGCACCTGACCGACGACCAGGGCTGGCGCTTCGAGGTACGGCGCTACCCGCGGCTGACCGAGGTGGGCGGCGTACGCGCGCAGAGCCCGGCCGGGCACTCCCGCGAGCAACGCTTCGACGGCGTCCGGCACGGCGGCTGGTACACCCAGCGGGAACTGCGGGACCTGGTCGGGTACGCGGCCCGCCGCGGCGTACGGATCGTGCCGGAGGTGGATCTCCCCGGCCACGTCCAGGCCGCCCTTGCCGCGTACCCGGAGCTGGGCAACGACCCCGCGCGGCGGCTGCCGGTACGCACCGCGTGGGGCATCTCGCCGCACGTGCTCAACCCGTCCGCGGCCACCCTGGACGTGGTCCGGCACATCCTCGACGAGCTGGTGGACGTGTTCCCGTCCGAGATCGTGCACATCGGCGGCGACGAGTGCCCGACCGACGAGTGGCGGGCCAGCCCGGCCGCGCTGGCCAGGGTCGCGGAGCTGGGCCTGCCCGGCGTGTGCGACCTGCAGCGCTGGTACGCCGCCGAGCTGGCCACCCATCTGGCCCGGCACGGTCGCCGGGTGGCGGTCTGGGACGAGCTGCTGGAGTACGGCGCCCCGGCGGATGCCGTGGTCTTCGGCTGGCGCAGCCAGGAACGCGTCGCCGCGGCGCTGGCCGCCGGGCACGACGTGGTGGCCTGCCCGCACACCCACACGTACCTGGACTACGGCGAGACCGGGGCGGAGGTACCCGGCGAGCCGGTCGCGGCCCGGCTCGGCACCCCGCTGTCCAAGGTGTACGGCTACCGCCCGCCGGCGCCCGGCCCGGGACGGCTGCTCGGGACGCAGGCGCAACTGTGGAGCGAGTACCTGCCCACCCCGGCGCTGGTGGAGTACCGGGCGTTCCCGCGTCTCGCGGCGCTCGCCGAGCTGGGCTGGACCGGTTTCGGCGGCGACTTCCCCGACTTCCGGCGGCGCCTGGCCGGGCACCTGCTCCGCCTCGACCGGGCGCGGGTCGGCTACCGCCCGCCGGACGACGTTCAGTAGGCCGGAACGTGGTGCGTCACGTCGTACGGGAAGTGCAGCCGGACCGACGTGACGCCGCTGCCGGTGTGGACCTTGACGACGTCCGCGAGCTGCCGGGCCAGCCACATGCCGCGCCCGGCGTCGGCATGCCCGTCGGGCGAGAGGTATCCGGCGATCGGCGGCAGTGGGCGCCCGCCCGCGTCGTCGACCTGGACGACGAGGGTGTTCGCGTACCGCCAGGCGCGGACGCGGACGGGGGCGTCGCCGTGGATGACGCCGTTGGTGGCCACCTCGGCGACGGCGATGACGATGTCGATGGCCGCGGTGTCGGAGAAGGACTGGTGCCGGACCCAGGATCGCACGGCGGTGCGCAGCGAGCCGATCTCGCCGAGGCCGGACAGGCACAGGTCGAGATCGGTGGTGGCCGGTGGCGTCGGCAACGGGATCTCGTTGCGGTGCGCGAGATAGTCGACGGCGGGAACGTGCGCGACGGGCACCAGCGTCCCGCCGTCGATGATCTCGTGGTTGTGCAGCAGGCGTACGTTCTCGATGATCAGCGTCGAGTGGCGGCGGGCGTCCCAGACGCAGGTCACCGGGCACTCGTACGGGGCGAGGACGTCGTTGTAGACCACCTCGTAGGACAGGTATTCGGCGGCGCGGTCGACCGGGCTGCTCGGATCGATGTCGGTGGTGATGTCCGGCTCGGCGATGATGTGTACGCGCCGGCCCCGCGCGAACTGCTCGGCCGTGTAGCGCCGGAACTCCTCGTACGCGAAGCCCAGCCGCTGGTAGAACGAGCCCGGCTCGCTCCACTCCAGCTCGTCGCTCAGCGCCCCGAACTCGGTGCGTACGAGGAGTTCCACCTTGGCGCTGACGACCATGAGGACCGCTGTGCCCCGGGCGAGGAGGTCGGCCAGGACCGGAATGAGCCGGGTGCGCACGGCCTCGTCCGAGTCGATGATCAGCGCGGCGTGCTCGTACGCGCTGTCGAGCGGTTCGGCGATCTCCCTGTCCGGCAGATCCGGCCACCTGGTCATGCTCCGGCCCCCGGCGGCGCATCCCAGTCCACCGCCGGCGTGACCAGCAGCCGGTCGCAGGAGATCAGCCCGCAGATCTGCATCGCCCGGAACGCCATCGGTGCGCAGCTCACCTGGAGGGTCACGCCGCAGGGCAGGGCGTCGCGCCCGTACATCACCGCACGCACGGCGGCCGCGCCGAAGAAGGTCACCCGGGTCAGGTCCAGGTGGAGCACTCCGGCGCGGACCTCGGCGGCGATACGGTCGGCCAGATCGAGCCAGTTCCCCTGGTCGATGTCGCCCGTGACGCGCAGCACCGGGCCGTCACGTCGTGTCGAACACACGTCGGCGCGAAACGGCTCCGCCACGACATCCAGCCTCTCGGACACCGTCGGCGGCACCGGATCCTGCCGCCACGGACGGCGTCATGTCGACGGGGACAGTCAGCGACCCTCAACCTACGCCGCCGCGCGCCGCGCCCGTACCCCCGGACGAGGGATACGACACATGCCGCGAATGCCCGATGCCGGACAATGTTTCAGGCGGTGGCGGCGACCGCCGGGCGGCCCGGCTCCCGTACCGCGAACATCGGCATGAACGCCTGGACGAGCGGGCCGATGGCCAGCGCGTACGCCAGGGTGCCGAGGCCGACCGTGCCGCCCAGCAGGAAGCCCGTGCCCAGCACGAGCACCTCGATGGTGGTGCGCACGAGGCGGATCGACAGGCGGGGGAAGCGCCCGGCGATGCCGGTCATCAGGCCGTCGCGCGGGCCGGGGCCCAGCCGCGCACCGATGTACATGCCGGTGGCGAGTCCGTTGAGGAGGATGCCGGCGACCAGGTAGGCGACGCGCAGCGGCAGGCTCGCGCCGGTCGGCAGCACCGCGAGGGCGCCGTCGACGACGAGGCCGATCACGACCAGGTTGGCGATCGTGCCGATGCCGGGCCGCTGCCGCAGCGGGATCCAGAGCAGCAGGATGGGTACGCCGGCGAGGATCACGACGGTTCCGATGCTGATCCCGGTGGCCCGCGACACCCCCTGGTGGAACACGTCCCACGGGGTGAGGCCGAGGCCGGAGATCACCATGAGGGCCATGCTGAAGCCGTACAGGGTCAGCCCGGCGGTGAGCTGGGCGAGTCGGCGGACCGGGCGGAAGCGGATAGTGACGTGATTGGTGTTGCCAGTCGTCGGCATAGCTGCCACTCTGAGGGCCAATTGCTCGGGCCGAAAGGGCCAATCTGTCGGAGGTGGCGGTGACGACGTCGGTACGCGGTGGCCAATTGGCCCGACTGTTGGGTCAGTGGCATTCCTTGCCGGGTCGCCACAAGCGGCCCGACTACTCCGCGTTGGCGGGCTCGATCCGTGGGCTGCTGGCCGACAGCCGGCTGTCCCTCGGGGTACGCCTGCCCGCCGAACGGGAGCTCGCCGAGTCCCTGGGCATCAGCCGCACCACGGTCTCGGCGGCGTACCGGTCGCTGCGCGAGACCGGGCACCTGACCAGCCGTCGCGGCGCGGGCAGCTGGACCACCCTGCCGACCGGCCACCGGGTCGGCAGCTCGGGCCTGTGGGCGCCCGACGACGACCTCGACATGATCGACATGGGGGTGGCCGCCTCGGCGGGCCCCGTCGAGCTGGTGTCCGCGGCCCGCGCCGCCGCCGACGACCTGCCCCGGTACCTGGGCAGCGCCGGCTACCACCCGACCGGGCTGCCCGAGCTGCGGGCGGCCGTCGCGGACGGCTACGCCGCGCGGGGCGTGCCCACCAGCGCCGAGCAGATCCTCATCACCAGCGGCACCCAGCAGGCCCTCGACCTGGTGCTGCGGCTGTCCGTTCCCGCCGGGGCGCCGGTCCTCGTGGAATCCCCGACGTACCCGAACGCGCTGGCCGCGCTGGCCGCCCGGCGGGCCCGGATCAGCACCCACGGCCTCGACCCGCGCACCGGCTGGGACGCCGAGCTGCTGCTCGGTGCGCTGCGGCAGACCCGGCCCCGGCTGGCGTACCTGATCCCGGAGTTCCAGAATCCGACCGGTCACCTCATGCCCGCTTCACTGCGCGAGCGCCTGGTCGGCGCGGCCCACGCCACTGGCACCGAGCTGGTCATCGACGAGTCGTTCGTGGACCTGCCGCTCGACGGCGCGGACATGCCCCCGCCGGTCGCGGTGTTCGACCGGCACTCGCGGGTGGTCTCCATCGGCGGGATGAGCAAGGCGTACTGGGGTGGGCTGCGGATCGGCTGGGTCCGCGCCTCGGCGCCGCTGGTGCAGCGCCTCGCCGCTCTGCGAGTCGGGGTGGACATGTCCAGCCCGGTGCTGGAACAGCTCGTCGCGGTGCGGCTGCTGGCCCAGGAGGAGACCATCGTGGCCGCGCGCCGGGCACAGCTGGAGTTCCGGCGCGACGCGCTGGTCGCCGCGCTCACCGAACTGCTGCCCGAATGGCGGGTCTGCGTGCCCGGCGGCGGTGTCACCCTCTGGGCCGAACTGGACGGGCCCATCTCCAGCGCGCTGGCCCGCGCCGCGGAGGACGTGGGGGTGCGGCTGGCGCCCGGCCCGCGGTTCGGCCTGGACGGGACGCTGGAACGCTTCGTCCGGCTGCCGTTCACCCTCGCCGCCGACGACCTGACCGAGGCCGTACGCCGGATCGCCGCCGTCCGGCACGACCTCGACCGGGCCAGCCGCCCCGCCTGGGGCACACCCGCGGTCATCGCCTGACCGCACCACTCCGGGCGCCGAAGGCGTGAACGCCGGCGGGCCCGGAACCGTCACACGGTTCCGGGCCCGTCCGGGGCTGGGGGTGCTCAGATGGCTGGGGGTCCCTCAGATGGCTGGCGGTGCTCAGATCTGCGCGAGCGAGCCCGCGTACATCTTGTCGATCTCGGCGGCGAAGTTCGCCTCGACGCTGCGCCGCTTGATCTTCATGGACGGGGTGATCTCGCCCTGCTCGATGCTGAGGTCGCGCGGCAGGATGGCGAACTTCTTGACCGTCTCCCAGCGGTTGAGCTTGCCGTTGAGCTCCTCGATGAAGCCGGCGATCAGCTGTTCCGTCTCGGGGGCGGCCACGATGTCCGCGTAGGTGCGCCCGTCCAGCGGCCCGCCCGCGGCCCAGGCCACGATGGCGTCCTCGTCCAGCGAGATGAGCATCGTCACGAAGTTGCGCGCCTGCCCCACCACCACGGCCTGCGACGTGTACGGGCACACCGCCTTGAACATGCCCTCGATGCTCGACGGCGCGATGTACTTGCCGCCGGACGTCTTGACCAGGTCCTTCTTGCGGTCGGTGATGGACAGGTTGCCCTCGGCGTCCAGCTGCCCGATGTCGCCCGTACGGAAGAAGCCGTCCTCGGTGAACGCCTCCGCGGTCTCCTTCGGCAGGTTGTGGTAACCGCGCATGACCGGGGCGCCGCGCAGCAGGATCTCGCCGTCGGTGTCGATGCGGACCTCCAGGTCGCCGAGCGGCTTGCCCACCGTGCCGATCTTCAGGTGGCCCACCCGGTTGACGAAGTTCGCGGCGCTCGACTCGGTGAGCCCGTAGCCCTCCGAGATGGGCAGGTTGGCGGCGGCGAAGAACTCCGCGATGTCGCTGCTCAGCGGCGCCGACCCGGAGACCAGGACGCGCAGCCGGCCGCCGAGGCGCTGCTGCAGCTTGCTGAAGACGAGCTTCTCCGCGATCGCGTACTCGGTGCGCAGCCACCGGTCGACCGGGCGGCCCGCCTGCTCCAGCCGTACCTTGCGCTTGCCGGTGGTGAGCGCCCAGCTGAAGATCTTCGCCTTCAGCCCGCCCTCGCCGAGCGCCGTGGTCACGGTCTTGTTGTAGATCTTCTCGAAGATGCGGGGGGCCGCGGCCATCAGCGTCGGCCTGATCACCGCGAGCTTCTCGACGAGCTTGTCCACCCGGCCGTCCACATAGGTCGGCACGCCCACGTGGATGACGCCGCACAGGATGGTCTTGCCGAACGAGTGCGACAGCGGCAGCCAGAGGTACTGCAGGTCGTCCGGGTCGTAGAGGCCGAGGTCCTCCTGGGCGACACCCTCCCAGGTCCAGCCGCGGTGCAGCAGCTCGACGCCCTTGGGGTGTCCCGTCGTGCCGGAGGTGTAGATGAGGGTCGCCACGTGCTCCGGGCGGATGGCCTCGATCGCGCGGTCGATCAGGCCGGGGTCGGCTGCCAGCGCCGCCCGGCCGCGTTCCTCCAGGTCGGCGAGCGTCAGCTGGGGCGGCTCGGCCTCGGCGTCGGCCAACCCGTCGATGAGTACGACGTGAGTGACCGACGTGGTCGCCCCGGCGATCTTGAGTGCCTGCTTCGGGTTCTCGGCCACCAGAACCTTGGAGCCCGAGTCGGCGATGATGAAGGTCGCGTCCTCGGGCTCCGTGGTGGGGTAGACGGTGGTCGTGGCCCCGCCGGCACAGTTGACGGCGAGGTCCGCCAGGATCCATTCGAGGCGGGTGTTGGACAGGATCGAGACCCGGTCCTCCCGGCCCACACCGAGTTCGACGAGCCCGGCCGCCAGCGCGAACGCCTTGTCCTTGACCTGCGTCCAGGTCAGCCAGTCCATCCCGGTGTCGTCCGCGTTCGGACCGGCGAACGCCTGCTTGTCCGGGGTGGCCGCCACCCGATGCAGGAACATGGCCGGGATCGACCGGTAGGGAACGTCGAGAGCCATCGGGCGCCGCCTTCGTGCCGGTATGAGATGAAACGGTTGCAACGTAACAGCCGTGTTACCCGAGAGTATTGCGGGTGTGGCCTGAGGGCCATAGGGCCGACGCAGTCCGTTGATCCTAACCAGCACCGGCCGTTCGGCCGAGGTGCAGCGCCGTGCCCCGGGGACGATCCCGGCGGTATATCCCAATCGGGATGGAGCGTCGGTCGTCGATGCCCCGTAACCTGGCGTCAATAAACCGACCATCGTCAATATTTGCGGGTCACGAGCACGCGGACGGGTCGGCCGGCAGGCGCGAGAGAGGAACGACATGACGAAACGACGCCCCCTCGTCCTCGGCGGCCACGCTCTGGCCGTCAGTCTGCTCGTCGCGGCGACGGCCACGGCCGCGACGGCGAAACCTGCCACGGCCGCCCCCGCGGCACCCACCGGCCAGATCCGGCTCGCGGGCACCGCGGATGCCATCCCCGGCAGCTACGTCGTGGTGCTCAGGAACGCGGGCGCCCGCCCCGGCCTCGCGACGGTCGCCGCGACCGCTCGGGGGGTCGCGGCCGGCTACGGAGCGGAGGTCCAGCGCACGTACGGGGCCGCGATCACCGGCTTCGAGGCGACCATGAGCGACAGCGCCGCCCGGCGGATGGCCGCCGACCCGCGCGTCGCGTACATCGAGCAGAACCAGAAGGTCTCGCTGCTCGACACGCAGACCGATGCCACCTGGGGCCTGGACCGCATCGACCAGCGGGCCCGGCCGCTGAGCACCACGTACACGTATCCGGCCACGGCGGACACCGTGACCGCGTACGTCATCGACACCGGCGTGCTCTACAGCCACTCCGACTTCGGCGGCCGGGCCAGCTACGGCTACGACGCGGTCGGCACCGACGGCGTCGACTGCCACGGCCACGGCACGCACGTCTCCGGCACGATCGGCGGCGCCACGTACGGCGTCGCGAAGCAGGTCAGGATCGTCGGGGTACGGGTGCTCAACTGCTCCGGCAGCGGCACCACCGCCGGGGTCGTCGCGGGCGTCGACTGGGTCACCCAGCACGCCAGCAAGCCCGCCGTGGCGAACATGAGCCTGGGCGGCGGCGCCAGCACCGCCCTGGACGACGCGGTCACCGCGTCGATCGACTCCGGGGTCACGTACGCGCTGGCGGCCGGCAACTCCAACGGCAACGCCTGCAGCACCTCGCCCGCCCGGGTCGGCCCGGCGATCACCGTCGGCGCGACCACGAACGCCGACGCCCGCGCGTCGTACTCGAACTACGGCACCTGCCTGGACATCTTCGCGCCCGGCTCGTCGATCACCTCGGACTGGAACTCCGGCGACACCGCGACGAACACCATCAGCGGCACCTCGATGGCCTCGCCGCACGTGGCCGGGGCGGCGGCGCTGGTGCTGGCGCGCAACCCGTCGTACACCCCGGCGCAGGTCCGCGACGCGCTGGTGGCGGACGCCACCCCGGACGTGGTCACCGGCGCCGGCAGCGGCTCGCCGAACCGCCTGCTGTTCGTCTCGCAGTAGTCCGCAACGTACGAACGAGGCCCCGTGGCATGCCTGCCACGGGGCCTCTACCTGGTTCGCCGACGATCAGTCGTCGGAGCCGTGCCGGCCGCTGCCGTGGTCGTCGCCGGCCTCGGTGCCGTTGCCGCCGCGGTCGTCGCCGGCCTCGGTGCTCCGGCTGCCGTGGTCGTCGCCGGCTTCAGTGCCGTTGCCGCCGCGGTCGTCGCCGGCCTCGGTGCTCCGGCTGCCGTGGTCGTCGCCGGCCTCGGTGCCCCGGCCGCCGCGGTCGTCGCCGGCGGCGTCGTCCGAGCCCCGGCCGCGTCCGCGGTCGTCGCCGGCCGTGGTCGAGCCGGACGAGCCCTTGACGCGGTGCCGCAGGACGGCGCCGGTCGCCCGGTCCACGTCGATGTCGTGCCGGACCCCGCCGACCACCACGTCGACGTCCCAGACCGCGCGGCCGTGCTCGGTCTCGGCCTCGATGTCGGTGACCCGGCCGCCGCCCGCCGCCCGCAGCGCGATCGTGCGGGCCGCGTCGATGCTCACCGCACCAGCCGCGGTCGGCGCGGCCGGAGCGGAGGTCGGCGCCGAGGTCGAGTCGTCCGACGACCGCACCGGGTCGCCGTTGGGCAGCATCGGCACGGCACGGTCGCCGCCCTTGTCGTCGGCGGCCACGTGCGCGGCGGAGTCGTCGGCGCCGGACGCGGCGAGCGCGGTGCCGCCCAGAGCGAGCGCGGCGGCCACCCCGGCGGCAAGAGTGCCAGCGGTACGAATCGAAATCATCGTTTGTTCCTCCGGTGCTGATGACGGTGCTGATGACCGTCGGACAGCAAGCACAGTCGTGCACCGGGGGCTATCGGCGCGCTGTGTGATCGTTAAGCGCGCGCTAAGCCATCACGCATCCGGGGGAGAACACCCACGATTCGGACAGGCCGACCATGCTTCGGTGACGCACTCACGGACGAGTACCAGCCGAAACGACGAACACCGGGCCGGTCCACGGGGGACCGGCCCGGTGCGGCCTGCGACGGTGGGATCCGGCGGACGTCAGACGCCCGCGGTCGCCTCCAGCGCGAGGTCGTCGGTCGCCTCGGCGGGGGCCGGCGGCTGGTCCTTGGCGAAGCCGCGCAGCGGCACGTGCCGGATGGCCAGGGCGACCAGCAGGCCCGCGGCCGCCACGACGGCGGCCCAGGTGAAGACGGCGCCCACACCGTCCGTGACCGCCTGCTGGAACAGGTGCCGGGCGGCCTCGGGCAGGCTGCGCAGCAACTCGGGGGTCATCCGCGACGCGGAGGCCGAGCCGGCACTGGCGGCCGCGCCGGCGTGCGCGGTGATGGAGTTGGTGAGCGTGTGGGCGTACAGCGAGCCCAGGATGGAGACGCCCAGCGAGCCACCCATGTTGCGCAGGAAGGTGGCGGCGCCGGTGGCCGCGCCGACGTCCTTCAGGGGCGCGCTGTTCTGCGCGATCAGCATGGTGGTCTGCATGAGGCAGCCCATGCCCAGGCCGAGCACGACCATGTAGAGCGACGTGACGATCTTGGTGGTGTCGGTGCTCATGCTGGCGAACAGGGCCAGCCCGGCCGCCATCAGGACGGTGCCGGCGATCGGCAGGACGCGGTAACGGCCGGTCCGGCTGATCAGGGCGCCGCCGGCCAGCGAGGTCACCATCATGGCGATCATCATCGGCATGAGCAGCAGGCCGCTGTTGGTGGCCGACGCACCCTGCACGAACTGCTGGAACTGGGGCAGGAAGGTCATCCCGCCGAACATCGCGAACCCGACGATGAAGCTGAGCGCACCCGCGAGGGCGAAGTTGCGGTTGCGGAACACCGTCAGCGGCATGATCGGCTCGGCCGCGCGCTGCTCGACGATCACGAACGCGACGAAGGCCACCACGGTCAGCGCGGCCAGGCCGAGGATCTGCGGGGAGCTCCAGTCGTACTCGGTGCCGCCCCAGCTGGTGATCAGGACCAGCGCGGTGATCCAGGTGCTCAGCAGCGCCGCCCCGGTCCAGTCGATCCGCGCCTTGCCGGTGCCGCGGGGCAGCTTGGCCAGCGTGAACCAGCACACGGCCAGCGCGATCACGCCGAGCGGCAGGTTGACGTAGAAGGCCCAGCGCCAGCTGAGGTGGTCGGTGATGAAACCGCCGACGAGCGGACCGCCGATCATGGCGGCCGGCATGACGGCCATCATCACGCCCTGGTACTTGCCCCGGTCGCGGGGCGGCACGATTTCGGCGAGGACCGCCATGACGCCGACCATGAGGCCGCCGGCGCCCAGGCCCTGCAGCGCGCGGAACCCGACCAGCTCGGCCATGTTCTGCGACATGCCGCACAGCGCGGAGCCGATCAGGAAGATCGCGATGGAGGCGATGAAGGTCGAGCGGCGCCCGAGCAGGTCACCGAGCTTGCCCCAGATCGGGGTGGCGACGGTGGAGGCGAGGATGTAGCCGGTGGTCACCCAGGCCAGGTGGTTGAGGCCGCCCAGGTCGCCGACGATCGTGGGCAGGGCCGGCGCCACGATCATGTTGTCCAGCATGGCCAGCAGCATGGCGATGGCCAGCCCGGCCATGGTCGCCATGATCTCGCGGTGGCTGAACCTCGGTGGCGCCATCGGGGTGGTGTCCGCTGCTTTGGACGTCACAGTGCTTGCCTTCTTTCGACGATCGCGTTGCCGGTCGGCGAGGGGACTTATCTGGCTCGTTTACTTGCCGACCGGTAAGTTGTACCTTACCGGTCGGCAAGTCAGCAACTAAGATGAGCACAATCCGGCGGGTACGCCCGGCTGGTTAACGCAGGCGCAGGGAGATGAGAGGCATGGCCGCACGGCACGGTGACACCAGGGCCGACATCCGGCGGGTGGCGCTGGAGTTGTTCACCGAGCGGGGCTACGAGGCCACCTCGCTGCGAGAGATCGCCGAGCGCCTGGGCGTCACCAAGGCCGCCCTGTACTACCACTTCCGCAGCAAGGAAGACATCGTCCGGTCCCTGTTCGGCGACTACCTGGCCGCGCTGGACGACCTGGTCGCCTGGGCGACGGCCCAGCCCCCCGGGGAGCACCTGCGCGCCGAGATCATCGACCGGCTGCTGCGGCTGAGCGCCGAGCACGGCCGGCAGGCCATGCAGTTCGCCCTCGCCAACCAGCACGTCGTCAAGGACCTGCACCCCGGCAAGGAGAACGCGTTCGAGCGGCTGCGCACCCTGTTCGAGGTCGTCACCGGCCCGGACGCCACCGCCGAGGAGGCCCTGCGCATCCGGGTCGCGCTGCTCAGCATCAACACCACCGTGTTCGCCGCCCAGGGGCTGGACGCCACCGACGAACAGGTCACCGCTGTCGCCCGCGACATCGCGCACCGGCTGGTGTCACCCCGGTAGGTCCGGGCCGGCCGGGATTCGTCACAGGTCCAAGGTCCCGAACGGGACGATCAGATGCTCAGACGGGCCCCGGGACGACCGATATCTCCGCACGTGGGGATCGGGCTGACGGCGCTGCGGGGTTGGATACCCGCCGGAGGTGGACTCCGTGACGAGGACTGGGCGGGCCGGCACCGCCTCCTGACCGCGTTGCTGGCGGCCTGCGTCGTCGTCCTGACCGCGTTCGGCGCGTTGCAGGACGGGCTGGGCCGCTCCTGGCTGGTCAGCGTCCTGCTCATCCTGCCCTGCCTGGTGGCCGCCGCCACACTGCCGCCGCGGCGGCTGCCCTCGATCTTCGTGGCGCTCGGGTTCACCGTCGCCTGCGGCGGATTCGTCGCCATGACCCACGGGCTCACCGAGGCCCATTTCGCGTTCTTCGTCGCCGTCCCGGCGCTGGCGCTGTACCGCGACTGGACACCGTTCGGGATCTTCCTGATCGCCACGACACTGCACCACGCGGTGTTCGGGACGATCGTCAGCGACCGCACGTACGACCACCACAGCGCGATGGTGCACCCGTGGCTGTGGGCGCTGCTGCACGGTCTCGCGGTGCTGCTGGCCGCCACCTTCCAGGTGATCCAGTGGCGGCTCGCCGAGGCCGAGGAGGCCCGGGCCCAGGACAACCTCGACGCCAGCCAGGCCCAGCTCAGCGTGGCGTTCGACCAGACTCCGCTGCCCATGGCGATGCTCTCGCCGGACGGACGGCTGGTACGCACCAACTCGGCGTACCGCGCCTGGCTGGGACTGCCCGACGAACTGCCGCCCGGATTCGCCGTCCGCGACCTGCCCTTGACGCCCCTCGAGGACGCCGCCACTCCGCTCTTCGACGATCTGGCCCAGCGCACCGAGCCGGTCACGCTGATCAGGCACTACCGCCGGGAGACCGACGGCGCCGAGATCTGGGTCGAGGTCCACAGCACCGGCCTGCGTGACCGCTGGGGCACGCTGCGGCTGCTGTTTGTCCACTGCCGCGACGTCACCCGCGATCGCGAGCACGAGGCGGCGCTGCGCCGGCAGGTCCGGCAGGACCCGCTGACCGGGCTGCTGTCCCGGCAGGCGTTCGAACACGACGTGGCGGCGCTGCTGGGCGACGACCCGGAGACGGTCTGCGTGCTCTACCTGGACGTCGACCGGTTCAAGTCGATCAACGACGGCTCGGGCCACGGCACCGGCGACAACGTCCTGCGTGCCCTGGCCGCCCGGCTGCAGGAATGCGTACCGGCCGGGTCGCTGCTGGCGCGCCTCGGCGGCGACGAGTTCGTGGTCGCACTGCGCGCCCCGGTCGCGACCGGCGCCCACGTGGGTGCGGACATCCTCGCGGCGATCGCCGAGCCGTTGCCGATTCCCGGCGGCCACGTGCAGGTCGACGCCAGCATCGGGCTGGCCACGGCGCGGGGCGCCGGCCGGGCCGACCAGGTGATCCTCGACGCGGACACCGCCATGTACGCCGCCAAGCGCGCCGGCGGCAACCGGATCGAGGTCTTCACCGACCAGATGCGGGTCACCGTTCAGCAGCATCTGCTGGCCGAGTCCCGGCTGCGGGCGGCGCTCGAGGGCGACCGGGAGACGAGTCTGCCGGTCTGGTTCCAGCCGATCGTCTCGGCGGCCGACGGGCGCATCCTGGGCGCCGAGGCGCTGGTCCGGCTGCGTACGCCGGAGGACGAGATCCTCGCGCCGGGACACTTCATCGGCGCCGCGGAGGAGACCGGCCTGGTGGTGCCGCTCGGCGAGCACGTACTGACCTCGGCGCTGCGGCACCTGACGGCGTGGCGCGGCGAGCTGGGTTACGTGTCGGTCAACGTCAGCCCCCGGCAGCTCGCCGAGACCGGGTTCGTCCCGATGCTCGCGGAGCTGCTGGCCCGGGTGCCGACGGTCGACCCGGCCCAGCTGGTGTTGGAGATCACCGAGACGGCCCTGCTGGTCAACTCCGCCGATCTGCAGGAACGGCTGACGGCGATCAAGGCACTGGGCGTACGGATCGCCCTGGACGACTTCGGCACCGGCTACAGCTCGCTGACCTGGCTGCAGTCCGTCCCGGCGGACGTGGTGAAGCTCGACCGCTCGTTCGTCACCGGCCTGGCCGCCGACGCGCGCAAGTCCTCCATCATCTCCGCGGTGCTGTGGCTGGCCCGTTCGCTGACCATGACGGTCGTGGCCGAAGGCGTCGAGGAGGTGGACGACTGGCACGCGCTGCGCGCCGCCGACTGCCACGCCATCCAGGGTTACCTGTTCAGCGAGCCGGTGCCTCCGCCCGAGTTCGACGCCCTGCTGCGCCGGGGCGCCCTGATGGCCACCGCCTGAAATTCCGCGGACGGGGCCGCACAACCGTGATTTCTCCCGCCGAGGCTACGGGCCGGTCGGCCAACGCAGCGTGCTGAGGAGATTCGTCTTTTCGATGGGTGGCAGGCCGTCGTCAAGACCGCGCAGGCGCTGGTAGATGTCGCGCATCTCGGCCCTGGTCCGGAGGTGCTGGGTGCCGACCGCGCGTTCCAGGACCGTCAGGGTGCTCGCCAACCTGATCGACCCGACCGTGCTGTGGTGGGTTCGGAGCCGATCCAGCCGACGAATCTCGAGCATGGCGGTTCTGGCTCCCTGTCCATCGTCGATCAACACCACAACATCGGCGCCTGCTTCGGCGGCCACGACCGCGTGGGCGATCACCATCGTCTCCCCCAGATCTCTGGGCCGCTTCAGTCGTTCGCTCATGGGCTGCTGGGTGATCCTGTGGACGACCTGCGCGAGCTCGACTGTCGGGTGATCCGGAAGGATCCGAATCCATTTCGGAGTCAACTTTCGCCAGGTCGAAGCCGCTGCGCGGAAACGGGGATCCCGGGCTGACCTGCGTAGCACCTCTGCCTCGACGACTTCCGGGGCGCTCAGGGCGCCGAGCACGCCGATGAGCAGGCGTTCCTTATTGATCGACAAGAAGTTCAGGCTGGGGCCGGCGTCGATGACGGGTCGCTGGCTCATCTGCCTTCCGGCTCCGCCGCCGTATCGGAAGGTTCGGCAGTGGCGCGGAGGTCGACATCCAGGTCGGTGAGGTCCACATGTGCCTCGGGCAGCTCGTCGGGATCCACCCAGGTGACAACCTGTGGGGTGGGAACGATCCCGGCTTCCCGGAGCTCGGCCACGGCACCTGTCAGCGAAACACCTCTCAGGTTTGCGATGACCTGTGCCGAGAGCACACCGTCCACATAGCCGTGGATCGTTCGGGCCAGCAGACGCTGAGGTGCCCTTCGTCGATCCGAGTCGGCTTGGAGCGCACGGTACTGGTCGCCCCAGCCGAATTGCACAGCCAGTCGGAGAGCGGACGTGGTCATCCACTCACGCTTGACCGCCTTGCCGATGTAGCCAGCCTGCTCGAGTGCGATGGCGGCGATCGAGGGTGACACTAGAAACCGTTGCACCACTGTGGACAGTGTGGCCAACGTAATGGCCCGCGGATCACCGAGGAATCCGCGAAGGCCATCGATCGGCAGCAGCAGGTGTCGAGCGAAGACATCGGCGCGGATCTCGGCAGGGGGCCGCTGGCTCCGGTCGGCGGCGTCGCTGTCGACCCAGTCGCCGAGAACGACGTGCCCGAGTTCATGGGCGAGAGTGCTGCGCTGCCGCATGGGTCGGTGCGTCCGCGCGACACCGATGAACACGGCGCCACGCTGGGGATCACGCATCGTCAGGCCGTGCTCGTCGGGCCCTGCGTCGAGCACGGCGACGTCGATGTCGGCAGATTGTTCGATGAGAGCGACGAGGTCGCCCAGGGGCTGCACGCCCAAGTGATGATCATGACGGAACCGCTCGGCGGCGGCCCGCCCTTCAGCCTCGCAATGCACGGGTCGTTACCGCCGTCAGATCGTCGTCGAGATGGCCTGTTCGTCCAGGTAGTCGTTCAGTTCCATGAAGTGCAGAAGGGCTTGGTGCATGTCTGCCATCCCGGAACCGTTGGTGGCCCGTGCCGCGAACTGGACCCTGTCGGCCACAGAGCTGGCCCCAGTGAGCTGGGCGACCGTGTGCCCGGTCGCCCAGGCGACTGCCACGATCTCCGGCAGCTTCGGTGCGCGTTCGCCGGTGATGATCCGCGACAGAGTGGATTGAGAAATGCCGGTGGCATCGGCGAGTGCGCGCTGGCTCAGGCCGGCAGAGGCGCGGGCCTGTTCGATCAACGTGCCGAGGTGAGTGCTGGTCATGATCCCTCGCCCCCAAGAGCCTCCGTAGACTCAGCCTGAATCATGATCGGATTTTCTGATTCAGTCTACGCGACGTGTCGTCCTGCCGCCATCGCTGCCAGGCACGTGTGGCGCCAGCTCCAGGACGACCCGGGCACCGCCGCCGCGACTCGCTTCGACGCGCAGCGACCCGCCGCCGGCCTCGGCGGCCTGCCGGGCGATGTCCATGCCGAGGCCGGTCGAGCCGGACCCGGACGCCCCGCGGCGCAGCGCCGACTGCGCGAACCCGGGACCGGCGTCCGACACGGTCAGCACCGCGCCGCCGCCCGGCCGCGCGGCCAGGAACACGCCGAAGTCGGTGCCGTCCGGGGTGTGCGCGAACACGTTGCCCAGCAGGGCATCGAGCGCCGCCGCGAGGTCGTCGGCCGGGACCGCCACCGGCAGCGGCGTGGCGGGCAGCTCACGGCGTACCCCTCGATCGGTGTCCTCGGCCAGAACGGACCAGAAGGCGACCCGGTCGGCGACCACCGCGGTCGCGTCGCAGCCGGTCCGCGGGCGCTGCGCGCCGCGGTGCCGGGCCTCCCGGATGACCGCGGTGACCGCCCGCTCGATGGCGTCCGCGGCGGCCGCGACCCGGCCCGCGTCGTCCGGGTCGCGCAGCGACTCGGCCTCCAGCCGCAGCGCGGTCAGCGGCGTGCGCAGCCGGTGCGACAGGTCCGCGACCTGCTCGCGCTCCTGGCGCAGCAGGTCCTGGATGCGTCCCGCCAGGTGGTTCAGGGCCCCGGCCACCTCGCGCAGCTCGGGCGGCCCGGCGGGCGACGCCCGGGCGGACAGCTCCGCGCGGGCCAGGCGGTGCGAGACCGCGGACAGCTCCGCGATCGGCTTCACCAGGGTACGGGCCAGCCGGTCCGCGACCAGCAGCCCCAGCAGGACGAGGGCGGCGCCGAGCCCGGCCAGCACCAGCCACGCCTTGGTCACCCCGCGGGTCAGTTCCGCGCGCGGCACCACGGTGCGCACCACGGCCGTGCCCTGCGCGGTGACCACCGGCACGACGATCTCCCGGCCCGCCGGGCCGTCGACCGTGAACGACTGCCCGTCCTCCTGCGCCAGCCGCACCGCCGCGGTCTCCTCCGCCGGGGCCCCCAGCACCCGCCCGTCCGGCAGGTACACGGTGACCGGCACGGACACCCCGCTCAGCGACAGTTCCAGCTGGGTCGAGTCGCTGGTGCCCACCAGCGGCACGATCGCCCGCACCACGTCGTCGGCGCCGCTGACCGCCCGGTCCGCCGCGACCTGGCGGATCAGCAGCGCCAGCGGCACCAGGAAGGCCAGCAGCACCAGGCATGTGGTGGCGGCGACCAGCAGGGTGAGCCGGCGCCTCACGCCGGCTCGCTCAACCGCACGCCGACCCCCCGGACGGTGTGCAGGTAGCGCGGCGCCTGCGCGGTCTCGCCGAGCTTGCGGCGCAGCCACGACAGGTGCACGTCGACGGTCTTGTCGGCGCCGCCGTACGGCACCTGCCACACCTCGGCCAGCAGCTCCCGCTTGGTGACCACCTGCCCGGCGCGGCTGGCCAGGTGGTGCAGCAGGTCGAACTCGCGCGGGGTGAGGTCGAGCGGGGCGCCGTCCAGCGAGGCGGTCCGGGCGCCGGCGTCGATGCTCAAGCCCCCGACCGTGAGCGCGGCCTGCTCGGGGCGGTCCCCGGCGCCGCGGCGCAGCACCGCCCGGATCCGGGCGTCGAGCTGCGCCGCGGTGAACGGCTTCACCACGTAGTCGTCCGCGCCCGAGTCCAGCACCTGGACGATCTCTGTCTCGTCGTCGCGGGCGGTGGCCACGATGACGGGGACCGGGCTGACCGCCCGCAGCATGCGCAGCAGCTCGCGCCCGTCCAGGTCGGGCAGGCCCAGGTCGAGCACGACCAGGTCGGGGCGTTCGGCCAGGGCGGTCTGCAGCCCGTCCATGGCCGTGCCCGAGGCGGCGACGGCGTGGCCGCGCTCGCGCAGCGCGCGCAGCAGATGGGTACGGATCGCCGGGTCGTCCTCGATCAGCAGCAGGTGGGCCACCGCTGCACGGTAACCCGCGCACCGCCCGCCACCAGGCGCGTTAACCCTCCCTTAGCGCTCGGCAGGCCCCGTCTTAGCGTGCCGGCGGGCATCATCGGTGAGTGACCCGACGTACCCTGCTCGTGACCGCCGGCTGGCTCGGCGCGGCCGTACTGGCCGTGCTCATCGGGCTGGGAGCCGTGCGGGTGATCGGCGACGGCCTCACCTCCGAGGCGGGACGTCCACGCTCAGAAGCCGAAGTGGCCCAGACCTTGGCTGCCCGGGGGGTGCCCAGTGCCTTGTCATCAGTCCCGTCCACCGTCTCACCCGAGGTCTCGTCCGCTGGCGAGACCGCGCCCGGCCAGGATCCGTCCGCCGCGGACCCGTCAGCCACGGCATCCGCGCCCCCACGGGTTCCGGTAGCGCCGACCACGTCGGCCGCTCCGGCGCCGACGGCGACGGCCCGCTCGTTCCGCACCCGCGGCGGCACGGTGGTCGCCCGCTGCGAGGCGGGCCGCGCCGAGATCGTCGCGATGTCGCCGCTGAGCGGGTACGCGGTGCACGAGCGCGACCAGGGGCCGCGGGCGCAGGCGGAAGGGGAGTTCCGGGGCACCGCGGACGAGCACGACCGGGTCCGCGTCCGCGTCACCTGCTCCGCCGGGCGTCCCGTGCTGTCCGAACGCAGCGACGACTGAACCGGGGCCGCCGGCCCGTCACATGCCGAACGCGGCGGTCCGCAGCTTGTCCTTGATCGCCGCAGGGCCCTCGATCTGCACCCGGGTGGCCCGCTGCCGGCCGGACAGGAACAGCAGCAGCTCACCCGGCTCGCCGCTGAGCACCACCGCCGGGCTGCCCGCGTCCGGCGCGCCGACCCGCTGCTCACCGAAGCCGTCGGCGCGCACCAGGACGGCCGAGCGCATCCGGCGCAGCCGCAGCCGGGCGTTGAACCTCGCGGCCCGCCACAACGCCCGCGCCTCGCCCGCGTCGAGGCTGCGCGGCGCCCAGTCCGGCCCGCCCCGGCGGATGTCCTCGTGGTGGATGAAGAACTCGACGGTGTTGGTCAGCTCGTCGGTGAGCGGGTTGCTGACCGGGCTCCACCACGGCGGCGTGCGCACCTCCTCGACCACCCGCTCGTACGGCTCGGCGGCCTTGGCCGTGCGGATCCGCTCGGTGTAGGCGGCGAACCGGGGCAGCACGATGCCCGCGGAAGCGTCCGGGCGCCGGTCCCGGATGACCAGGTGGGCGGCGAGGTCGCGGGTCGTCCACCCGGCGCACAGGGTCGGCGCGTCCGGACCGGTCGCCAGCAGCAGATCCGCCACGGCCGCGCGTTCCCGGCGTGCGTAGTCGCTCATGCGACAGATCGTATGGCGGGATCCCGTACCGTCGCATCGATGTGTGCGCGGACACACCCGGAATCCAGTGGGGCGGTGGGGCCTGGTTCGGCAGGATGGAGCGGTAAGGCCGGGGTGACCCGTCCATGACTTACGCGGAGGGTGGCGATGTGACCGCGAGGGCCAGCCGGGACGTCCTGGGTCGGGGGCTGCGCGTGCTCGGTCACGCGATCCGTATCGAACCGCGCCTGTTCACCGTGGGTGCCGTCGGCGGCAGCATGTTCGGGCTGCTCGTCATCGCCAACTCGTACGTCGTCGGCGCGGTCATCGGCCACGTCGTGGTGCCCGCGTACGCGCAGCACCGGGTGGAGCCGGCGGCGCTGGCCGCCGTCGCGGCGGTCTTCCTGGCGATGAGCGTGCTGCGGGTGGCGACCATCTTCGCCCGCCGCCTGGGCGCCGGGTTCATGCAGTTCCGGCTGCAGGCCCGGTACCGCCGCGCGGTCACCAGCCGGTACCTGTCGCTGCCGCCGTCGTGGCATCAGCGGCACGCCACCGGCACCCTGCTGTCGAACGCGAACTCCGACGTCGAGGCGGCGTTCGTGCCGATCGCGCCCCTGCCGTTCGCGGTCGGCACGATCGTCATGGTCGTCGTCGCGGTGATCGCGTTGTTCCTCACGGACTGGGTGCTGGCCATGGTCGGGGTGACGCTGTTCCCTGCCCTGTTCGGCCTCAACCTGGTGTATTCGCGCCGGATGTCGCCCCGGCAGATCCGCGCCCAGCAGTTGCGCGCCAAGGTCAGCGCGGTGGCCCACGAGAGCTTCGACGGTGCGCTGGTGGTCAAGACGATGGGCCGCGAGGCGGACGAGTCGCAGCGCTTCGGGGTGTTCGTCGCGGAGCTGCGCGACGCGCTCATCGCGGTGGGGCGGCTGCGGGGGGCGTTCGACCCGTTGCTGGACAGCCTGCCCAGCGTCGGCACGCTCGTGGTGCTGCTGCTGGGCGCGTGGCGGCTGGAGACCGGCGCCATCAGCGTCGCCCAGCTGATCAGCGTCGCTTTCCTGTTCACCGTGCTGGCGTTCCCGGTGCGGGCCATCGGCTGGGTGGTGGCGGAGCTGCCGCGCAGCGTCGCCGGCTGGGAGCGGGTCCAGGCCGTTCTGGCCGCGGACGGCGACCTCGCGTACGGGACCGCCGCGCCGGCCGGGTCCGGTCCGGCCGCGCTGGAGTTCGACCGGATCCGGTTCGGGTACGCCGACGGCCCGGACGTCCTGCACGACGTCAGCTTCACCGTGGCCCCCGGCAGCACGGTGGCGCTGGTCGGCGCGACCGGTGCGGGCAAGTCGACGATCACCGCGCTGGCGGCGCGCCTGGTCGACCCCGCCGCCGGCGACGTCCGGGTGGACGGCGTCGCGCTGCCCGACCTGTCCGCGGAAGCACTGGCGGCGACCACGGCGCTGGTGCCGCAGATCCCGTTCGTCTTCGACGACACCATCCGGGGCAACGTGACCCTGGATCGCGCGGGCATCGACGACGCCGCCGTGCACGCGGCGCTGCGCCTGGCCCAGGCCGACGGCTTCGTGGCCCGCCTGCCCGCGAGCCTGGACACCGCGGTCGGCGAGCGCGGCACGTCGCTGTCGGGCGGTCAGCGGCAGCGGCTCACCCTGGCCCGGGCGCTGGCCGGGCGGCCCCGGCTGCTCGTGCTCGACGACGCGACCAGCGCGGTGGACCCGCGGGTCGAGGCCGCGATCCTCGCGTCGCTGCGGCGCGGCGACGCCGGCACCTCGATCCTGGTGGTCGCGTACCGGCGGGCCACGATCGCGCTGGCCGACCAGGTCGTCTACCTGGAGCAGGGCCGGGTCGCCGCGACCGGCACGCACGCCGAGCTGATGGCGTCCGCCCCCGGCTACCGGGACCTGGTCACCGCCTACGAGCAGGCCGAGGCCGACCGCGGCGCCGTCGACGACGAGGTCGCCGCATGAGCGAGCGCAGCGGGAGCGAGCGCACGGAGGGGGCGTTCGCCACGGTACGACGGGGGATCGCCCTGTCGCCGGAGTTGCGTCCCGGGCTGGCCGGCACGATCGCCCTGGCCGTGGTGGCGATGATCGGGCGGGTGGCCGTACCCATCGCGGTCCAGCAGGGTATCGACCGGGGCATCCGCGCCGCGGGCGGCCCGGACCCGGGTGTGGTCCTGACCGTCGTGGTGATCACGCTGGCGGCCCTGACGGTGTCGACGACCTGCGGCTATCTGATGACCCGGCGGTTGTTCACGGTCAGCGAGACGGCCCTGGCCTCGCTGCGGGCGCGCACGTTCCGGCACATCCACGATCTGTCGATGCTGCACCAGCAGGCGGAACGGCGCGGATCGCTGGTCTCCCGGGTCACCGGCGACGTCGACCAGATCACCCAGTTCCTGCAGACCGGCGGCATCATGCTGCTGCTCTCCTCGGGCCAGCTCGTGGTCACCACGGTGGTGATGCTGATCTACTCGTGGCAGCTGACCGCCGTCGTGTACGCCTCGTTCATCCCGGCCGTGATCATCATCCGGCTGTTCCAGCGGCGGCTGGCCACCGCGTACTCGATCGTGCGGGAGCGCACCGGCGCGATGCTCGGCGTGATTGCCGAGAGCGTGGTCGGTGCGACAGTCATCCGGGCGTACGGGGTGGCCGGGCGCACCGAGCGCCGCCTGGACCGGTCCATCGGCGATCTGCGTACGGCGCAGCAGCGCGCCATGCGGACCAGCGTCCTCGGCTTCTCCGCCGGTGAGCTGGCGGCCGGGTTGGCGCTGAGCGGCGTGGTGGTGGTCGGTGTGGTGCTCGGTGTCGGCGGCGAGCTGACCGTGGGGCAGCTGACCGCGTTCCTGTTCCTGGTGACGCTGTTCATCCAGCCCGTGCAGATCGCCACCGAGGTGCTCAACGAGGCGCAGAACGCGGTGGCGGGCTGGCGCCGGGTGCTGGACGTCCTCGACCTCGACCCCGATGTGGCCGACCCGGACGAGGTGGGTGTCGCGCTGCCGGAGGGCCCGCTGTCGGTGCGCTTCGCGGACGTCTCGTTCCGCTATCCGGGCGGCCCGGTCGTGCTGGCCGACGTGGATCTGGAGATCGCCCCGCGGACCCGGGTGGCCGTGGTGGGGGAGACCGGCAGCGGCAAGACGACGTTCGCGAAGCTGCTGACCCGGCTCATGGATCCCGTCGCTGGCGAGGTCCGGCTGTCCGGCACGCCGCTGACCTCTGTGCGGTTCGCGTCGCTGCGGTCGCGGGTGGTGATGGTGCCGCAGGACGGGTTCCTGTTCGACGCCACGGTGGCGGAGAACATCCGGTTCGCCCGGCCGGAGCTGACCGACGTGGAGCTGGACCGGGCGTTCGTGGAGCTGGGGCTCGACGACTGGCTGGGCGGGCTGCCGGACGGGCTGAAGACCGCGGTCGGTGAGCGCGGGGAGGCGCTGAGCGTGGGGGAGCGCCAGCTCGTCGCGCTGGTCCGGGCGTACGTGGCCGACCCGGATCTGCTGGTGCTCGACGAGGCCACCAGCGCCGTGGACCCGGCCACCGAGGTGCGGCTGCAGAAGGCCCTCGACGCGGTGACCCGGGGCCGGACGACCGTGGCGATCGCGCACCGGCTGTCCACGGCGGAGGGTGCCGACGAGGTGATCGTGGTGGACGCGGGCCGCGTCGTGCAGCGCGGCCCGCACGCCCGTCTGCTGGAGGACCAGGACTCGATCTACGCCAAGCTGTACGCCAGCTGGCTGGAGCAGACCCGCTGACCGCTCAGCGGGCGTAGAACTCCACCACGAGCTGCTCGTCGCAGACCACCGGGATCTCGCTGCGCAGCGGCTCGCGCAGCACGGTGGTGGTCAGGTTCGCCAGGTCGGTCGACAGGTACGGCGCGGTCGGCCCGTCCAGGTGCGCGCCGGCCGCGGCCACCTGGAACGGCGGCTTGGTGTGGCTGCTCTGGCGTACGGCGACGACCTGGCCGGGCTTCAGCCGGTACGACGGCCGGTCCACCTTGCGGCCGTCCACCGTGAAGTGGCCGTGGGCGACGAGCTGGCGGGCCTGGTAGATGGTCCGGGCCAGCCCGGCGCGCTGCACCGTGGCGTCGAGCCGCCGTTCGAGCAGGACGACCATGGTCTCGCCGGTCTTGCCGGTGCCCTTGTGCGCGTCGTCGTACGCCCGGCGCAGCTGCGACTCGCTGACGTTGTACTGGTGGCGCAGCCGCTGCTTCTCCAGCAGCCGCACCTGATAGTCGGAGGTCTTGCGCCGCGCCCGCCCGTGCACGCCCGGCGGGAACGGGCGCCGCTCGAAGTACTTGACGCACTTGCGGGTCAGCGGGATGCCGAGGGCGCGGGACAGCCGGACCTTGGGACGGGAGGTGTTCACGTCGTACTCGCTCCGATCGAGGGTTGTGACGGTTAGGCTCACCTTACTAAGGTGAGCCTAACCAGCGCCACGGCCCCCCACCCGGAGGTACCTCCATGCATCCCAGCCCCGCCGAGGTCGCCCGGACGATCGTCGCGGGCCACCTGCCCGCGACCGCGCACGTCTCCGGCCATCCCGGCGCCCTGCCGGTGCGCCACGTGACCGACGCGCGCGGCAACGTCCTGCTGCTCAGCCCGCGCGACGGTGCGCTGGCCGCCGCCCTGCACCCGGCCGACGGCACCGACGACACCGCGATGGTGCTCGACGTCAAGGACGTGCCGCCGATCGCGGGCGCCCCCTCGCTCGGCCGGGTCTGGGTGGTCGGCTGGGCCCGCGCCCTGGCGGGCGCCGAGGCCCGCGCGGCCGCCCTCGACTACGCCGACACCGACGCCACGGGCGACCTGCTCGACGTCGGCGGGGCCCAGATGCTGCACCGGATGGAGGTCGCCGAGATCCGCCACGAGCGGCACGGCGCACTGCACGAGCTGGACTCCGACGAGTACGCCGAGGCCGCCCCCGACCCGCTGCGCGCCATCGAATTCGACCTGCTGGCCGACCTCGCCGACCACCACGTCGCGCAGGTCGCCGCGTACGCGAACCGCAGCCTCGGCGCGGCCGCCCAGCCGGGCGACGAGCCGCGCGTGGTCCGCCTCGACCGGTACGGCCTCGTCGTGCGCGCCGGGGCGCGGCTGGCCCGGCTGCCGTTCCCCGCCCCGGTCGCCGACCGGCACGAGCTGGCCCACCTGCTGCACCCCGTGCTCTGCCGCCACTGCACGGCCTGACTCCGTTACAGCTCCCCGGTCAGGTACCGCTGCACGGTCGGCCCGACCGCCGAGACCAGTTCCTCCGCCGGGGCGCTCGCCACCGGCTCGACCTTCAGTACGTAGCGGACCACGGCCAGCCCGGCGACCTGCGTCGCGACCAGCGCCGCCCGCAGCGGCGCCTGCGCCGGATCCAGGCCCAGCTCGACCACGGCCCGGCGCAGGATCTGGGTCACCACGAACTCGCGCATCAGCCGGGCGGTCCAGTCGTTGCTCATCGCCGAGCGCAGCAGGGCCACCGCGGCGCCACCGGCCGGGGAGTCCCAGACCGTCAGCACCAGGCGGACCAGCCGCTCACCGGCCTGCTCGCGCGGCCCGGCCAGGGCCTGCGGCACCAGCTCGGCGGGGTTGATCGGCGAGTTCATCGCCGCCAGGAACAGCTTCTCCTTCGTGCCGAAGTAGTGGTGCACCAGGGCCGGGTCGACCCCGGCATCCCCGGCGATCGACCGGATCGAGGCCTGGTCGAAGCCGCGCTCGGCGAACGCGGTGCGGGCGGCGTCCAGAATGGACTGCCGGGTGTCCTGATTGCCCGGCCGCCGCCCGCTGCGCCGCGTCTTGGCGCCTTTGGCGGCCGCACCACTCACGGGGTGCGCCGCCGCAGGGTCGCGGCGGCCAGCACGAGCGCCGCCACCGCCGCCCCGGTCACCACCAGCAGGTCGTGCCACATCGTCGCGGTGGCGGCGGCGTGCAGACCGACCTGACCCAGTGCCTCGACCGCGTACGACAGGGGCATCACGTCGCTGACCACCTGCAGCCAGCCCGCCATCTGCCCGCGCGGCACGAACAGGCCGCACAGCAGCAGCTGCGGGACCACGACCACGGGCAGGAACTGCACGGCCTGGAATTCGGTACGGGCGAACGCACTGCACAGCAGCCCGAGCGCCACGCCCAGCACGGCGTTGAGGATCGCGATGAGCACCACCAGCCATGGGCTGCCCACGGTGTCGAGCCCCAGCAGCCCGTACGCCGCGCCCACGGCGACCGCCGCCTGCACCGCCGCGGCCAGGCTGAACGCGATGCCGTACCCGAACAGCAGGTCCACTTTGCCCATCGGGGTGGTGAGCAGCCGCTCCAGGGTGCCCGTGGTGCGTTCGCGCAGCATGGCGATGCTGGTGACCAGGAACATCGTGACGAACGGGAAGACGCCCAGCATGATCAGGGCGATTCGGTCGAAGGTCGGGCCGGCGTCTTCGTACATGAAGTACAGCAGGCCCAGCAGCAGCGCCGGGACCACGACGAGCAGGGCCACCGTACGCCGGTCGTGCCGCAGCTGGCGCAGGGCCCGCGCCGCCGTGGCCGCGGTGATCCGCGGGTTCATGCCGTCACCTCCGCGCTCTCGCGCTCGCGGATGAGGCGCAGGAACGCCTCCTCCAGGTCATCGGTGCCCGCCGCCGTACGCACGGCGGCCGGGGTGTCGTCGGCGATCAGCCGGCCCTCGCGGATGAGTAGCAGCCGGTCGCAGCGCCCTGCCTCGTCCATCACGTGGCTGGAGACCAGCAGCGTGGTGCCCCGCGCGGCCAGCTCGTGGAACTGCGCCCACAGCTCGACCCGGAGCACCGGGTCCTGCCCGACGGTCGGCTCGTCGAGCACCAGCACGTCGGGCTTGCTGAGCATGGCGCAGGCCAGCGAGGCGCGGCTGCGCTGGCCGCCGGAGAGGTTCGCCACGAGCTGCCCGGCGGCGCCGGTCAGGCCGACGTCGGCGATCGCGCGGTCCGCGTCGGCGGCGGGCAGGCCGTACACGGCGGCGAAGTAGCGCGCGTTCTCCCGGACGGAGAGGTCGGCGTAGACGCTGGGGGCCTGGGTGACGTAGCCGACCCTGCGGCGCAGCGGGGCGGAGCCGGCGGGCTGGCCGAGCACGGTCACCGTGCCGGACTTGACGATCTGGACACCCACGATGGCCCGGATCAGGGTCGTCTTGCCGCTGCCACTCGGCCCGAGCAGGCCGGCCACGGTGCCGGTGGGCACCGTGCAGGTGATGCCGTGCAGTACGCGGCGCCCGCCGCGCTCGACCACGAGGTCGCTGACCTCGATGGCGCTGTCCATCACGCCTCCTCGACTTCCCTGATCGTCTCGAATTCATCTACCGTTGAGTTCAACGCTAGATGAATTCCGCGACCGGGGTCAACGCCCCGGCCGGGGCGATTTCCGGTGATCATGCGGGCGGGTGACGGGGACACGACGAGGCCCCGCGGACCGGGTCGGTCCACGGGGCCTCGATTGCGGTGTCCACGCCCGGAGTGCCGGGCGGCCGGGCGGCGTCAGAGGGACAGGATGCGCTCCAGGAACTCCCGGTAGCCGCGCATCGCCATGCGCATGCTCTCCGTGTCCGGCGCGGCCGTGTGCCGCAGCGGGTCCAGCTCGTCCCGCTCGGCCAGCAGCGACTCGGTGAGTTCGTGCACGGCCTCGGTGAGCAGGTCGTGGGCGCGGGTGAGGGCCGCCACCGGGTCGTCGACGAATCCGGCCTTCACCTCGTGCCACTCGGCGCGGAAGTGCGCGGCACCCGCCTCGTCCCAGAACGCGATCTCGGTCTCGCGGACGTCACCCGGCCGCAGGGCGGCACGCCCGTCCGGCCCGCTGGCCGCGTCACCGTCGTTGCCACGCCGTCGCCCGGCGACCCCGTCGTCGGTGCCCAGGCCGCTCGGACGGCGGCCTCCCGCGACGGCCTCGTCATCGTCACGGACCCGCCGCGAGGCCCGCGACGTCTCCGGCACGGGGGCGCCGGAGACCGGAGCGCCGGAGACCGGGACCGCCGGCGCGGGGAGCAGGGGCGCCGGTGGCGTGGCCGACACGGCGCCGGAGACCGGGGCGAGGGGCGCCGACGCCACCGAGGTGGGCAGCGTGGAGGCGTCCAGGCCGGGCGGCGGCGGTGCGGCCGCGGGCAGGCCGGGCGTGGCAGGGCCGGGCGTGGTCGGCGGTGCGGCCGACCCCACCGTGGGCCCGGCGGCGGCGCCCGGTGGCAGCGGTGGGATGCCGACACCCGGCAGACCCGCAGGAGGGGGCGGGACGGCGGCGCCGGAGGTCGGCGCGGCCCACGCCGGGGGCGGGTTCTCGCCGGAACCGTTCACCGGCGGCCGGGGTGCCTCGGCGCGGCCGAGCGGGAACGACATGACGCTCCCCGACGCGCCGGTCGACGAGCCGCGTCCGTTCACCGGGCCGGGGTGCGCCCCCGAGTCACCGTTGCGGTACGTCCGGTCGGCGTCCACCGCCGGGAAGCCGCCCTGGTTGGCGCTCCACGGGCGGGCGCCCGAGACGGATCCGAGCAGGGCCTCGGGGCCGCGGCGGCCGCCCAGCCCGGTCACCTCGATGTCGTCGGCCGGTCCGGGCGGCTGCGTCGGCAGCATCGGGGTGGCGGGCAGGTCCAGGGCCGGGGTCTGGTGACCGGGCAGATTCAGGCCGGGGGCCGTACCGCCGGGCAGATTCGGGCCGGGGGCCGTACCGCCCGGCAGGTTCTGGTCGGGGTGTGGCGCCAGGTCCGGCCCGGCCCCCTCGGGCTCCTCCGAGGCGGGCGTGCGCTGGCCGGGCGCGGGCATCCCGTGCGACGGCCAGAAACGGGCCACGCCGCGCGACTGCGGAACGTTCTCGGGGCTGGAGGTGGGCTCCATCGGATCAAAGACTCCCGTCGCGAGGGGACGCGACCCGCAGGAGAGCGGCGCTGCGGGCGGCGCGCGGGCACCCGGGAGGTGCGGCGCCCACCGACCGTACCGTTCCGGACCGCCCGGCACATCCCCGGTGCGGCCACCCGGACGGAGATCACTGCCCGACCACCCGTCAGCCCGTGCGCTGCCGCATATGCGCGGCGTCCGGGGCCGCGCCGGTCCTCGGCCGGGCCGCCGGCGGTGCGGTGCCGGGCCGTTGCCCGGCGGCCGGGAGCAGCGGCAGTCCGTACACGGTCAGCAGCCACGCGAGGAGAATGAGCCGGTCGCCCTGGCTGGCGGTGGGGTGGCCGGCCTGGTTGCCGAACCCGGCCAGCAGGGCCGCGAAGATCGCGAAACCGACGACGGTGCGGGACCGGACGACGCCCCACGCGGCCACCGCCCACGTGATGATCATGAGTGGGGAGCGGAGCTGGTCGGCGACCCAGAGGATCCAGAACCGGGCGTTGGCTCTGAGCCAGTACAGGGCGGGGTCGGGCACGTCCGGCCGCCGGAAGTGCTCGGTCGCCAGGTCCTGCATGCTCTCCGCGCCGCCGGGCCAGCCCAGCGCCGCCGGCACGGCCCACAGGACGATCGCGGCGGCCGTGCAGACGGCGATGACCACGAGCAGCGGCCGGGCCGGGCGCCCGGCCCGGCGCGCGGCCACCAGGGCGAGCGCGGCGGTCCCCGCCAGCGCCGCCGCGAACAGCAGGAACTGCGAGTACTTCACCACCAGGCCGCCGCCGAAGGCCGCGACCATCAGGACCACCCCCGGACGGGTACGGCGGGTCATCGTGTACGCGACACCGAGCAGCCCCAGCGTGACCAGGGTCAGGGTCATGCCCTCCGCCAGCGGCGCCATCGTCCAGTGGCGCTGCGGCAGGATCAGGTACAGCACCTGGCCGGCGACGGCCAGCGGCACGGTCACGCCGACCACGCGCAGCAGCAGGAAGACCAGCACCGAGCCGGCCAGTGTCCAGATCAGCGTGGTGAACCACATGCCCATCCGGGGCCCGAGCAGGGCGACGCCGGGGGCGTAGAACACGGCGACCCCGGGCCGGGACAGGAAGATCCGCTCGTAGCGGGGCGACAGGATCGCCGCACCGCGGACGGTGATCCCGGGGCCGTAGCGGCTGCCGGTGGCCAGCCGGTTGTCGGCGTGCAGCGTGCGCAGGCAGTCGTCGGCGGCCCGGTCCGCCTGCGGTGAGCCGCCGGTGAGCAGGTGTGCCGCCAGGCGGGGCCGGCGATAGCCGTCGCAGAACGCCTGGACGGTCTGCTCCCGGCCCGCCGCGCGGCCGACACCGAGCAGGTCGAGGGTCTGTGCCAGGTACTGCGTCGAGTCCGGGTAGAACCGGCCGGGCGCGGCGGTGAGCTGGGCCGCCGAGAACAGGACCGCGACCAGCACCACCCATACCCAGGGCCGGGCGGACACCAGCCGGGGCCCGTCCCGGCTGTGCCGGACCGGTCGGTGCTCGCGGTGGCCGTCGGTGAGGGGCATGTGGTGATCAACGATCGACGAGCGGCAAGCGTCCGGGTGCCCGGATCGTGGGCGGTCGGCGGCCTGCGCGGGCGTGGTCGCCGCGTGCGGGACAATCGCTGACGTGTCCGTACCTGAACTCGCCCCGCACTCCGCGCTGGACCCGGCCATCGCCGCCCGCCTCAAGCGCACGCCCGACGGCCTGGTGGCCGCGATCGTGCGCGAGCACGGCAGCGGCGACGTCCTGATGCTGGCCTGGATGGACGACGAGGCGCTGCACCGCACGCTGACCACCGGCCGGGCCACCTACTACTCCCGCAGCCGCCGCGAGTACTGGGTGAAGGGCGCCACCTCCGGCCACCACCAGTACGTGCGCTCCGTCGCCCTGGACTGCGACGGCGACGCGCTGCTGCTCACGGTGGATCAGGTCGGCGCGGCCTGCCACACGGGCACGCACACCTGCTTCACGGACGACCTGCCCGTGACGGGGCCGGAGAGGGGCACAGCGTGACCAGTGGCGCGGTCGTTCCCGACGAGGACGGTTTCGTCGCGCGGGCCGCGCACCGCCGGGTCGTCCCGGTGGTCCGGCGGCTGCTGGCCGACGGCGAGACCCCCGTCGGCGTGTACACGAAGCTGGCCGGTGGCCCGGGCACCTTCCTGCTGGAGTCGGCGGAGCAGGGGGCCGCCTGGTCGCGGTACTCGTTCATCGGGGTGCGCAGTGCGGCGACGCTGGTCGAGCGCGCCGGTCAGGCGGCGTGGCTCGGTGAGCCGCCCGCGGGCGTACCGGTCGACGGCGACCCGGTGGTGGCGCTGCGCGAGACGGTCGCGGCGCTGGCCGCACCGCCGGACGCGGACGCCGACGCGGGCCTGCCGCCGCTGACCGGCGGCATGGTCGGCTATCTCAGCTACGACCTGGTCCGCCGTTTCGAGCGGCTGCCGTCCCTGGCGGTCGACGATCTGCCCGTGCCCGAACTGGGCATGATGCTGGCCACCGACCTGGTGGTGCTCGACCACCACGACGGCTCGGCGATCCTGGTCGCCAACGCGGTGCTGTCCGGCGACGCGGACGAGCGGGAACGGCGGGCCGCGTACCACCACGCGGTGGGCCGGCTGGACGCGATGACCACGGCGCTGTCCCGCCCCACCCCGCCGATGATCTCCGCGGTCGACCGGCTCACGCCCGGCGCGGCGGTGAGCCGGACCCCGGCGGGGGAGTACCAGAAGGCGGTCGAGCAGGCCAAGGAGGCGATCCGGGCCGGGGAGTGCTTCCAGATCGTGGTGGGTCAGCGCTTCGAACGGCCCACGGACGCCAACCCGCTGGACGTCTACCGGGTGCTGCGGGCGACCAACCCCAGCCCGTACATGTATCTGCTGCGCTTCGACGACTTCGACATCGTGGGGTCCTCGCCCGAGGCGCACCTGAAGGTCAGCGCCGAGCCCGACGGCACCCGCCGGGCGCTGCTGCACCCGATCGCGGGGACCCGCTGGCGTGGCGCCACCCCGGAGCAGGACAACGCGCTCGCGGCGGAGCTGCTGGCCGACCCGAAGGAACGCGCCGAGCACGTCATGCTGGTCGATCTGGGCCGCAACGACCTGGGCCGGGTGTGCACTCCGGGCACCGTGGAGGTGCCGGACTTCGCCCGCATCGAGCGGTACAGCCATGTCATGCACATCGTCTCGACCGTGGTCGGGCAGTTGCGCGCCGATTCCAGCGCGTTCGACGCGCTGGCCGCGACGTTCCCGGCGGGCACCCTGTCCGGGGCGCCGAAGGTCCGTGCCATGGAGATCATCGACGGGCTGGAACCGACCCGCCGCGGCCTGTACGGCGGCACGGTCGGCTACTTCGGCTTCGCCGGGGACATGGACATGGCCATCGCCATCCGGACCGCGCTGCTGCGTGACGGCGTCGCGTACGTGGGGGCGGGCGCCGGGATCGTGGCGGACTCCGATCCGGCCGCCGAGGAGCAGGAGACGCGGAACAAGGCGGCCGCGGTGCTGTCCGCGATCGCGTCCGCCGAGACCCTGCGTGCCGCCCGCTGATGGCCCCGCAACGACTGCTCGGCCCGGCGGCCGTGGCCTGCGCGGCGGGCGCCGGCCTGGCCCTGTACGCCGCCACCCGCACCTGGTCGGTCCAGGTCACCCCGCGGCCGGGCCTGACAGAGCTGCGCGCCGCGCACACCGGTGCGCAACAGGCGCCCTGGCTGGTGGCGCTGGCCGTGGTCGCGCTCGCCGGTGCGGGCGCCCTGCTGGCCACCCGCGGCCCGGCCCGCCGCCTGCTCGGCGGGTTGCTCCTGGTGATCGGGCTGGGGCTGGCCGCCGCCGCGGTCGCCGGACGGGCGACGCTGGACGCGGGCGCGGCCGGGGCGGCCGCGACGCTCGGCCCGGCGGCGTGTGTGCTGGGCGGGGCCCTGGTGACCCTGGCGGGCTGGTGGGCCGCCCGGCACGGGCACCTGTGGCCGGCGATGGGCGCCCGGTACGAACGGGGCGCCACACCGCAGTCCCCGGATGGCGCACATCGCGACAACGCGCAGCGAAACGACAACGCGCAGCGAAACGACAACGCGCAGCGAAACGACGACGCGGCGAACGACGGCCGGGCCACCGATCGGGCCGGGCCCGAAGGGCCGCGCGACCGGGCAGCCGACGGTCAGCGGCCGGTGACGCCGCCCGTGGACACCAGGGCGGCGTGGGACGCGCTCGACCGCGGCGACGACCCGACCACCTGAGTCCCGGCCACGCCGGACCCGACGGCCCGGGTCCGGCCGCTGCGGGCGGGCGGGCCGGAGGCCAGCAGGTCGGCCACCAGGCGCTCCAGGTCCGCCCGGGCCTGGCGCGCCGCGCGGTCCGCGCAGATGGCGTCCCACGCGTTGCTCTGCGCCGTGCGGACCTTGCCGTCGCCGACCACCACCCGCTCGACGCCGGCGACGAGGTCGACGGCGACGGAACACACCGCGCGGGAGAGTGCGACGATGCCGTTGGTCTGCGCATTCACTGCACTGGCCATGGTCAACTCCACAACTGCTCGTCGGCTGGTCGGCGCCCCCGACGCCGTGAACCAGTTTGCCCGAATGAGATGTTGCCCGAGTCGTGTTTCCGCGCGGTGACGACGACGTCAACGGGATGGGCCATCCACCGTTCAGCCGATTCGGTGCAGGCCGCCAGGCGGGGCCACAGAGGCGCCTGTGATCGACGAGACAGGGTCCTGGCAGCGCATTATGCCGCGCCCACGTAGTGGTGTGCGTCGCACCCCGGACAGTCGGTGATGCGCGCCGCCACCTAGCATCGGGCGGAAGGCACCCGGAGAGGGAGGTCATTACGTGACATCCGATCAGGCGGAAGCGGGCGCAGGCGGACCCGCCGACCGGGACTCCGGACCGCAGAACGTACTGGAAGAGATCTTGGCCGGCGTCCGCGAGGACGTGGCCCAGCGGCAGGAGCAGGTGCCGCTGGAGCAGATCCGCGACCTGGCCGCGGCGGCCCCGCCCGCGATCGACGCGTACGCGGCGCTGCGCAAGCCCGGCGTGGCGGTGATCGCCGAGGTGAAGCGGTCGTCGCCGTCCAAGGGCGCGCTGGCCGACATCCCGGACCCGGCCGAGCTGGCCGGTGAGTACGCGGCGGGCGGCGCCCGCTGCATCAGCGTGCTCACCGAGGGCCGCTGGTTCGGCGGCTCCCTGGCGGACCTGGCCGCGGTACGCGCCGCGGTGCAGGTCCCGGTGCTGCGCAAGGACTTCGTGGTCTCCAGTTACCAGGTGCACGAGGCCCGCGCCCACGGCGCCGACCTGGTGCTGTTGATCGTGGCGGCGCTGGAGCAGAACGTGCTGGTCGGGCTGCTCGAACGCATCGAGTCGCTCGGCATGACCGCCCTCGTCGAGGTGCACAACGAGGAGGAGGCCGACCGGGCGCTCGCGGCCGGGGCCCAGGTCATCGGCGTCAACGCCCGCGACCTGCGGACCCTGGAGGTGGACCGCTCCGTCTTCGAGCGGATCGCCCCCGGCCTGCCCAACAACGTCGTCAAGATCGCCGAGTCGGGGGTGCGCGGCCCGCACGACCTGATCCGGTACGCCTCGGCGGGCGCCGACGCGGTCCTGGTCGGCGAGGGCCTGGTCACCAAGAAGAGCCCGCGCGACGCGGTCGCCGAGCTGGTCAACGCGGGCAACCACCCGGCCACCCCGAGGCCCGTCCGATGAGCGAACTGCCCGACCTGGCCGGTCACTTCGGCCGGTACGGGGGCCGGTTCGTGCCCGAGGCCCTGGTCAAGGCGCTCGACGAGCTGGACGCGGCGTACCGGCACGCGAAGACCGACCCGGAGTTCCAGGGCCGGTTCACCGGGCTGCTGCGCGACTACGCGGGCACCCCGTCGCTGCTGTACCGCGCGGAGCGGCTGTCCGCCGCGGTGGGCGCGGAGGTCCTGCTCAAGCGCGAGGACCTGAACCACACCGGCGCGCACAAGGTGCGCAACGTGCTCGGCCAGGCCCTGCTGGCGCAGAAAATGGGCAAGAAGCGGGTCATCGCCGAGACCGGCGCGGGCCAGCACGGCGTCGCCAGCGCCACCGCCGCTGCCCTGCTCGACCTCGACTGCGTCGTGTACATGGGCCAGGTCGACACCGAGCGCCAGGCGCTCAACGTGGCCCGGATGCGGATGCTCGGCGCCACCGTCGTGCCGGTCACCAACGGCTCGCGCACCCTCAAGGACGCCCTCAACGAGGCATTGCGCGACTGGGTGTCCACCGTGGAGACCACCCACTACCTCTTGGGTACGGCCGCCGGGCCGCACCCGTTCCCGGAGCTGGTCCGCGACTTCGTGGGCGGCATCGGCACCGAGGCCCGCGCCCAGTGCCTGGAGCAGCTGGGCCGCCTGCCCGACGCGGTCGCCGCCTGCGTGGGCGGCGGTTCCAACGCCATCGGCATCTTCCACGCCTTCGTGCCCGACACCGGCGTCCGCCTGTACGGCTTCGAGGCCGGTGGCGATGGCGTGGAGACGGGACGGCACGCCGCCTCGATCACCGGCGGCTCGTCCGGGGTGCTGCACGGCGCCCGCACGTACGTGCTGCAGGACGACGACGGCCAGACCCTCGAATCGCACTCGATCTCCGCGGGGCTGGACTACCCGGGCGTCGGCCCCGAGCACGCCTGGCTGCACGACACCGGGCGGGCCACGTACGAGCCGGTCACCGACGCCGAGGCGATGGCCGCGTTCCAGCTGCTGTGCCGTACCGAGGGCATCATCCCGGCGATCGAGAGCGCGCACGCGCTGGCCGGTGCCGCCCGCCTCGCCCCGCGGCTGGCCGCCGAGCTGGGCCGCACCCCGACCATCGTGGTCAACCTGTCCGGCCGCGGCGACAAGGACGTGCACACCGCCGGGGCGTATTTCGGGCTGCTCGGCGACGTGTCGACGCTCGTCCCCGGGGAGAACTCATGACCGGCATCGCCGAGACGTTCGGCAAGGCACGCGCCGAGGGCCGGGCGCTGCTCGTGGGCTGCATGCCCGCGGGCTTCCCGACCGTGGACGACAGCATCGCCTCGATGGTGGCCATGGCCGAGGCCGGGTGCGACGTCATCGAGGTGGAGCTGCCGTACTCGGACCCGGTGATGGACGGGCCGGTGATCCAGAAGGCCAGCGACATCGCTCTGGCGAACGGCGTGCGTACCCGCGACACGCTGCGCATCATCGAGGCGGTAGCGGCCACGGGCGCGCAGGTCGTGCTCATGACGTACTGGAACCCGATCGAGAAGTACGGCGTCGACGCGTTCGCCCGCGACCTCGCCGCGGCCGGGGCCACCGGCATGATCACCCCGGACCTGATCCCGGACGAGGCGGCCGAGTGGCTCGCCGCCAGCGACCGGTACGGCAACGACCGCACGTTCCTGGTCTCCCCGTCGTCGACCGACGCGCGGATCGCCATGACCCTCGGACACTGCCGCGGCTTCGTCTACGCCACCGCGCTGATGGGCGTCACGGGGGCCCGCTCCCAGGTCTCCCAGCAGGCGCCCGACCTGGTCGCGCGGATCCGCGCGGCCGACCCGGACATGCCCGTCGGAGTCGGCCTGGGCGTGGGCACCGGCGCGCAGGCGGCCGAGGTCGCCGGGTTCGCCGACGGGGTGATCGTGGGCAGCGCCCTGATCCGGTGCGTGCTGGAGGCTCCCGACGTCGCCAGCGGGCGGCAGCGGCTGCGCACGCTCAGCGCCGAGCTGGCGCAGGGGGTACGCAACCCCCGCCGCTGACCGGGGGACCTGCGCCGCCCGCCCTGGGGATTGCCACCACGCCGTACGGCGGTAGCCTGTGCACCCGTGACGCTCGCCGCAATTCCCAGCCCCACCGTGTCGGTCTGGCACGTGTTCGGTTTCCCGATCCGCGCGTACGCGCTGTGCATCGTGCTCGGCATCGTCGTGGCGGTGCTGGTCATGGAGGCGCGGCTGCGCCGCCGCGGCGTGGCCCCGTGGGCGTCGCTGGACATGGCCGTGTGGGCCGTGCCGTTCGGCATCGTGGGCGCCCGCATCTACCACGTCATCACGTCGCCGCACGACTACTTCGGTGCCGGGGGCAGCCCGATCAAGGCGTTCTACATCTGGGAGGGCGGCCTCGGCATCTGGGGCGCGGTCGCCGGTGGCGCGGTCGGCGCGTGGATCGCGGCGCGCCAGCTCGGCCTGCCGCTGAGCGTCTTCGCCGACGCCCTCGCCCCCGGCCTGCCGCTGGCCCAGGCGGTCGGCCGGTTCGGCAACTGGTTCAACAACGAGCTGTACGGCAGCGTCACCACCCTGCCCTGGGGCCTGCGGGTGCACGACATGGACCGCGACAACCCGGGGCACGCCCTGACCGACGGCGGCAAGCCGGTCACCCTGCCCGACCTCTACCACCCCACCTTCCTGTACGAGGCGGTCTGGGACGTCGGCGTGGCCGGGCTGGTGTTCCTGGCGGACCGCCGGTTCAAGTTCGGCCGCGGCCGGGCGTTCGCCCTGTACGTGATGGCGTACACCGTGGGCCGGTGCTGGATCGAGATGCTGCGGGTCGACGACGCGAGCCACTTCTTCGGCATCCGCCTCAACGTCTTCACCTCGATCGTCGTGTTCATCGGCGCCCTGACGTACTTCCTGCTGGTCAAGGGCCCCCGCGAGTACGTGGTGCCGATCGACGCGCCGGAGACCGCCCCCGCACCGGCCGCTGCCGGTGACCTCGGCCAGGTGGACGTCACCGCCGCCGCCGAACCGGCCCCGGGCAAGGCGCCGCGCGCGTACCAGGTGGTCAGCGAAGAGCGTTTCCGGGCGTACGAGCGGACCGGGATCCTGCCGCCGGAGGACGCGGCGGCCTCGGACACCGCCGAGCGGGGAGACGCGCCCTCCGGCGATGCCGCCACGCCGGACCCGGGCTCCACCGCGCCCGCTGCCGGGCAGCGCTCCGCCGCAGCGCCCTCGGGTCGGAGCGACACCGCGCCGGGGGCGGGCCAGGGCTCCGCCGCGGCGGCCTCCGGCCAGGGCTCCGCCGCGGCGGCCTCCGGCCAGGGCGACGCTGCGCCGGGGGCGGGCCAGGGCTCCGGCACGCCCGGAAATGCGGACAACGGCTCCGCCGCGCCCGGTGCGGGCACCGGAGACGGCACCCAGCCGGCCGGCTCCTCGGCCGGTCCCGCCGACGAGCGCTGACCCGACAGCCCCGGCGGGAGGCGACGTGCGCACGGCCGTGGTGGTGGGCGCCGGGATGGCCGGGCTGGCCGCCGCCGGGGCGCTCGCCCGTACCGGCTGGCGGGTGACCCTGCTGGAGCGCGGCGAACGCATCGCCGCACCGCCGACCGCCCTGGTGCTTTGGTCCAACGGCCGCCGGGCGCTGGAGGCCATCGATCCCGGCGGCGGCTGGGAGGGCATCGCCGCCCCGCTGCCCGACGGCGGCGTGCGCCGCCCCGACGGCGGCTGGCTGGTGGCGCCCCGCAGCCGGCCCGGCGCCGGACCCGCCCCCGCCGTGGTGCACCTCGAGGACCTGTACGACACGCTGATCGCGGGCCTGGGCGACCGGGTGGAGATCCGTACCGGTGCGCGGGTCACCGCGGTCACCGGCCGCGGGCGCCGCCTGTCGGTCGCGGACGGCCCGACGGTGTTCGAGGCCGACCTCGTGGTCGCCGCGGACGGCATCGACAGCCCGGTACGCCGGGCGCTGGCGCCCGAGTCCGTGGCGGTCGGCTCGGGCTTCGCGGCCTGGCAGGCCGTCGTGCCGGGCTACCGGCTGCCCCGGCTGAACGCGGAACAGGCCGCGGGCGGCGAGACCCTGGGTGCCGGATACCGGTTCGTGTCCATGCCGCTGGGCGAGCGGGCCGCGGGCCGGGGCGGCATGTACTGGGTGGCCACCGCCGCGGGCGCGCCCCGCCCGGAGCCGCCCGCCACCCAACTGGCGCTGCTGCGCCGCTGGTTCGGGCGCTGGCACGCCCCGATCCCGGAGCTGCTGGCCGCCACCCGGCCCGAGGATCTGGTCCCGCAGGAGGTGCGTGAGCTGCGCCCGCTGCCCCGCGCGTACGGCTTTCCCGCCGGGCCCGGTGGGGTGGTGCTGGTCGGCGACGCGGGCCACGCGATGCCGCACCACCTCGGGCAGGGCGCCTGCCTGGCGTTCGAGGACGTGGCGACGCTGGCGGCCCTGGTGGGCGGGGCGCGGCCCGGCCCGGAGCTGCGCGCGGCGATCGACACGTACAGCCGGACCCGGCGGCCCCGTACGACGAGCGTGGTGCGTCAGATGCGGCGGATGTCGGCGGTGGTGCAGGCGCGGGGGCGGCTGGCGCTGCGCGCCCGGGACGCCGCGCTGGGCTCGCTGCGCCCGCGCATGCTGGGCCATGCGGAGGGCCTGGCCGCGCAGTGGCAGCCCCCGGAGTGACGCCAGCGGGCTCGAACCGACCGGGCGGTCACATCGGCGCGGGAGCGGGCTCCGCGATACATGCCGTGCCGATCCGGCGGAAGCCGATCTTGGAGTAGAGCCGGGCGACGTCGTCGTCACCGGCGGACAGGAACACCAGGTCGGCGCCGGACTGCAGGGCCTGCCGGGCGAGGCTCGCGGTGAGCTGGGACGCGTACCCGCGGCGGCGCGCCGACGGCAGCGTCGCCACCCCGGCGACCTCGGCCACGTCCCCGACCTGCTGCACCACCCCGCTGGCCACGATCCCGTCCGCGTCCGACTCGACCACCGCGGTGGTCTGCCGCCCGGACAGCTCGCGCTGCCGTGCCGCCTCGACCCGGGCCGCGTCGAGCCGGGGTGCGGCGTCGCGTTCCCGCGGCCCCGCCGTCGAGATGACCAGCTTCCCCTCGGCGTCGGGCGTGGGCATCGGTGTGGCGGGTGCGCTGAAGCCGAGCTGGGCGACCGCGCGGCTGGCGGCCAGATCGTCGGCGAATCCGGGTGCTGCCGGGTCGAGCCGCCTGATCCGCGCGCCGGGCAGGGGCAGATCCGGCACGAGCGCCGCCCGCTGCAGTACCATCAGCGGCGCGAGCAGCACCTCCAGGCCGGCGGAACGGGCGACCGCGAGCAGGTCGGGGGTGGTTTCATGCACCCATTCGAAAGCCTCGGCGACCCCGAGCTCTCGTTGGCGCTGCCGCACCGCAGTAACATCGGCCGCAGATGGTGTCGGCGCCCCGATCCGGGGTCGGGCGTAGAAAGGCCAGCCCGCACCGTCGCGCACGAACAGCACGAGGTTTCCGATGTCCTCCGCGCCAGCGGCGTCGCGGGGCACAGCGTCGTAGAAGCGTTCGAGACGTGTGAACACGTCGGGGTTCGGAAGCGCCACCGCGCGAGACTACCCAATCGTGCGGGCGCCAATTCGTGCGGACGGCAGTGTGATCGATCCGCAGTGTGACGAATCTGCATCTGGCGGAGATCGGTAACCCTTAACGTAGACTCTAGTGACTTTGCAGGGCCGACGTCGTCCCGACCTTGATACGAAACACCAGTGACGACAGGAGGCCCGGTGGCTCTTCCGCACCCGCTGAACCTGCCTACGACGGACATCGCCCGTCGCGCGGAGGGCTCGCCCGCCGCGGAGCAGCGCGCCCAGGGGCTGTACGACCCGGCGCACGAGCACGACGCCTGTGGCGTGGCGTTCGTGGCCGACCTGTACGGCCGGCGCAGCAACGACGTCGTCGCGAAGGGCCTGTCGGCACTGATCCGGCTGGACCACCGCGGCGCCCGCGGCGCCGAGCACAACACGGGCGACGGCGCCGGCATCCTCATCCAGGTGCCGGACACTTTCCTGCGCGCGGTCGTCGACTTCGAACTTCCTGCGGCCGGACGGTACGCGACCGGCCTGGTCTTCCTGCCCAACGACCCTGACGCGCAAGCCCGCGCGATCGCGGTGTTCGAGAAGTACGCCCTGGTCGAGGGCGGCGACATCCTCGGCTGGCGCGACGTGCCGGTGAACCCGTCCGGGCTGGGGGAGACCGCCGACGCGGCCCGCCCCGCGATCCGCCAGGTGTTCCTGGCCGCGCACCGTCTCACCAGCTCCGCGGACGGCGCGGCGGGCGACCCGCTCGAGGGCATCGAGCTGGACCGTGTCGCGTTCTGCATCCGCCGGCAGACCGAACGGGAGACCGCGCAGCGTGGCGTGGCCGCCTACTTCCCGTCACTGTCCTGTCGCACCATCACCTACAAGGGCATGCTCACGCCGGACCAGCTGCCCGAGTTCTTCCCCGACCTGTGCGACGAGCGGGTGGACAGCGCGATCGCGCTGGTGCACTCCCGCTTCTCCACCAACACGTTCCCGTCCTGGCCGCTCGCACACCCGTACCGGATCATCGCGCACAACGGTGAGATCAACACGATCCGCGGCAACCGCAACTGGATGGCCGCCCGCGAGGCGCTGCTGGCCTCGCCGAACGTGCCGGGCAACATCAAGCGGCTGTTCCCCATCTGCACGCCGGAGGCCTCCGACTCGGCGAACTTCGACGCCGTGCTGGAGCTGCTGCACCTGGCCGGGCGCAGCCTGCCGCACGCCGTCCTCATGATGATTCCCGAAGCGTGGGAGAACGACCCGGGCATGGACCCGGCCCGGCGCGCCTTCTACCGCTTCCACGCCAGCCTGATGGAGCCGTGGGACGGCCCGGCCAGCGTCGCGTTCACCGACGGCACCCTGATCGGCGCGGTGCTCGACCGCAACGGCCTGCGCCCCGGCCGCTGGTGGCACACCAGCGACGGCCTCGTCGTGCTGGGCAGCGAGGCGGGCGTGCTCGACCTCGACCCGGCCACCGTCGTCGCGAAGGGCCGCCTGCAGCCGGGCCGGATGTTCCTCGTGGACACCGCCGCGGGCCGCATCGTGCACGACGACGAGATCAAGAGCGAGCTCGCCGCCGCCGAACCGTACGACCAGTGGCTGCACGCCGGTCTGATCGACATCGCGGACCTGCCGCCGCGCGAGCACATCATCTACACCCACGACTCGGTGATGCGCCGCCAGCAGGTGTTCGGCTACACAGAGGAGGAGCTGAAGATCCTCGTCGCGCCGATGGCCCGCACCGGCGCCGAGCCGCTCGGGTCGATGGGCACGGACACCCCGATCTCGCCGCTGTCCACCCGCCCGCGGCTGCTGTTCGACTACTTCCACCAGCTGTTCGCGCAGGTCACCAACCCGCCGCTGGACGCGATCCGCGAGGAGCTGGTGACCAGCCTGGGCACCACGATCGGCCCGGAGGGCAACCTGCTCGACCCGGGGCCGGCGAGCTGCCGTCAGGTGGTGCTGCCGTACCCGATCATCGACAACGACGAGCTGGCCAAGCTGCTCTCCATCGACGAGGACGGCGACCTGCCCGGCTTCAAGGCCGTGCGCGTGTCGGGTCTGTACCCGTTGCGCGACGGCGGGGAGGGCATCAAGGCCCGGCTCACCCAGATCTGCCGCCACGTCTCGGAGGCCATCGAGGACGGCGTACGCATCCTCGTGCTCTCCGACCGCGACGCCAACGCCGACCTGGCGCCGATCCCGTCGCTGCTGCTGACCGCCGCCGTGCACCAGCACCTGGTGCGCGAGCAGACCCGCACCCAGGTTGCGCTGGTCGTCGAGAGCGGCGACTGCCGGGAGGTGCACCACGCGGCCGTGCTCATCGGGTACGGCGCCGCCGCGGTCAACCCGTATCTCGCGTTCGAGACGGTCGACGACCTCATCGCCACCGGCCCGCTCGCCGGGATGGACCCGTCCAAGGCGGTTCGCAACTACGTCAAGGCGCTCGGCAAGGGCGTCCTGAAGATCATGTCCAAGATGGGCATCTCGACGGTGACGTCCTACTGCGGCGCGCAGGTGTTCGAGGCCGTCGGTCTCGACGACGAGCTGCTGCAGCGCTACTTCATCGGCACCTCCGGGCGCATCGGCGGCGCGGGCCTGGCCGAGATCCACGCAGAGGTCGCGGCGCGGCACGCCAAGGGCTACCCGGCGAACCCGGCCGAGCGGGCGCACCGCCGCCTGGAGGTCGGCGGCGAGTACCAGTGGCGCCGCGAGGGCGAGATCCACCTGTTCAACCCCGAGACGGTGTTCCTGCTGCAGCACGCCACCCGCAGCCGCCAGTACGACGTGTTCCGCCAGTACACGTCCAAGGTGGACGAGCTGTCCGCCTCCGCGGGCCACCTGCGCGGGCTGTTCCAGCTCAACCCCGACCGGCCGCCCGTGCCGCTGGAGGAGGTGGAGCCCGCCAGCGAGATCGTCAAGCGGTTCTCCACCGGCGCGATGAGCTACGGCTCCATCTCCGCCGAGTCCCACGAGACCCTCGCGATCGCCATGAACCGGCTCGGCGCCAAGAGCAACACGGGCGAAGGCGGCGAGGACGTGGAGCGCCTGTACGACCCGGCGCGCCGTTCCGCGATCAAGCAGGTCGCCTCCGGCCGCTTCGGCGTCACCACGGAGTACCTGGTCAACGCGGACGACATCCAGATCAAGATGGCGCAGGGCGCGAAGCCCGGCGAAGGCGGCCAGCTGCCCGGCAACAAGGTGTGGCCGTGGATCGCCAAGACCCGGTACGCCACCCCGGGCGTCGGCCTGATCTCCCCGCCGCCGCACCACGACATCTACTCCATCGAGGACCTGGCGCAGCTCGTCCACGACCTGAAGATGGTCAACCCGACCTCGCGGGTACACGTCAAGCTGGTCTCCGAAATCGGCGTCGGCACCGTCGCCGCGGGCGTCGCGAAGCTCAAGGCCGACGTCATCCTCATCTCCGGCCACGACGGCGGCACCGGCGCGTCCCCGCTGAACTCGCTCAAGCACGCGGGTTCGCCGTGGGAGCTGGGCCTGGCCGAGGCGCAGCAGACGCTGCTGCTGAACAAGCTGCGCGACAGGGTCACCGTGCAGGTCGACGGCCAGCTCAAGACCGGCCGCGACGTGGTCATCGCCGCGCTGCTGGGCGCCGAGGAGTTCGGCTTCGCGACAGCGCCGCTGATCGTGTCGGGCTGCATCATGATGCGGGTCTGCCACCTGGACACCTGCCCGGTCGGCATCGCCACGCAGAACCCGGTGCTGCGCGAGCGCTACACCGGCAAGCCCGAGTTCGTGGAGAACTTCTTCCTGTTCCTCGCGGAGGAGGTCCGCGGCTACCTGGCAGAGCTGGGCTTCCGCAGCATCGACGAGGCGATCGGCCACGCCGAGGTGATCGACACCGCCCCGGCCGTCGACCACTGGAAGGCAAAGGGTCTCGACCTGAGCCCGCTGCTGTACGTACCCGAACTGCCCGAGGGCGCCGCCCGCCGCGGCATCGTCGCCCAGGACCACGGCCTGGAGAAGGCCCTGGACAACGAGCTGATCGCGCTGGCCGCACCGGCGCTGGCCGAGGGCACGGCGATCCACGCCGAGCTGGAATGCCGCAACGAGCAGCGCAGCGTCGGCGCGATGCTCGGCGGTGAGGTCGCCCGCCGCTACGGCGGCAACGGCCTGCCCGACGACACGATCGCGTTCACGCTGCGCGGCACCGGCGGGCAGTCGTTCGGCGCCTTCCTGCCGCGCGGCGTCACGCTGCGGCTGATCGGTGACACCAACGACTACGTCGGCAAGGGACTGTCCGGCGGCCGCATCATCGTGCGCCCGCACGAGCAGGCCCCGTTCGTCGCCGAGGACAACATCATCGCCGGCAACACCATCCTGTACGGCGCCACCGGCGGCGAGGTGTTCCTGCGGGGTCGTGCCGGTGAACGTTTCGCGGTGCGCAATTCAGGCGCCGCCGCTGTCGTCGAGGGCGTCGGCGACCACGCCTGCGAGTACATGACCGGCGGCACCGTGGTGGTGCTCGGCACCACCGGGCGCAACTTCGCCGCGGGCATGAGCGGCGGCACCGCGTTCGTGCTGGGCCTGAACCCGAACCAGGTGAACCCGGAACTGGTCGACCTGGCCCCGCTCACCGACGCCGAACAGCAGCAGCTGCACGGCCTGCTGGAGAAGCACAGCGCCGAGACCGGGTCGGCCGTGGCCGCCCGGCTGCTGGCGGACTGGCCCGCCGCGGTGGAGCAGTTCACCGCCGTGGTCCCGCGCGACTACAAGCGCGTCATGGAACTGATCAGGACCGCCGAGGCCGCCGGTCGTGACGTCGACGAGGCGGTTATGGGGGGCATCAGTGCCTGATCCGAACGGTTTCCTGCGCTACGAGCGGCAGCTGCCCAAGCGGCGTCCCGTGCCGGTACGCATCCAGGACTTTCACGAGGTGTACCCGCCCGCGAGCGAGGAACTCATCCGCGACCAGGCCACCCGGTGCATGGACTGCGGCATCCCGTTCTGCCACGACGGCTGCCCGCTGGGCAACCGCATCCCGGACTGGAACGACCTGGTCCGTACCGGTGCCTGGGCGGCCGCCGCGGAGAGCCTGCACGCCACGAACAACTTCCCGGAGTTCACCGGGCGGCTGTGCCCCGCGCCGTGCGAGGCCGCGTGCGTGCTCGGCATCGCGGATGACGCGGTCACCATCAAGCAGGTAGAGGTCGAGATCGCCAACCACGCGTTCGACCTGGGGTACGTGCAGCCGCAGCCGCCCGCGGCCCTGTCCGGTAAGAGCGTCGCCGTGGTCGGCTCCGGTCCCGCCGGGCTCGCCGCCGCCCAGCAGCTGGCCCGGGCCGGTCACGCGGTCACCGTGTTCGAACGCGACGACCGCATCGGCGGCCTGCTGCGCTACGGCATCCCCGACTTCAAGATCGAGAAGACTGTCGTGGACGCCCGCCTGGCCCAGCTCGAGGCCGAGGGCGTGGTGTTCCAGACCGGCGTCAACGTGGGCGTCGACATCACCGCCGACGACCTGCGCGAACGCTTCGACGCGGTGCTGCTGGCCTGCGGCGCGCTCGCGGGCCGCGACACCCCCGAAACCCCGGGCCGCCGGCTCAACGGCGTCCACCTCGCCATGGAGCACCTCGTACCCGCCAACCGGGTGGTCGCCGGGCTGCAGGACACCACGCCGATCGACGCGCGCGACAAACACGTCGTCATCATCGGCGGCGGCGACACCGGCGCCGACTGCCTCGGCGTCGCGCACCGCCAGGGCGCGGCCGGGGTCGTCCAGCTCGACCAGTACCCCCTGCCGCCCGATGTGCGCGCCGCCGACCTGCACCCCTGGCCCACCTGGCCGGTCATCCTGCGCAACTACCCCGCCCACGAGGAGGGCGGCGACCGGGTCTTCGGCGTCGCCGTGCAGGAGTTCGTCGACGACGGCAACGGCAACGTGACGGCCATCCGCATCGCCGACGTGAGCGTCGAACGGCGCGACGGCAAGCGCATCGTCACCGTCGCCGAGGGCAGCGAGCGGGAACTGCGCGCCGACCTGGTGCTGCTGGCCATCGGCTTCGAGGGCACCGAGGACTCGCCGCTGCTGGCCCAGTTCGGCGTCACCCGCAACCGGCGCGGCGCGCTGGACGCCCGCGACGACTGGCAGACCGACGCCGACGGGGTCTTCGTGGCCGGCGACATGCACCGCGGTGCGTCGCTGATCGTGTGGGCCATCGCCGAGGGCCGGGCCGCCGCCGCCGCGATCCACCGCTACCTCGGCGCGTACGGCGAACTGCCCGCACCGGTCCGGCCGTCCTCGCAGCCCCTCGCAGCCGCGCGCTGACCGCACGTCACGGGCGCGGGACGCAACGCCGTCCCGCGCTCGTTCCGTACCCCTGGAGGGGCCATCTGCGCACGGGCGCTGCGCGGCGCCCGATAAGCTGGGGCCGTTCGCGGTCGCTGACGCCCGCTCGACGCCGTACTCGTGCGTCGTTTGCCTTTCATCCCCTTGATGGGGATCGGCCAGCGGGCCGATCCGGAAGAGAGACTAGCCTGATGGCTGTGACACGCCGCGCAAAGATCGTCTGCACCATGGGCCCCGCCACCGCCTCCCCGGAACGCATCAGGGGACTCGTCGAGGCCGGCATGGACGTGGCCCGGCTGAACTTCAGCCACGGCAGCCACGAAGACCACAAGCACGTGTACGACCTGGTCCGGGAAGCCGCCAACGAGACCGGCCGCGCCGTCGCCGTCCTCGCCGACCTGCAGGGCCCGAAGATCCGGCTCGGCAAGTTCGCCAACGGCCCGCACGAGTGGCGCACCGGCGACGCCGTCACCATCACCAGTGACGACATGCTCGGCACCCCCGACCGGGTCTCCTGCACCTACAAGAAGCTGCCGCAGGAGGTCAAGGTCGGCGACCGCCTGCTGATCGACGACGGCAAGGTCGCGGTCGAGGTCGCCGGGGTCGAGGGCAACGACATTCGCTGCCTGGTCGTCGAGGGCGGCCCGGTCAGCAACAACAAGGGCGTCTCGCTGCCCAACGTCGCGGTCAGCGTGCCCGCCATGAGCGACAAGGACGAGGCCGACCTGCGGTTCGCGCTGAACATGGGCGTCGACCTGGTCGCGCTGTCGTTCGTGCGCTCGCCCGACGACATCAAGCTCGTCCACCAGATCATGGCCGAGGAGGGGCGGCAGCGGCCCGTACTCGCCAAGGTGGAGAAGCCCGAGGCGGTCACCCACCTGGAGGAGATCGTGATGGCGTTCGACGGCGTCATGGTCGCCCGCGGCGACCTCGGCGTCGAACTGCCGCTCGACCAGGTGCCGCTGGTGCAGAAGCGCGCGGTGCAGCTGTGCCGGGAGAACGCCAAGCCGGTCATCGTGGCCACCCAGATGCTCGACTCGATGATCGAGAACTCGCGCCCGACCCGCGCCGAGGCCTCCGATGTCGCCAACGCCGTGCTCGACGGCGCCGACGCGGTGATGCTCTCCGGCGAGACCAGCGTCGGCAAGTACCCGGTGCTCACCGTCAGCACCATGGCCCGGATCGTCACCACCACCGAGAACGGCGCGTTCGGTGTGCCGCGGCTGCAGCACGACCCGCGCACCCACGGCGGCGCCCTCACCGTCGCCGCCTCGCAGATCGCCCGCAACATCGGCGCCAAGGCGATGGTCGCGTTCTCGCAGACCGGTGACACCGTGCGCCGGCTGTCCCGGCTGCACTGCGACCTGCCGCTGCTGGCGTTCACGCCGGTGCCCGAGGTCCGCGACCAGCTCGCCCTCTCCTGGGGGGTCGAGACGTTCCTGACCGACTTCGTGCAGCACACGGACGACATGTTCCGCCAGGTCGACCGCGCGATGCTGGGCCTGGGCCTGGCCAAGCCCGGCGACTACGTCGTCGTCGTGGCCGGCAGCCCGCCCAACGCGCCCGGCAGCACCAACACGCTGCGGGTGCACCAGCTCGGCTCACTCGTCGACCCGGCGACGGTCAACGGCGCGCAGTGAGCGTGCCCCTGCGCGGACAGGCCGCGGTCGATCAGCTGCTGGACGTCCTCGACCTCAAGCAGATCGACGCGGCCACCTTCCAGGGCGAGAGCCCGCAGGTGGGTGCGCAGCGGGTCTTCGGCGGCCAGGTGGCCGGTCAGGCGCTGGTCGCCGCCGGCCGCACGGTCGAACCGGACCGCCTCGTGCACTCCCTGCACGGGTACTTCGTCCGCGCGGGGGACCCGACCGTGCCCATCGACTTCCACGTCGAGAGCATCCGCGACGGCCGGTCCTTCTCTGTACGCCGCTGCACCGCGCAGCAGCACGGCCGCGCCATCTTCCTGATGTCGGCCTCCTTCCAGGTGACAGAGGAGGGCCTCGACCACTTCGGCCCGGCGCCGGTCGTACCCGCGCCCGAGGACGTGCCGACCATGGCGGACTGGCTGGAGCGGTACCCGGACCGCGCCGCCGCGTTCGCCGCCTCCCCGCAGGCGGTCGACGTGCGCTACATCAACTCGCCCGGCTGGGTGCCGCCCGGCGACCGCGACCCGGCGATCCACCAGCGGGTCTGGATGCGCATCAACGGCACACTGCCCGACGACCCGCTCATCCACGCCTGCGCCCTCACGTACGCCTCCGACCTGTCGCTGCTCGACTCCGTGTTGTCGATCCACGGCGAGGTGTGGGGGCCGGGCGGGGTCATCGGCGCCAGCCTCGACCACGCCCTGTGGCTGCACCGGCCGTTCCGCGCCGACGAATGGTTCCTCTACGACCAGACCAGCCCGTCGGCCGGCGGCGGGCGCGGGCTCGCGGTCGGGCGCATGTTCACCCGCGACGGCAAGCACATCGCCAGCGCCGTCCAGGAGGGCCTGCTGCGCCGCATCGGCGGCTGACCTGGACACCTCGCCGGTCCGGGACCCCGGCCTGGCGACTGACCGTGTGTGGGGCCCCGGACCGGCGAGGTTCTGGGGAGGCAAGCTTTTCGGGTACGCGCGTCACTCCGCTCGGCGGCGTCCCCCGCCCGTCGTGCCGTCGCCCGTACCGGTGGCGGCTGGACCCTGCGCTGCGCCGGGCCACGGGTGGTTCGCGGGTGCGGCCGGTGCCTGGGCCGTGGAGCCCTGAGCGTTCGGGGCCTGACCGTGGGGTGCTTGAGCGGTAGCGGCCTGGACGATGGGTGCCTGAGCGGTAGCGGCCTGGACGATGGGTGCTTGAGCGGTAGCGGCCTGGACGTTTGGTGCTTGAGCGGTAGCGGCCTGGACGTTTGGTGCTTGAGCGGTAGCGGCCTGGACGTTTGGTGCTTGAGCGGTCGAGGCCTGGGCTGCGGGGGCGTGCGCCGAGGCCTGCACGGCCGGGGACGGGAGCGGCCACGCCGCCTCGGGCGGGGGCTGCCACGCTGCGTCGAGCGCCGCGGGCGTCTCCGGCGGGCGCTGCCACGCCGCGTCGGGGGCGGACTGATCCGGCGGCAGCGGCTCCGCCTGATGCGCCCCGGACGGCCACTGCCCCGCGGGCGGCTGCCCGCCCGGCATCGCCAGCACCCCCTCCGGCGTGTCCGGCACCGGCGGCAGTTCCACCTGCTGCGCGGCGGCCGCCACACCCGTGGCCGAGCCGGTCACCCCGGCCATCGCCAGCATCGTGTCCAGGTCCGCGGTGGTACGCAGCACCTCGTCGTGGAAGCTCGTCGGCCGATCCCCGCCCGGTGTCCCGCCGGCCGGCCCGGCGCCCGGAGGTCCCGCAGCGACTGGCGCCGTACCGATCGCCCCGGTTCCCGGCGGTCCCACGCTCGACGGCCCCGCGCCCGCGGGCCCCATGCTCGTCGACCCCGCCCCGGCGCCCGCCGCGCCCGCCGACCAGGCACCCGGCGCTCCCGCACCCGTCGGTCCCGCACCCGTCGGTCCCGCACCCGACGGCGTCACGCCCGCCGGTCCGGCAGCCCACCCGGCACCGGTCAGATCGGCGCCCGGCTCGGCGAGTTCCAGCCCGGCCAGCCCCGGACCGCCCGGCGCCGACAACGCCGACAACGCGGCCGCCGATCCGCCCGCGACCGCCCGGTGCCGCGGCGGCTGCTGCGCCGTCGCCGCCGGATAGGCGCTCAGCCCGGCCGCGAACCCGGCCACGCCGTCGGCCCGCTCCGGCGACAACTGCAACAGCGACGCCCGCGGCCCCTCCCACAACTGCAGCGCCCCGACGAGATCCGCGACCGCCCGCGCCACCGCCAACGCGGCCAACACGGCGATCAGCGTCCCGGCGGACCGCACGGCCGGGAACGCCGTCCACACGCCCAGCGCCGCCTCGGCCAAGCCCAGTACCAGCACGAATCCCCAGATCCGGTCCGTCTCCCGCAGCAACGTCGCCACGATCACGTCCGCCACACCGCGCACCATCAGGAAGCCGCCGACGATCGCCGCCGTCGTCGCGTACGACGAGTCCACCCCGCGCCACACCACGACCCCGGCGGCGGCGAACAGCACCGCGAGTGCCGCGCCCAGCCACCATGTCCGCGCACCCGCCAGCGCCCGTACCACCTCGCTGGCCGCGGCGAACAACAGCACCGGACCGGCTACGTCCGCGACATCGGCCGGCTCCGCCCGCAGCACCAGCCACGACACGCCCAGCCATGCCACACCCATGACCAGCAGGACACCCCACATGCGTTCACGTACGCCGGAGCGCGGCGCCGAGCCCGACCACACCATGGAGCCTCCCGCCAGTGCTGGTTACTGCCCATGACAGCACCAGCCACCCGACGGAACCCGCCGTTTGCGGAAAAGACAGGGCGACCCACCGCCTCGTACGCCAACCCACCGCCCCGCCTGCCGCAACGGCACCACACGCCCGTCGGACCCCGCCCGCGCCGCCCCGGCCACCGGTGTACCGTGCTGGCCCTGCCCCCAACGGATCGGCGCCCCCACCCGACCCGCCATCCCCACGGAAGTCGACGGAACAGCGTGTCGCACGACGATGACATCGCCCGGGCGGTCCACGCGGCCAACACCGGCGACGAACGGGCCTTCGCCGTGCTCTGGCGCTGCCTGAACCCGGCGTTGCTGCGCTACCTCCGCGTCATCGTCGGCGACGCGGCCGACGACGTGGCCTCCGAAACCTGGCTGCAGGCCGCCCGCGACCTGCACCGCTTCACCGGTGACGGGCCCGCGTTCCGGGGCTGGCTGTTCCGCATCGCCCGCAACCGGGCCATCGACGAGCAGCGCCGGGCCGGGCGCCGTCCCGAACACCCCACCGACACCATCACCGACGCCGCCGCCGGAACGCCCGCCCGCGACGCCGCCGCCGAAGCGTTCGAGGGCAGCGACACCACCTGGGCGCTGAGCCGCATCGCCGCCCTGCCCACCGACCAGGCCGAGGCCGTCATGCTCCGCGTCGTCGCCGGCCTCGACGTCGCCACCACCGCCCGGGTGCTCGGCAAACGCCCCGGCGCCGTACGCGTGGCCACCATGCGCGGCCTGCACCGCCTCGCCGCCGACCCGCAGGTCCAGGCCCGCAACCCGGTGGTGCCCACGCCCGCCCACGTCATCCGCACCGAGGGGGTGTAACGCCATGCGCGCCCGCGACGCTCTTATCCATGCGATGCGTACGTGGCGAACCAGGAGACTCGGCCTCGATGAGGCCGATCGTCTGGTTGCCGGTCAACGGTCCGCCCCCGGACACGAGGGGCTGGCCGAACTGCTCGCCGCTGCCCGGGCCCCCGCCTCCCCGCGGGAACTCGCCGGCGAACGAGCGGCGGTGGCCGGATTCGTGGCGGCGCGTCAGCGCGCCGTGCCGATCCATCCCCCGAAGGGAACACGCCGTGTCCGGGTGCCAGTGTCCGTCAGGGCGGTCGCGATGAAGGTGGCGGCCGGATTCGCAGTCCTGGCGGCCACCGGCACGGCGGCCGCGGCCGGCGCCGGCACCCTGCCGGACGGCGCACAGCAGCGTGCGCATCGCTTCTTCTCCGCCCTCGGCGTCCCCGCGCCGGCAACACCCGTCCCACATCCCAGCCGGACCGGTCCGGGCGGCGGCGCGCCGTCCCCCCAAGGCGCCGCCTCCCGGACCCCCGGCACCACCCGCAACCCCACCACCCCGGCCACGAGTGCAGCACCCGGCCTCAGCACGCCACCCACGGTCAGCACGCCCCCGGAGAACACCACGCCGCCCGACGTCACCGCCCTGCGGCTGTGCGCCGCGTGGGATGCGGCCCTGCGCGATCCCAAAGCCAAAGCGATGAGTACGCAGGCCCGCGCCGCCCTGGCGGCCGCCGCCGGCGGGGAGGAAGCGGTCACGCAGTTCTGCGCCACTCTGCGCGGCCCCGCCCTGCCCGGACACAAGAAACCCAAGCCGACCGTCGTTCCGCGCCACCCCGGCGACGATCAGGGCGACGGCAACCGGCACGGCAACGACAAACCACGCAGTTCACCGCGACCCGATCCGGGGAACTGAACCGGCGTCCGCGCCGGGCCACGATGCTTTCCGTCCCGGCCTCGGCCGGCAACCACGAGGCGGCCACCATGCTCCAACGCACCGCCCCCGCACCGGACCAGGTGCTGCTCGCCCGGACCGGCTGGACCCTGCGCGCCCTCGCGGCTGCCACCCGGCTGCGGTTGCCGGCAGTCGCGCGTTACCGGCAGCTCGTCAAGATGGCCGTGGTCCAGCAGGCCTCCGCGGCCCTGCGTAACGGATTGGCTCGCCGCCGCTCTGAGGCCGTGTCCGCAGCTGATGCGATCGGCTTCACCGCGTCTGCGCCGTCCACCGTGTCTGCGCCGTCCACCGTGTCTGCGCCGTCCACCAGGTCAGCGGCGGCAGGCGTGTCCGCCGCCGAACCCGGCGTCCGGGCGTCCCGCATGGCCGGCGGGAACCGGTACAACGCCCAGATCCTCGGTCGGCAAATGACGGCGCGCACCCTGCCCGGCCCGCCGAACGCACGGCCTCAGCGATACCCGGCGGACACCATGACCGGCGCCCGGTGGCCGGTGAACTGATCGGGCGCGCGCCCCGCTGTCCAGGCCCGGCACCGGCCGCCGGGCCCAGGCAGCGGCCCGGGGTCCGCCCGTGCGTTCGGGGCGCGGGCGGGCCCTCCGGGCTTCAGCACTTGGGGCCGACATGGTCGTCGAGGACGGCAACGCCGTCGCGCCGCGCGACCGACAGTTGGATGGGACTGCACATTCGCCAGACGACACCGAGACGGTCGAGTGCCTTCTGGCACTCGGACATGATATCTGCCGATTTGTTCGTGAACATGTAGCGTCGATAACTGTATGTCTTTCCGTTGCGGACAACCCGGTTCTGTGTGCAGCACCCGTCGGAATGGAGGAGTCCGCGCAGGAAACGGCCGGGATAAGCGTCCACAATTTCTTCTTGCCAGCCGGACAGTGCGATTCGGCGCTCGTGCTTCTTCCCCGGTCCGTGTTGGGGCAGCAGGCACGGCCAATGAACCCACCAGGACCGGACATCGTCGCGGCCGTCACGGTGCTGATGCCCGACCGTACGGGCGCCGCACGCCAGCATGGCTGCGCCGACCTCCGCGATCACGCCGGGATAGCGGAGGTCGCAGGCGACCTTCAACAGGGGCACGCGTCGCGTGGTGAGCAGATGGCCGTCGCCCAGGTACATGCCCAAGAGGTAGGCGTAGTCGCTGGGCCGGTCCACCGGACGGCTGGGTCGCGCACAGAACGGGCAGCGCTCGTCGCGGGTGATCCGAGCTGCTCGCGCCCCATAGAGCCAGGAGGCGACCGTGTTCCGGGACAGCCCGAGAGTGCGGTGAATCTCGGAGAATGGCACCCCGGCGCATTTCATGGACAGTGCGGCGCGACGGACATGATATGGATGCACACCCGAAGCTAAGCGGACGGGTACGACAATTCTCGGTGCCCCCGGTGGGATTCGAACCCACACTGTATGGTGTTTGAGACCATCTTCTCTGCCAGTTGGAATACAGGGGCGGGGCTGCTCCGGGCTGGCGCGAGTTGGCCACGCCAGGCTGAGCCAGGCACAGCCTACCCACTACGCTGAGGGCGGTGGCACCCAGATACCCGGGTGTCGTGATCCATTGAGCGTTGGGGGTAGGGAATCCGTGGCCGACACGCAGGCGGGAGCCGAGCGCAGGCGGGTGTTGATCGCCGAGGACGAGGCGCTCATCCGGCTGGACCTGGCCGAGATGCTCGTGGAGGAGGGCTACGACGTCGTCGGCGAGGCCGGTGACGGCGAGGCCGCCGTACGTCTTGCCGAGGAACTGAAGCCGGACCTGGTCATCCTCGACATCAAGATGCCCATCATGGACGGCCTGGCGGCGGCCGAGCGGATCGCCGGCGGTCGCATCGCGCCCGTGGTGATCCTGACCGCGTTCAGCCAGCGCGACCTGGTCGAGCGGGCCCGCGCCGCGGGCGCGATGGCGTACCTGGTGAAGCCGTTCCAGAAGTCGGACCTGGTGCCGGCCATCGAGATTGCGCTCTCCCGGTACGCGGAGATCGCCGCCCTGGAGTCCGAGGTGGCGGGCCTGACGGACCGCCTGGAGACGCGTAAGTCGGTCGAGCGGGCCAAGGGCCAGCTGATGACCAAGTACGCGATGACCGAGCCCCAGGCCTTCAAGTGGATCCAGCGCACGGCGATGGATCACCGGATGACGATGCGCGAGGTTGCGGAGCGAATCCTGGCCGAAGACCTGGAGTCGGGCGGCCCGCCGGCTTCCTGATCTTGGCCTGGTGGCAGGGCCGGTTGTGACACCTTCTCGCACCCGAATCGCACCCCACGTAACGGTTCGGTGAATGCCCGCCCGTCCCCTTACCCCCGGTGTTGCGGTTGGGATAGCGTCCCGCCCCATGACGGGCCCGGTGTGGCGTGGAGCACGCAAGTGCCAATCGACCTGCGGTGGCTCGGTGGTTTCGCAATGGAGGAGGGTCCAACCTTGAGGCAGGTTCTCGCACGCGCCATCGGCGGGGTGGCCGTCATCGGCCTCATCGCCGGTGCCGCCGCTTGTAACAAGGACAGCGGCGACAGCAACACCGCCGGCGGTTCGAACTGCGGCTACTCGCTTGCGTTCTTCGGTGCGCTGACGGGCCCCGCCGCCAACCTCGGTGTGAACATCGAGCAGGGCTTCGAGCTCGCGGTGAAGCAGTACAACACCAAGAAGGGCTCCGAGTGCATCACGGTCAAGAAGTTCGACTCGCAGGGTGACCCCGCGGTCGCGCCGGGTGTCGCTCGCAGCCTGGTGGCGGACAAGAAGATCATCGGTGTGGTCGGCCCGCCGTTCTCCGGTGAGTCCGAGGCCGCCGGCCCGATCTTCGAGTCGGCCAAGATCCCGACGATCACCCCGTCCGCGACCCGGGTGTCGCTGGCCTCGAACGGCTGGAAGTCCTTCCACCGTGCCGTGGCGAACGACGACGCGCAGGGCCCGGCGGCGGCCGGCTACATCAAGAACGCGTTGAAGGCCGACAAGGTCTTCGTGGCCGACGACCAGTCCGCGTACGGCGCGGGCCTGGCCGACGTGGTCAAGAAGACGCTCGGCGCGGCGGTCGTGGGCACGGACAAGACCGAGGCCGACGGCAAGCAGACCGACTTCTCGGCGCTGGTGCAGAAGGTCAAGAGCAGCGGCGCGACGGTGCTGTTCTACGGCGGCTACTACGCCAACGGCGGTCTGATCCGCAAGCAGCTGACCGCGGCGGGCTGGAAGGGCACGCTGGTCGGCGGCGACGGCATGAAGGACCCGGGTCTGGCGAAGGCGGCCGGCAACGCCGCTGCCGCGGGCACGATCGTGACCTGCCCGTGCTCCCCGCCGGAGAAGGCGGGCGGCACGTTCGTCGCGGACTACAAGAAGGAATGGAACCAGGACGCGGGTACGTACTCGGACGTCGCGTTCGACGCGGCGAACATCTACCTGCAGGGCATCGACGCGGGCAACACGACTCCGGAGAAGCTGATCTCCTACCTGTCGTCGGTGAACTACCAGGGCATCGCGAACACCTACAAGTTCACCGCGACCGGTGAGCTGGACCCGCAGTTCATCAAGGTCTGGGCGTTCAAGTTCGACGCGAACGGCAACACGGTCGCCGACGCAGAGGCGAAGGCCTGATCCGCGGTAACTCTCTGTAGGTTCGGTGTGGCCGGATGATCTCCGGCCACACCGACCTCTCGTTTCAGGAGCCCCTTGTGAATTTCTCGGGTCTGATCCACGACTTCGGTCCCCTAACCGTGACCGGCTTGGCGCAGGGCGCGATCATCGCGCTGTTCGCGCTGGGCTACACCCTGGTCTACGGTGTGTTGCGACTCATCAACTTCGCGCACTCCGAAGTCTTCCTACTGGGCACGTACGCCACCCTGCTGGTGTGGGGGCTGTTCGGCCTGGACCAGAACTCCGCCACCCCCTCGACCATCGCGGTGATCGGCCTGCTGCTGGTGGGTCTGGTCGGGGCGATCGTGGCGTCCGGCGCGACCGCGCTGGTCGTCGAGCTCGTGGCCTACCGGCCGCTGCGGCGCCGCAACGCCCCGCCGCTGGCCTTCCTCATCACCGCGATCGGCGCGTCGCTGGCGATCTCCGAGACCGTCGGCGTGATCACGCACCGGAATCCGACCGGTGTACCGAACCTGGTGCAGCAGAAGGTCGTGATCACCATCGGCAACACGCAGATCACCAATCTGCAGATCCTGATCATCGCGCTGGCGCTGGTGATGATGTTCGTGCTGGACCGGTTCATCAACCGCTCCCGGATGGGCCGGGGCATCCGGGCGGTGGCGCAGAATCCGGACAGCGCGGCGCTGATGGGTGTGAACAAGAGCCGGGTGATCGCGCTCGTGTTCCTCATCGGCGGTCTGATGGCGGGCATCGCGGCCGTCATGTACGACTTGAAGATCGGTGTGACGCGGTTCGACGCCGGTTTCCTGCTGGGCATCGAGGCGTTCACCGCCGCGGTGCTGGGCGGTATCGGCAACCTGCGCGGCGCCCTGCTGGGTGGCCTGCTGCTGGGTGTGCTGCAGAACTACGCGGCCGGCCTGTTCGGCACGGAGTGGCTGCACGCGGCGTCGTTCGTGCTGCTGGTGCTGATCCTGCTGGTGCGGCCGACGGGCCTGCTGGGCGAGTCTCTGGGGAAGGCAAGGGCATGACCGAGACGAATGAGACGCAGTCGTTCCGGTCGCGGGGCGGCGTGCGAGGTTGGTTCGCCGGGCTGCCGAAGCCCGTACGGATCCTGGTGGTGCTGGGGTTCGTCGCGCTGGCGTACCTGCTGCCGTATGTCGGCGAGATCCCGCTGATCGGGCCGCAGATCATCACCGAGGGCATCGACTGGCCGAGCGCCCTGTTCAACATGTCGTACTTCGTGCTGCTGGCGCTGGGCCTCAACGTCGTGGTCGGCTTCGCCGGCCTGCTGGACCTGGGGTACGTGGGCTTCTTCGCGGTCGGCGCGTACGTGACGGCGCTGCTGACGTCGCCGGACAGCATCCTGCACACGGAGTGGGCGTGGCTGGCGTCGATCCCGATCGCGCTGGCGGTGACCATGGTGGCGGGCCTGATCCTGGGCTGGCCGACCCTGCGGTTGCGCGGTGACTACCTGGCGATCGTGACGCTGGGCTTCGCGGAGATCATCCGGATCGTGGCGACGAGTACGGAGACGCTGCGCGGTGACCGTGGCTTCACGGACCTGCCGCACCCGCCGGGGCAGCTCAACGGGGAGCCGATCTTCGGGGTGCGCGACGCGACGCCGTACTTCTGGCTGGGTCTGACCGTGATCCTGCTGGTGATCGTCGGGGTGCGGAACCTGGACCGCAGCCGGGTGGGCCGGTCGTGGCTGGCGATCCGCGAGGACGAGGAAGCCGCCGAGATCATGGGCGTGCGGACGGTCAAGTACAAGCTGTGGGCGTTCGCCATCGGCGCGTTCATCGGCGGTCTGGGCGGCGTGCTGTTCGCCGGTACGCAGGGCTTCGTCAACTCCAGCACGTTCGTGCTGCAGTTCTCGATCCTGGTGCTGGCCGGCGTGGTCATGGGTGGTTCGGGCAACATCGCCGGTGCGATTCTGGGTGGTGCGCTGATCTCGTTCATCCCGGACCGGTTGCGGGGCATCCGGCTGTTCGACACGGACCTGTTCGAGTACCGCTTCGCGATCTTCGGCGTGGTGATCATCTTGATCATGATCTTCCGGCCGCAGGGGCTGATCCCGAGCCGGCGGCGGGCGATGGAGCTGAAGGACCGGGAGAAGGAGGTGGCTCCGCAGTGAGCGAGCCGCACATCGAGACGCCGCAGGAGATGGACGCGGCCAACGCCCGGCGGGTGGACCTGCCGATGCCGACCGGCAGTCGTGGATCCACCCCGGCCGGCCCGGGGGACCCGAACGTCCTGCTGGAGGTCGACCACGTGACGCTGCGCTTCGGCGGCGTGGTGGCCCTCAACGACGTGTCCTTCAGCCTGCGCAAGGGCGAGATCTTCGGCCTGATCGGGCCGAACGGCGCGGGCAAGACCACCTGCTTCAACGCGACGACCGGGGTGTACCGGCCGACGAGCGGGACGATCCGGTTCAACGGCGAGTCCCTCGTCGGCAAGAAGAAGCACGAGATCACCCGGGCGGGGATTGCCCGTACGTTCCAGAATGTCCGTCTTTTCCCGGAGATGACCGCGCTGGAGAACGTGATGGTGGGCATGGACGCCCACCACAAGACCAGCGTCATCGGGGCGCTGTTCCGCCTGCCCCGGCACCTGCGGGAGGAGCGGACGGGCCGCGAGCGGTCCCTGGAGCTGCTGCGCTTCGTCGGTATCGACAGGCGAGCGGGCGAGGTGTCCCGCAACCTGTCGTACGGCGAGCAGCGGCGCCTGGAGATCGCCCGGGCGCTGGCCACGAACCCGACCCTGCTGTGCCTGGACGAGCCGGCGGCGGGCTTCAACCCGGCGGAGAAGGAGGAGCTGCTCCAGCTCATCCGCAAGATCCGCGACACCGGGGTGACCGTGCTGCTCATCGAGCACGACATGCGCCTGGTCATGGGCGTGACCGACCGGATCGTCGTGCTGGAGTTCGGCAAGAAGATCGCCGAGGGGACCCCGGCCGAGGTGCGGGACAACCCGGCGGTCATCGCCGCGTACCTGGGAGTGCCGACCGATGCTGCTTGAGCTGGACAACGTCACGCTGCTGTACGGCCGCATCCAGGCCCTGCACGGCATCAGCCTGACCGTGGCGCAGGGCGAGATCGTGGCCCTGATCGGCGCCAACGGCGCCGGCAAGTCCACGACCATGCGGGCGATCTCGGGTCTGCGCCCGGTCGCGCAGGGTGCCATCCGCTTCGACGGCGAGGACATCACGAAGCTGCGCGCCGACCTGCGCGTGATCCGCGGGGTGTCCCAGTCGCCGGAGGGCCGGGGCATCTTCCCTGGCATGACCGTCCGGGAAAACCTCGAGATGGGCGCGTACACGCGCAAGGTGCGCTCCGAGATCAACGAAGACATGGAGCGGGCCTTCACGCTGTTCCCCCGGCTGAAGGAGCGGGAGAAGCAGGTCGGAGGCACCCTGTCCGGCGGTGAGCAGCAGATGCTCGCGGTCGGCCGGGCGCTGATGAGCCGACCCAAACTGCTCCTTTTGGATGAGCCGTCCATGGGTCTAGCGCCGATGCTGATCCAGCAGATCTTCGACATCATCGTCGAGATCAATCAGCAGGGCACCACGGTGCTGCTGGTGGAGCAGAACGCACAACAGGCGCTGTCGCGCGCGCACCGCGCGTACGTGCTGGAGACCGGCCGCATCGTCAAGTCCGGGACCGGCGCGGAACTGCTGCACGACCCCGCCGTCAAGGACGCCTACCTCGGCGTCGCCTGAACCGTCGTACCCCTCACAAGGAGTTGTTGTTCATGTTCCGCACCGCCCCTGGTCGGCGCGCGATCCTCGGCCTCACTGCCGCGGCCGCTCTGACTCTCTCCATGGCCGCCTGTGGTTCCGAGTCCGACACCGGTTCCTCCGGCAAGCCCGTGCCCTCGGCCTCGGCTGACACGTCGCTGGCGGACAAGGTCCCCGCCGACATCAAGGCGGCCGGCAAGCTGACCATCGGTACGGACTCGTCGTACGCGCCGAGCGAGTTCCTGGACACCGACGGCAAGACGGTCGTCGGCTTCGACGTCGACCTGTTCAACGCGGTCGGCCAGAAGCTGAACCTCAAGACGGAGTGGCAGTCGGCGACGTTCGACAGCATCATCCCGGGCGTCAAGAGCGGCAAGTACAACGTCGGCGTCTCGTCCTTCACGATCAACCCGGACCGCCTGAAGGTGGTCAACATGGTCTCCTACTTCTCCGCGGGCACCCAGTGGGCGGCCAAGGCCGGCACCACGGTCGACCCGGAGAACGTCTGCGGCAAGAAGATCGCGGTCCAGACCGCGACGGTGCAGGTCGACGACCTCAAGGCGCGCTCGAAGAAGTGCACCACCGGGGGCAAGCCGGCGATCACGATCGAGCAGTACCAGAAGCAGTCCGACGCCACCAACGCCGTGGTGACCGGCAAGGACGAGGCCATGCTGGCCGACTCCCCGGTCGTCGCGTACGCGGTGAAGCAGACCAACGGGCAGCTGGCCCTGGTCGGCGACATCTACGACTCCGCGCCGTACGGCTACGCCGTGGGCAAGGACAAGACCGAGTTCGCCAACCTGGTGCAGCAAGCGGTCGCGGCGCTGATCGCGGACGGTACGTACAAGACGATCCTGGACAAGTGGGGCGTTGGCGCGGGTGCGATCACCACGCCGGCGGTCAACCCGGCGTCCTGACCCGCGCATGAGCGATCAGATGCAGTCCGACCGGGCACGGCCTGAGGCGATCAAGGCCGTGCCCGTGCGGCATCCCGGGCGGTGGGTCACCATCGCGGTTCTCGCGGTGCTGACCGCGATGTTCATCCACATGCTGGTGAGCAACGACAACTTCCGCTGGTCGTTCATCTTCTCCTCGTACGCCGAGGGCAAGCGCGGCGTGATGTTCACCGGCCCGGTCTTGCAGGGCCTGTGGGGCACGATCCTGCTGACCGTCTTCTCGATGATCATCGGCATCGTGCTGGGCATCGTCATCGCGATCATGCGGCTGTCGGACAACCCGATCCTCAGCCGCGTCGCCTGGGTTTACACGTGGTTCTTCCGCGCGGTGCCCCGGCTGGTACTGGCGATCCTCTTCGGCAACCTGAACATCCTGTGGAGCCGGGTCGGCTTCGGCCTGCCGTTCGACAAGCAGATCGGCCAGCTGTTCGGCATCGACAACTTCAACGGGCAGTTCTACAGCATCAAGGCGAGTGATCTGCTGGCCGGATTCGTGGCCGGCATGCTCGCCCTGGGGCTGTCCGAGGCCGCGTACATGGCGGAGATCGTCCGGGCGGGCATCCAGTCGATCGATCCCGGGCAGGCCGAGGCGGCCGTGGCGCTGGGTCTGTCCCGTGGGCAGGTGCTGCGCCGGGTCGTCCTGCCGCAGGCGATGCGCGTGATCGTGCCGCCGACCGGCAACGAGGTCATCGCGATGGTCAAGGACACGTCGCTGGTGGCGTTCGTGCCAGTGACCGGCGAGTTGTTCTTCCAGTTGCAGGCGGTCAGTGCACGGACGTTCATCGTGCTTCCCGTGCTGGTGGCCGCGGTGATCTGGTACCTGATCCTGTGCAGCATCCTCATGGTCGGGCAGTTCTTCCTGGAACGGCACTTCAGCAGGGGTTACGGCACGGCCAGCAAGGCCAAGCGGCGGCTGCGCAACATCGAGATGGAACAGGGCGGCCGGATCACGGTGGAGGGCGGTGCGACCCCATGACCAGCAACGGTACGGCCGAGATGGTGCGCGCGGAGAACGTGCACAAGTCGTTCGGTCACGTGGAGGTGCTCAAGGGCGTCGACCTCGTGGTCAAGCCCGGTGAGGTGTGCTGCGTGCTGGGCCCCTCCGGCTCGGGCAAGTCGACGTTCCTGCGCTGCATCAACCATCTCGAGAAGATCAACGGCGGTCGCATCTTCGTCGACGGCGAACTGGTCGGCTACCGCGAGCGTCGGGGCAAGCTGTACGAGATGAAGGACCGCGAGGTGTCCGCGCAGCGCCGGTCCATCGGCATGGTGTTCCAGCGGTTCAACCTGTTCCCGCACATGACGGCGCTGGAGAACGTCATGGAGGCCCCCGTCCGGGTCAAGAGGGAGAACAAGACCGCGACCCGGGACCAGGCGCTCGCCCTGCTCGACCGGGTGGGCCTCGGCGAGAAGACCGGCAACTACCCGTCGCAGCTGTCCGGCGGGCAGCAGCAGCGGGTGGCGATCGCCCGGGCCCTGGCCATGCGGCCGAAGCTGATGCTGTTCGACGAGCCCACCAGCGCGCTGGACCCGGAGCTGGTCGGTGAGGTCCTCGACGTGATGAAGGACCTGGCCCGCGACGGCATGACGATGGTCGTGGTGACCCACGAGATCGGCTTCGCCCGCGAGGTCGGCGACTCCCTCGTCTTCATGGACGGCGGCGTCGTGGTCGAGCAGGGGAACCCGCGTGACGTCATCGGCAACCCGCAGCACGAACGAACGAAGGCATTCCTGAGCAAGGTGCTGTAAAGCGGGCGGGGCGGTCGGCGGTGTTGTCGTAGGTCGCGACTAGAGTTCTGCGACGTGAGCGACGACGCCAAGACCCCCCGCTTGCTGCTGCTCGACGGCCACTCGCTGGCCTACCGGGCGTTCTTCGCGCTGCCGGTGGAGAATTTCTCCACCCAGACCGGCCAGCCGACCAACGCGGTGTTCGGTTTCACCTCGATGCTGATCAACATGCTGCGCGACGAGCAGCCGACGCACATCGTGGTCGCCTTCGACGTGTCCCGGGTGTCGTTCCGCACGGAGAAGTACGCCGAGTACAAGGCGGGCCGTTCCGAGACCCCGCAGCCCTTCCAGGGCCAGGTCAGCCTGGTCAAGGAGGTCCTGGAGGCGCTGCGCATCCCGGTGGTGGAGAAGCCCGGATACGAGGCCGACGACGTCATCGCCACCCTCGCCACCCAGGCCCGCGAGCAGGGCATGGAGGTGGTCATCTCCACCGGCGACCGCGACGCGTTCCAGCTCGCCGGCGAGCACGTGACGATCCTCTACCCGGTGCGCGGCGTCTCCGAGGTCTGGCGGATGACCCCCGACGCCATCGAAAAGAAGTACGGCGTCGGCCCCGACCGCTACCGCGACAAGGCCGCCCTGGTCGGCGAGACCAGCGACAACCTGCCGGGCGTGCCCGGAGTCGGCGACAAGACCGCCGCCAAATGGATCAATCAGTACGGCGGCCTCGACGGCATCGTGGCGCACGTCGACGAGATCAAGGGCAAGGCGGGCGAGAACCTGCGCGCCCACCTCGCCAACGTCCTGCGCAACTACGAGATCAACGCCCTGGTCTGCGACCTGGAGCTGCCGCTGGGCCCCGCCGACGTGAAGTGGCCGGGCTGGGACCGCGAGGCGGTGCACCAGGTCTTCGACGCGCTGGAGTTCCGGGTGCTGCGTGAGCGGCTGTATTCGTACCTGGAGGCGGTCGAGCCCGAGGCCGAGTCCGGCTTCGACCTGTCCGGCGCGGCCCTGCGTACCGGGGAGGTGGCGGCCTGGCTGCGCGAGCACGTCGGAGTCGCCCCGGTCGGCGTCGCCGTCACCGGCCGCTTCGGCCGCGGCACTGGCGCCCTGACCGGCATCGCGGTGGCCACCGGCGACGGCCCCGCCGCCTGGTTCGACCCCACCGCCCTGGATGAGAACGACGAACGCGCCGTTGCCGCCTGGCTGGCCGAGCCGAGCCGCCCCAAGGTGATCCACGACGCGAAGCCGGCCATGCTGGCGATGCGGGCGCACGGCTGGGCGCTGGCCGGGGTGCGGGTCGACACCGCCCTCGCGGCCTATCTGGCCAAGCCCGACCAGCGGGCGTACGACCTGACCGACCTGGCGCTGCGCTACCTCAAGCGGGAGCTGCGGGTCGACGCCCCCGACGACGGCCAGCTCACCCTGGACGGCCTCGGCGACGACGGCGCGGCCGAGGAGGGCGTGATGCTGCGCGCCCGCGCCACCCTGGATCTGGCCGACGTGCTCACCGAGGAGCTGTCCCGCGACGGCGGCGAGTCGCAGCGCCTGCTGGCCGACGTGGAGCAGCCGCTGGAGGTCGTGCTCGGCGACATGGAGCACCTCGGCATCGCCGCCGACACCGAGTATCTGTCCGAGTTGGAGGCCCACTTCGCCGCGGAGGTGAAGGCGGCGGCCCAGGCCGCGCATGCAGAAGTCGGGCGCGAGTTCAACCTCGGCTCCCCGAAACAGCTGCAGGAGATCCTGTTCACCGAGCGGAACCTGCCCAAGACCAAGCGGATCAAGTCCGGCTACACGACGGACGCCGACGCGTTGCAGGGCCTGTTCGCGCAGACCGCCGACCCGCTGCTGGCACACCTGCTGCGCCACCGCGACGTGGCCAAGCTGAAGTCCACGGTGGACGGGTTGCTCAAGTCCGTCTCCGACGACGGCCGCATCCACACCACGTTCAACCAGACCGTGGCGGCCACCGGGCGGCTCTCCTCCACCGACCCGAACCTGCAGAACATCCCGATCCGCACCGAGGAGGGCCGGCGCATCCGCCGCGCGTTCATCGTGGGGGAGGGCTTCGAGCAGCTGATGACCGCCGACTACAGCCAGATCGAGATGCGCATCATGGCGCACCTGTCCGGTGACGACGCGCTCATCGCCGCGTTCAACTCCGGCGCCGACTTCCACGCCGCCACCGCCTCGTCGGTGTTCCACCTGCCCGTGGAGCAGGTCGGCCACGACCACCGACGCAAGATCAAGGCGATGAACTACGGCCTCGCGTACGGGCTCAGCGCGTACGGCCTGTCCAACCAGCTCTCCATCGCGGTCGACGAGGCGCGCGGGCTGATGGAGGAGTACTTCAGCCGGTTCGGCGGCGTCCGCGACTACCTGCAGGCCGTGGTACGCCGCGCCGTGCAGGACGGGTACACGGCCACCATCCTCGGCCGCCGCCGCTACCTGCCCGACCTGAGCAGCGACAACCGGCAGCGCCGGGAGATGGCCGAGCGGATGGCGCTCAACGCGCCGATCCAGGGCTCGGCCGCCGACATCATCAAGGTGGCGATGCTGCGGGTCGACGAGGCGCTGCGCGACACCGGGCTGCGGTCGCGGATGCTGCTGCAGGTCCACGACGAGCTGGTGTTCGAGGTGGCTCCCGGCGAGCGCGACGCGCTGGAGGAGCTGGTGCGCCGGGAGATGGGCGGGGCATACCCGCTGTCCGTGCCGTTGGAGGTCTCCGTGGGCGTCGGCCGCGACTGGGACGGCGCCGACCACTGAGCCGCCCGTCGTCCGGGACGCAGCGTCCTCACATCGATACGTTCACGTACTTGCCTGCCTTTGCCAAGCTGGCCCCATGCGAGCAACGATCGAGACGAAGCCCCGGCCGTCCTCCTGGACGCCGGTGGTTCGGGGGGCCCTCGACGCCAATCAGGCCACCGCGGTCGCGCCGATGTTCAAGGCGCTGGGCGACCCGGTGCGGCTGCGACTGCTGTCGATGATCGCGTCGGCGGGCGGCGGCGAAGTGTGCGTGTGCGACCTCACCGGCGAGTTCGAGCTGACCGGCCCCACCATTTCCCACCACCTGAAGGTGCTGCGCGAGGCGGGGCTGGTGCTCAGCGACCGGCGCGGCACGTGGGTCTACTACCGGCTCGTGCCGGGCGCACTGGCGGGCCTCGGCGACCTGCTGGACGTCAGCAGCCTCGTGCCCTCCGGCGCCCGCTGAGCGCGGTCAGCGCAACTCGGCGACGAAGATGGCGGTGCCGGGGAACAGCGCTCCGCGCAGTGGGCTCCACTGGCCCCATACCTGCTCATGGCCCTCCGGCCATTCCGGTTCCACCAGGTCGCGCAGCACGAACCCGGCCGCTACCAGCTCGCGGACGCGGTCGCCCAGGGTGCGGTGCTGTTCGACGTATCCGGGCACCCCGGCGCCGTCCTGCTCCACGTAGGGACGCCGGTCGAAGTACGAATGGACGGCCGTCAGCCCGGCCGTGCCCGGATCGTCGAGGAAGATCCAGCGCATTGGATGTGTGATGGAGAACACCCAGCTGCCGCCGGGGCGCAGCACGCGGGCGACCTCCCGCATCACGCGTTGCGAGTCGGCCACGAACGGCACGGCCCCGAACGCGGTGCACACCACGTCGAACGTCCGGGCGCCGAACGGCAGCGCCAGCGCGTCGGCCTGCAGCAGGGGCACCCGTACCCCGGTGCGGTTTGCCGCCGTCCGGGCGTGCCGCAGCATGCCCGCGGACAGGTCCATCGCAACCACCTCGGCGCCCTGGCCCGCCAGCCAGCGGGCCGCGGACGCGGCCCCGCACCCCAGTTCGAGGATCCGGCGGCCGGACACGTCGCCCAGCAGCCGTGCGTCGGCCTCCCGCAGCCCCTCCGGGCACCAGACGAAGTCCGCGTCGCCCAGGAACGCGCCGTGCTCGGCCTGGTAGTCGTCGGCGTCCGCGTCCCACCAGCGGCGGCTGGCGGTGCGACTCTCGGCGTCCGTGACGGGTCGGCGGGTGACGGCCGGCGCGGCCTCGGCGGTGGGTTGCGCTTCGATCACCAGGGCAACGGTACGGGGACGGCAGTCCACAGCCGTCGCCGCCGTGGCGCCCACCGGGGCCCGGGCCTGGTAAAACAGGGACAAAACGGCCGCATGGGTGGGTTCAGTCGAAACATTGTGCCGCCGTCCTGAGGAGGGCTTGCAACCTGTGGTAATGCGCACGGTAAGCTAGTCGATGCGCTCGCGGATCGTGTGCCTCGGCAGGGAGCAGGCTCCGTGGTCGTCGGTCCCAGCTCGTGCAAACTAGCCTGATCAGGCGCTCGATTGCCATGATCACAACGGATGTTCGCGCTGTGCCCGCCGGCAGTTCCGCCGGGCGCGAGAGACACCACGAATCCATCCGTTCGGAGCAACTGTCCACATGACGAGCAGCATCGAGGCCACCTCGAGCGCCCCCAAGGTCACCGTCGACGACCTCGGGTCGGAGGAAGCATTCCTCGCGGCCATCGACGAGACCATCAAGTACTTCAACGACGGCGACATTGTCGAAGGCACCGTCGTCAAGGTCGATCGGGACGAAGTCCTGCTCGACATCGGCTACAAGACCGAGGGCGTCATCCCCTCGCGCGAGTTGTCGATCAAGCATGACGTGGACCCCGCGGAAGTGGTGTCGGTCGGAGACCACATCGAAGCCCTCGTCCTCACCAAGGAGGACAAGGAGGGCCGGCTGATCCTCTCGAAGAAGCGGGCGCAGTACGAGCGCGCCTGGGGCACCATCGAGAAGATCAAGGAGGACGACGGCGTCGTGCGCGGCTCCGTCATCGAGGTCGTCAAGGGCGGCCTCATCCTCGACATCGGTCTGCGTGGCTTCCTGCCCGCCTCTCTGGTCGAGATGCGCCGGGTGCGCGACCTGCAGCCGTACGTGGGTCGTGAGCTCGAAGCGAAGATCATCGAGCTGGACAAGAACCGCAACAACGTGGTCCTGTCCCGCCGCGCGTGGCTCGAGCAGACCCAGTCCGAGGTCCGCACCGAGTTCCTCAACAAGCTGCAGAAGGGCCAGGTCCGCAAGGGCGTCGTGTCCTCCATCGTCAACTTCGGCGCCTTCGTCGACCTGGGCGGTGTGGACGGCCTGGTGCACGTCTCCGAGCTCTCCTGGAAGCACATCGACCACCCGTCCGAGGTTGTCGAGGTCGGCCAGGAGGTCGAGGTCGAGGTGCTCGACGTCGACCTGGACCGCGAGCGCGTCTCGCTGTCGCTGAAGGCGACCCAGGAAGACCCGTGGCGTCAGTTCGCCCGGACCCACGCGATCAACCAGATCGTGCCGGGCAAGGTCACCAAGCTGGTTCCGTTCGGTGCGTTCGTCCGCGTCGACGACGGCATCGAGGGCCTGGTGCACATCTCCGAGCTGGCCGAGCGGCACGTCGAGCTGCCCGAGCAGGTCGTCCAGGTGGGCTCCGACGTCATGGTCAAGGTCATCGACATCGACCTGGAGCGGCGCCGGATCTCGCTGTCGCTCAAGCAGGCCAACGAGGGCTTCGTCGAGGGCGAGGAGCACTTCGACCCGACCCTCTACGGCATGGCCGCGACGTACGACGCCGAGGGCAACTACATCTACCCGGAGGGCTTCGACCCGGAGACCGGCGAGTGGATGGACGGCTTCGACAAGCAGCGCGAGGCGTGGGAGAAGCAGTACGCGGACGCCCGCGAGCGCTGGGAGGCCCACACCAAGCAGGTGCAGACGTCCCGCGAGGCCGAGGCCGAGGCTGCCCTCAACCCGGCCACCTCGGGCGGCACCAGCGGTCCGTCGTCGGCCACCTCCAGCTCGCCCGCTCCGGCGCGCGCCGCGGAGGAGCCGGCCGGCACGCTGGCCACCGACGAGGCTCTCGCCGCCCTGCGGGAGAAGCTCGCCGGAGGCAAGAGCTGACCCGGTCAGCCTGATCCACGAAAGCCCGTCCGCGACTCGTCGCGGGCGGGCTTTCGCCTTTCCTGCTGATGCCCCGCGCGGTTCCGGCCCATACGCCCGTCGCCCCGGGCGTGTGCGGGTCCTTTTCTCGGCCGGTGCAGTTGGATTTCGGCCCGGCTGTGCGATGCCGATCTCGGTGCCCACTAGGCTGACCGCGTGTTGTTGGTCGGGCTCACGGGTGGCATCGGTGCGGGCAAGAGTGCGGTGGCCCGGCGGCTCGTCGACAGGGGTGCCGTCCTCCTCGACGCGGACCGGCTGGCCCGCGAGGTAGTGGCCGCGGGCACGCCCGGGTTCGCCGAGGTCGTCGAGGCGTTCGGCGCGGGCGTCGTGGGTAGCGACGGAGAACTGGACCGCCCCGCGCTCGGGGCGCGGGTGTTCGGGGACGAGGAGGCCCGCCGTCGGCTCGAAGGAATCATCCATCCGCGGGTGCGCGCCCGTACCGCGGAACTCGCCGCCGCCGCGCCCGCCGAGGCGATCGTCGTCAACGACGTGCCGCTGCTCGTCGAGACCGGCCTGACCCCCTCGTTCCACCTGGTCGTCGTCGTCGAGGCCGACGCGGAGACCCGGATCGGCCGCCTCGTCGGCCAGCGCGGGATGAGCCACGCGGACGCGACCGCCCGGATCGCCGCGCAGGCGGACGATGCCCGGCGGCGCGTGGCCGCGGACGTCCTGATCGACAATGACGTGGGGCTCGCCGAGCTCGATGCCCGGGTGGATGCGCTGTGGCAGGCGCGGCTGCGTCCGTACGAAGAGAATCTGCGCGCCGGGCGCGCGGCGACCGGCCATCGTGAGCCGCATGTCGTCGTGCCCGACCCGACCTGGCCCGCGCAGGCCGAGCGCAGCATCGCGCGGATCCGGTATGCGTTGCGGACCCGGCTCGGCCGCGAGGCGGACGTCACCCACATCGGTTCGACCGCGGTGCCTGGCCTGCCCGCCAAGGATCTGATCGACCTCATGCTGGCGGTCGACACGCTGGCGGAGGCCGATGCGCTGGCCGACGCGCTGGCCGCGGCCGGCCTGCCCCGCCGGCCGGGGGAGTGGGCCGACAACGCCCGCGGCGTCCCGGGCGAGACGTGGCCCAAGCGGCTGCACGGCAGCGCCGATCCGGGCCGGGCGGTCAACCTGCACGTGCGGGTGGCGGGTTCGCCGGGCTGGCGCTTCGCGCTGCTGATGCGCGACCACCTGCGCGCGGTGCCGCAGGCACGGGACGAGTACGCCGCGGCCAAGCGGATATGGGTACGCGACCATCCGGACGTGGGAGGTTACGCCGAGGCGAAGGAGCCGTGGTTCGACGCCGAGGCGGTGGCCGCGAACGAATGGGCGGAGCGGACCGGCTGGCAGCCGGGCTGAGCCGGACGCGGTCCGGGCAGCCAGACGGGCTGGTCTTGCTGGGGGCGGCTGGGCTGCAGAGGGCGCTCGGGTGCTGGGCTGCAGAGGGCGCTCGGGTGCTGGGCTGCAGAGGGCGCTCGGGCGCTGGGCTGCAGAGGGCGCTCGGGCGCTGGGCTGCAGAGGGCGCCTGGACGCTGGGGTGACGAGGGCGGTTGCGGCGTTGGGGTGACGAGGGCGGTTGCGGCGCTGGGCAGCAGAGGGCGCTCGCGGCGGCCGGTCAGCGTGAAACGCGACCACTCGCAGGTGCGCTCGCCGGCCTCGGCCGGGGCTGCAACCTCGGTGCCGACGCGAGCGGGCCGTTGACGGGCCCGACCGGTCGGGCGGCCGCCGCGAGCGGCCTACCGGATCAGGCTAGGGGAGCCGCGCAAGCGCCCACAATGCCTGCGGCCGAGGCGGAATTGGCACTCACCGAACAGCCCGGTCGCGCCCCGGGAAAGGCCGACGTCGGCGGGACGGGCGAAGTTGTCGGACCCTCGTCGTACCGTTGGCGTCATGGCGCTCGACATCCCTCGTCTCGACGGCCGCTTCCAGGTCGTCAGCGACTATCAGCCCGCCGGTGACCAGCCGGCTGCCATCGACGAGCTGGAGCGCCGGATCCGCGGCGGCGACCGGAACGTGGTCCTGCTCGGCGCGACGGGCACGGGCAAGAGTGCGACCACGGCATGGCTCATCGAGCGCCTGCAGCGCCCCGCGCTCGTGCTGGCCCCCAACAAGACCCTCTGCGCTCAGCTGGCCAAGGAATTCCGCGAGCTGATGCCGCACAACGCTGTCGAGTATTTCGTGAGCTACTACGACTACTACCAGCCCGAGGCGTACATCCCGCAGACCGACACCTACATCGAGAAGGACTCCTCGGTCAACGAGGAGGTCGAGCGGCTGCGCCACTCGGCCACGATGTCGCTGCTGACCCGCCGCGACACGGTGGTGGTCGCCACGGTGAGCGCCATCTACGGCCTGGGCACCCCGCAGGAGTATCTGGACCGCAGTGTGACCCTGCGCGTCGGTGCGGAGATCGACCGCGACCAGTTGCTGCGCCGGCTCGTGGAGATCCAGTATTCGCGCAACGACATGTCGTTCCAGCGGGGCACGTTCCGGGTCCGGGGCGACACCCTGGAGATCATCCCGGCGTACGAGGAGCTCGCGGTGCGCGTCGAGCTGTTCGGCGACGAGATCGAGAAGCTCTACTACCTGCACCCGCTGACGGGTGAGATCGTCCGCGAGGTCGACCAGCTGATCATCTTCCCGGCGTCGCACTACGTGGCCGGCCCGGAGCGGATGGAGCGGGCGATCCGGGCCATCGAGGCGGAGCTGGAGGACCGGCTGGCCGAGCTGGATCGGCAGGGCAAGCTGCTGGAGGCGCAGCGGCTGCGGATGCGCACCACGTACGACATCGAGATGATGCGCCAGGTCGGCTTCTGCAACGGCATCGAGAACTACTCCATGCACATGGACGGCCGGACGTACGGGGAGCCGTCCTTCACCCTGCTGGACTACTTCCCGGACGACTACGTCACGGTCATCGACGAGTCGCACGTGACGATCCCGCAGATCGGCGGCATGTACGAGGGCGACGCCTCCCGTAAGCGCATGCTCATCGAGCATGGTTTCCGGCTGCCCAGTGCCGCGGACAACAGGCCGCTCCGCTTCGACGAGTTCCTGGAGCGGGTCGGCCAGGCGGTGTATCTGTCCGCGACCCCCGGTCCATGGGAGCTGCAGCAGTCCGGCGGGGAGTACGTGGAGCAGGTCATCCGGCCCACCGGCCTGGTCGATCCGCAGGTGGTGGTCAAGCCGACCAAGGGCCAGATCGACGACCTCATGCACGAGATCCGGCTGCGTACGGAGCGCGACGAACGGGTCCTGGTCACCACACTCACCAAGAAGATGGCCGAGGACCTCACCGACTACCTGCTGGAGAACGGCATCCGGGTGCGGTATCTGCACTCGGAGGTCGACACGCTGCGCCGGGTGGAACTGCTCAAGGAGCTGCGCAAGGGCGACTACGACGTGCTTGTCGGCATCAATCTGCTGCGCGAGGGCCTCGACCTGCCCGAGGTGTCGCTGGTGGCCATCCTCGACGCGGACAAGGAGGGCTTCCTGCGCAGCGGCCGCTCGCTGATCCAGACGATCGGCCGCGCGGCCCGCAACGTCTCCGGCGAGGTCCACATGTACGCCGACAAGATGACACCGTCGATGCGTGACGCCATCGAGGAGACGAATCGGCGCCGCGACAAGCAGATCGCCCACAACGAGGCCAACGGGATCAGCCCCGAGCCCCTGCGCAAGAAGATCCACGACATCCTCGACGACATCTACCGCGAGGCCGAGGACACCGACACCGCCCTGGGCGGGCATGGCCCCGGTGGCCATGTCGTCGGCGGTGGTGGGCGGCAGATGTCCCGTGGCAAGGGCCCCGTGCCGGAGACCCGGTCCAAGGCCCGCGGCACGGTACGTCCCGCCCGCGAGGGCATGGCCCGCGCCGAGCTGGCCCAACTCATCCAGGACCTGAACGACCAGATGCTGGCCGCCGCCCGCGAGCTGCAGTTCGAGCTGGCGGCCCGCATCCGCGACGAGATGGCCGAGCTGAAGAAGGAGCTGCGCGGCATGGACGTGGCCGGCGTGCGCTGACCCGATCAACGCCAGCGGGCAGGTCAGCGTCCGATGAGCCGGCCGCTCACGGCCGATAGGCCGGTCCAGCGGGCAGGTCAGCGTCTGGTGAGCCGGCCGACAGGCCGGTCGGCGCGCGCCGTCGGTTGCCGTCCGCGAGCCGATCAGCGTCTGGCGAGCGGGTCGGCTCAGACGCCGTCCGCTGTGACGTCGGTGTAGTGCTCGACGACGGGCGGGTTCGCGAAGTGCTTGCCGATGAGGTCACGCCACTGCGTGAACCGGTCGGTGCCGCGGAAGTTCTCCTCGTGGGCGGCGATGCTGTCCCACTCGACCAGCAGCACGAACCGGGACGGCGACTCGATCCCGCGCGTCATCCGTACGGAGCGGCAGCCCGGGGTGCCCGCGAGCACCGGGTGCCCCTGCCGGTAGTCCGCGACGAAAGCGTCCTCGTGGCCGGGCCGGACGTCGATGAGGGCGACTTCGAGAACCATGGACGCCACCCTAGACCACGATGATCACCGCGATCCGTCGTGATCCGTGGCCATTCGGCGGGCTCGGCCCGTCACCGAAGCACGCTATCCTCCTAGGACGCCCTACAAGCAGTGGCACGCTTCACACGTTTGAGGTGCCGAGTTGTCCGAGAATGGGCAATTAGCGAAAGAGAGCCTTCACACCCTTTCCGTGGTGGTGTGCAGAAACCGCCTTCCATGGGCGAGAATGATGGGCGTAGGAGGGGAGTATTCCCCCGCGCCGGCGTCGTCAACACGGTCTCTGCCCTGTCGGGCAGACCCGGGGCCGGTGGTCGCGTCCCCCTCAAGGGCGTGGCGGAAGAGACCTCCGACAGTCGCACGTCGCTGCGCTCCGTCGAACCGACGGCGTGGCGATGGACCGTGTCTGCCGGAGGTTTTCATTGAATGTCTCTGCCTGGGTGTGGATCCTCACCCTGGTCGCGCTGGCCGCAGTTCTCGCCGTCGACCTGCTGATCGTGGGGCGGCGCCCGCATGAGCCGAGTATGCGGGAAGCGGGCGGCTGGGTAACCCTGTATGTCGGTCTCGCCCTGCTGTTCGGGCTCGGCGTGTGGGCGGCCGCCGGCGCCCGCTCCGCGGGCGAGTTCTATACCGGCTGGCTGACCGAGTACAGCCTCTCGGTCGACAACCTGTTCGTCTTCGTGCTCATCATGGCCCGATTCGCGGTGCCCCGGCAGTTCCAGCAGAAGGTGCTGCTCATCGGCATCGTGCTGGCGCTGCTCATGCGGGGCGCGTTCATCGCGGCCGGCGCGGCGCTGATCGCCCAGTTCTCGTGGATCTTCTATCTCTTCGGGGCGTTCCTCGTCTACACGGCGTTCACGCTGGTCCGCCAGGGCGAGAACGACGAGGACGACTTCAAGGAGAACGTGCTCATCCGGTGGGCCAAGCGCGCCTTCCCGGTGTCGAGCTCGTACGACAGCGGGCGCATGACGATGATCACCACAACGGGCCAGCGGCTGTTCACGCCGATGCTCATCGTGATGATCGCGATCGGCACCACCGATCTGATCTTCGCCCTGGACTCGATCCCGGCGATCTTCGGCATCACCAAGGAGCCGTACCTGGTGTTCACCGCGAACGTGTTCGCGCTGATGGGGCTGCGCCAGCTGTACTTCCTGCTCGGTGGCCTGCTGGAGCGGCTGGTCTACCTCAACATCGGGCTCGCGGTGGTGCTCGGCTTCATCGGCGTCAAGCTGTTCCTCGAGGCGCTGCACACCAACCAGCTGCCGTTCATCAACGGCGGGCAGGGAGTGCCCTGGGCGCCGGAGATCCCGATCTGGTTGTCGCTGCTGGTCATCATCGGCACCCTGGCCGTGGCCACGGTCGCCAGCCTGGCCAAGTCGTCGCACGACCGCCGCAAGGAACTGGTCAACGCGTAGGCGCGACGGGGTGCGGGCGCAGGCGCCCGCACCCCGTCGGCGTCACTGCTGGTGCTTGCGGCGGGCCGCCGCCCGTCCGCGGGTCTGCTGGTCGAGTACGACCTTGCGGATGCGCACCGCGGCGGGCGTCACCTCGACGCACTCGTCCTCGCGGCAGAATTCGAGCGCCTGCTCCAGCGACAGCTTGCGTGGCGGGATCAGCTTCTCTGTCTCGTCCGCGGTCGACGAGCGCATGTTGGTGAGCTTCTTCTCCTTGGTGATGTTGACGTCCATGTCGTCCTGGCGGCTGTTCTCGCCGACGATCATGCCCTCGTACACCTCGATGGTCGGCTCGACGAAGAGCTGGCCGCGCTCCTGCAGGTTGGTCATCGCGAACGCGGTGACGACACCGGCCCGGTCGGCGACGAGCGAGCCGTTCTGCCGGGTGCGCAGCTCACCGAACCACGGCTCGTAGTCCTCGAACAGGTGGTGCATGATCCCGGTGCCGCGGGTCTCGGTGAGGAATTCCGTACGGAATCCGATGAGGCCGCGGGCGGGCACCAGCCATTCCATGCGCAGCCAGCCGGTGCCGTGGTTGATCAGCTCTTCCATCCGGCCCTTGCGGGTGGACAGCAGCTGGGTGATCGCGCCCATGTACTCGTCGGGGGCGTCGATGGTGAGCCGCTCGACCGGCTCGTGCACCTTGCCGTCGATGGTCCTGGTGACCACCTGCGGCTTGCCGACGGTCAGCTCGTAGGACTCGCGCCGCATCTGCTCGACCAGGATCGCGAGGGCCAGCTCACCGCGGCCCTGGACCTCCCAGGCGTCCGGGCGCTCGGTGGGGAGCACCCGCAGCGACACGTTGCCGATCAGCTCCTTGTCGAGCCGGTCCTTGACCATGCGGGCGGTGACCTTGCCGCCCTTGACCTTGCCGACCAGCGGCGACGTGTTGGTGCCGATGACCATGGAGATGGCCGGCTCGTCGACCTGGATCAGCGGCAGCGGCTTCGGGTCCGTGGCGTCGGCGAGGGTCTCACCGATCATGATGTCGGCGATGCCGGCGACCGCCATGATGTCGCCGGGGCCTGCGCTCTCGGCGGGCTTGCGCTCCAGGCCCTCGGTGATCAGCAGCTCGGAGATGCGTACGTTGCTGATCGTGCCGTCGGTCTTGCACCAGGCGACGGTCTGGCCCTTGCTGATGGTGCCCTCGTGCACGCGGCACAGCGCGAGACGACCGAGGAACGGCGAGGCGTCGAGGTTGACGACGTGCGCCTGCAGCGGCGCGCCCTCGGTGTACGTCGGGGCCGGGATGGTGCCGAGGATCGTGCTGAACAGCACCTCGAGGTCGGTGCTGTCGTCCGGGACTGTGCCGTCCTTGGGCTGGGTCAGCGAGGCGATGCCGTCGCGGGCGCAGGCGTAGACGATCGGGAACTCGATCTGGTGCTCGTCGGCGTCGAGGTCGAGGAAGAGCTCGTACGTCTCGTCGACGACTTCCTTGATCCGGGCGTCCGGCCGGTCCACCTTGTTGATCACCAGGATGATCGGCAGCTTCGCGTGCAGTGCCTTGCGGAGCACGAAGCGGGTCTGCGGCAGCGGGCCCTCGCTGGCGTCGACCAGCAGGACGACCCCGTCGACCATGGTCAGGCCGCGCTCGACCTCGCCGCCGAAGTCGGCGTGGCCGGGGGTGTCGATGATGTTGATGGTGACGGGCGGGCCGTCGGCGGGCTGGTAGCTGATCGCCGTGTTCTTGGCGAGGATCGTGATGCCCTTCTCCCGCTCCAGGTCCATGGAGTCCATGACGCGGTCGGCCATCTCGCCCCGCGCGTGGGACTGGCTCCCCTGGCGCAGCATGGCGTCGACCAGGGTGGTCTTTCCGTGGTCGACGTGGGCGATGATGGCGACGTTGCGTAGGTCGGTGCGGGTCTGCATGCCCCCATTGTCACGGAGTCAGGTTGCCGAGGGCGTCCCGGGGTCATACCAGGTGGCCGTTTCCGGCTGTGAGTCGAATGTCCGTTTTTTGGGGCTGCGAGGCCGTGTGACCTGCTGATAGCGTCGGCCGTCGATCACTAACGGGGAGGGTTTGGTCGATGGCCGGAATTGCGGCGGGTCGTGTGGGCTGGCTGGTGGGTGCGGTCGCCGCGGTGGTGATCGCGGCCGGGTGCGGGCTCGGCGGGCACGGCGACGAGGCCCGTGGCGAGGCACCCGCGCCGGTCGACGTGGCCTCGTCCGCGCCGGTCGTGCCGGTGGCGACCGAGTCACCGGCGCCCGAGCCGAGTTCGGCTACCCCGTCACCGCCCCGGACGGCGCCGTCGAAGCCCAAGGCCACGACCAAGGCCAAGCCCAAGGCCAAACCGTCACCGACTGAAGACCCGAACAACTTCCAGGCACCCGCGTGCGCCTCGCACGAGGGCGCCAAGGTGTCCAAGGCGAAGGCGAAGTCGGCGCTGAACGCCGCGGCGGGCAAGTCGTACTGGCCGACGTCGGCGCCGTCACTGAAGGTGCCGGCGCGGCTCGTGCTGGCGACCGCGTGGCACGAGAGCGGCTGGCAGTCCGACATCGTCAACTGTGACGGTGGGCGCGGGCTCATGCAGGTCATGCCCGCCACCCAGGAGATGATCAACAATCGGTTCGGGCAGGCGTACGACGCGCACGACTACCGGCAGAACGCCGTGCTGGGCGCGAACTACCTGGCCTGGCTGACGAAGTGGTTCGGCGACAAGTACTTCAAGGGCGACTACAGCCTCTCGACCGGTGCCTGCCGCAGTCACTCCAGCAGGTGCCTGCTCAACCTGGTCATCGCGGCGTACAACAGCGGATTCGGGGAGGTCGACGCGGCGTACGCGAGTAAGCAGCTGCCCAACCCCGAATATGTCGACTCGGTCCGGTCGCTGATGGCGTCCTGCTACTGCGACCGGTACTGACCCGCCGATCCGCGGCGGCGCACTACCGATCTGATCACCCCGGCCCGGGTCGGGGTGATCAGATGGGGCCATGGGGGCACGCCGCAGCGGTTGAGGGTGGACTGCGAGGCGCACACCGGCCGGGCTACACTGGTGGGCGCTACCCGGGACTACGCCGTTTTGACCACCTCGTGGGCGCGGCTGTAAGGTCTCGGGGTTGTTGTGCGTTCAGATGCTGGCGGCGCTCCCTACTTCGGCCCGTGCAGCACACACGAAGGAGCCCTGAAGCAATGCCGCCCAAGAAGAAGACCCACGTGGTGACCCTCGCGCTGGAGGCGGGCAACGCCGCGATGGTCGACCTCGGCAAGATGCTCGGCCCGACCGGCGCCAACATGCGGCAGGTCAAGGTCGAGTACGACGAGGCCACCGCCAACCAGCGCGGGGAGATCATCCCGGTCGTCGTCACGGTCTTCGAGGACCGCAGCCACCAGCTGACCTACAAGACGCCGCCGACGAGCTTCCTGATCCGTAAGGCTCTCGGGATCCAGTCCGGCGCGTCGAACCCGCTGACCCAGACGGTGGGCACGCTCAGCGCCGACCAGATCCGTACGATCGCGGAGCGCAAGCTGCCCGACCTCAACGCCAACGACGTCGAGGCCGCGATCAAGGTCGTCGCCGGTACGGCCCGCTCGATGGGCGTCAAGGTCGCCGAGTAACTCGTAGCATCAAAGGCGCGGACCCGGACGGGTCCGCGCCTTTGTTTTTGGCTCCTTCGGCCGCGCGCCGCTCAGGTCGTGCCCGTGTCCTCGCCGATCACCGAGTCGATGAGGCCGTAGTCGCGCGCTTCCGTGGCCGTGAGGCTGCGACCGGCCGACAGGTCGTCCTCGATCCGGGTACGTGACTGCCCCGTCAGGCGGGCCAGGCGCAGCACGACCTCCTCCAACTCGCGCAGGTGCTGGCCGGCGGCCGCCGCGACCTCGTCCGCCGTGCCGGTGACCCCGGCCGCGTGCGGTTCCGCCAGCCGGAACCGTGCGTGCCGGTACGCCACCCGGGTGTGTGCCGCCGCCAGCACCGCCAGCACGGCCCCGCCCGCCTCCCCGGTGACCACCGCATGCACCGGTGCTGTCATCGCGTCGATGACGTCGACGATCGATAGGGCCGCGCCCAGCTCGCCGCCGGAGCTGGCCATGTGCACCTGCACCGGAGCGGGCCCGGCTGCGTCCAGCGTCAGCAGGGCGGCCGCGATACCGGTGGCGGACTGCCCGGTCAGCGGACCGCGCAGCATGACGATCCGCTGGTCGAACAGCCGCTCCTCGAGCCAGCCGGGTACGGCCGGCCCGGCGTCGCCGGGCGGCGGGGCGGGCCACCCGCCGGGGGAGGGGTCCCGCGGGGGCTGCCAGCGCAGGGGGTCATGTCGCAGGTGCACCGGTACCTCCGCGTGTGCCGCCCCGCCCACCCGCGATCCGGCACGGGCGGTGGGAGATCCGCCCAGTCTAGGTTCGGCGGCGCGCCGGTACGGAGCCCTTCAGCTGAGGGCGGACGGGGGTGGTGGTGTGTTTGCATGGACACCTGAGGTCACCGCGTTCGCATCTGCGTTGGGGGTTGAGCCGTGTCCGACACGTTGCACCTGGATCCCGCCACGACCGCGCTCGTGCTCATCGAGTACCAGAATGAGTTCACCTCGGACGGTGGTGCCCTGCACGGTGCCGTGGCCGCGGTGATGGACAAGACCGGGATGTTGCCGAAGACGGTGGCGCTGGTCGAGGCGGCCCGGGCGGCCGGCGTCACGATCATGCATGCGCCGATCACGTTCGCCCCCGGTTACGGCGAGCTGAGCCGGCACCCGTACGGGATCCTCAAGGGTGTGGTGGACGGCAACGCGTTCGTCAAGGGCACGTGGGGTGCGGCCATCGTGGACGCCCTGGCACCGGCCGAAGGGGACATCGTCGTCGAGGGCAAGCGTGGCCTCGACACGTTCGCCAGCACGAACCTCGACTTCATCCTGCGCAGCCGCGGCATCCAGACCGTGATCCTGGGTGGCTTCCTCACCAACTGCTGTGTCGAGTCCACGATGCGCAGCGCGTACGAGAACGGCTACCGGGTCATCACGTTGACGGACTGCACCGCCGCGACCTCGGCCGAGGAGCACGACAACGCGATCGCCTACGACTATCCGATGTTCTCGCTGCCGGTGGACGCCGCGCAGATCCTGGCCGCGTTGGGTCGCTGAGGCGCGGCCGCACGACTCGCCTGCGGCGGCCCGGCCGGGTGGATCGGGTCACATCCAGGTGGCCGGGCTGGGCAGCGCACCGTCGGGGGAGACCGTGAGATCGGCGCCGTCGCCGCGCCCGGCCAGCCACGCCGCGAGGGACCGGGTCGGGCCGCCGATCACCGGGGCCGCGGCGGGGTCGCCGATGACCAGCTCGTGATCCACGCCGAACGGGCGCAGCACCAGTGCCGGAGCGTCGGCGGTCGCGCCGGTCACGATCTCGCGCAGCAGCCGCAGGGCGAACGCGTCCGACCAGTCCGTGGGGGTGTATCCGGCGGCGAGATCCACGTGGTGCACCTCCACCTCGCGCAGGCGTACCCAGGGCAGCGCGGCGGCGAGCTGGTTGCGGCCGGGGATGTGGAAGGTCCACGCCTCGGCGGGCATGGCGGCAGCCGCGTCGGCCATCCGCTCGTGTGCGGCACGCAGGTCGGCGAGCTGGTCGGCCACGGGGCGCTCCGCCCCGGCCTCGATGCCCTCGACACGGGCCGCCGGTGAGGCGTACGCCGGGGTCTCGACGCCCGTGCGTGCCCAGGTGAGCAGGTTGGTGATGGCGTCCGCCTGGCGTGCCAGGTGGGTCAGGACGTGGCCACGGGTCCAGCCCGCCAGCGCGGACGGCGCGGTGACGGCGGCGTCGTCGAGGGACTCGGCGGCGCGCAGCAGCCGCTGCGTGGCCTCGTCCACGTCGGTCATCAGCGCGAGCGGATCGACGGTCATGACAGCGATGGCTCTGTCATGGCCGGGGCGCGCCGTGGGTCGTGGGGGCGTTTCGAGGGAATCGCCGACATGGCTTGAACCCTACTTCTCGGCACCGACGGACCGGCATCGGAATTCGCTTTCCCGGGCGTAGCGGTGACCGTACGGTCTGTGCAGACGCGTCGATCGAACCCGCGAAGGAGGTAGGCAGCGTGTCGGATCTGTCCCTCCTGGGCTGGGACGATGGCTTCGCCGGCGACTATCGGCAGTTCGATCGTGCCGACACGGCACCGGCCAGGGTGCTGCGGGCCGACCGCGGCGTCTGCACTGTCCTGGACGCCACCGGCGTCGGGCGGGCCAGTCTCGGTGGCCCTGTGCTCATCTGCGCCGCCGCGGATCCGGCCCGGCTGCCGTGTCCGGGCGACTGGGTGGTGCTGCGGCGCTGGCCGGATCGCCGGACCACCGTCGAGTACGTGCTGCCGCGCCGCACGACGCTGCGCGGGTCCGCCACCGACTCCGGTGCCGCGGGGCCGCCGCTGGCCGCCAACATGGACACCGTGGCGGTGGTCGAGCCGATGCACCCGGGGGCTGACCACGCCCGGATCGAGCGCCTGCTGGCGCTGGCCGGGGCGTCCGGGGCGCAGCCGGTGGTGGTGCTGTCGAAGTCGGACGCGGCCCGCGACGCCGACGCGGTGGCCCGTCGGGTGGCCGCGATGGCGCCGGGCGTACCCGTGTTGCCGGTCAGCGCGTCGCGCGGTGAGGGGCTGGCCGCGGTGCGCGCGCTGGTCGGGCCCGGGCGCACGCTGGCGCTGCTCGGCCGCCCGGGCGCCGGCAAATCCACGCTGGTCGACGCGCTCGCCGGGGCCACCGTGATGCCGGTGCGGGAGGTCGGCGAGGGCGTCGAGGGGGATCCGGCGGCGGGCCGGCGGCTGGTCCCGGTGCCGGGCGGCGGCGCGGTCCTGGACACCCCGGGGATCCGTGAGGTCGGACTGGGCGGCACCCTCGGCGGGGGTGCGCGCCACCGGGCCCTGTTCTGACGGCGGCCCCGTTGCCTGGCAGAATGCGGCGGTGCACGCGGTCACCGAGTCGGTCGACAGGCGGGCGGAACCCGCAGCCCGGGAGCCCGTCACGCCGGAGCCGGGCGTGCCCGCCGGGCGCTGGCGGCGGCTGGCCGTCCCCGGTGCCCTGCTGAGCTATCTCGCCCTGGCCGTGCTGGTGCTCGTGCAGCTGTGGCGCGACCCGAACGGGCGGGTGCTGGCCGGCAACGACGACGACCACGGCGTCTTCCTCTTCATGCTCGCCCACGGCGAGCGGGTGGTGTTCCACGGCGCCGACCTGTTGTTCAGTGACCGGCTCAACGCCTCGGCCGGGGTGAACATGATGGCGAACACCTCGGTGCTGGCCCTGAGCCTGCCGATCGCGCCGGTCACCCACCTGCTGGGCGCCGGGGTGTCGGTCGCGCTGTTGCTCACCCTCGGCCTGGCGGGCACCGCGGCGGCCTGGTACTGGCTGTTCAGCCGGCTGGTGCGGGGGCGCCTCGCGGCCTGGCTGGGCGGCCTGTGGTGCGGATTCGCGCCGGCGATGGTGTCGCATGCCAACGGGCACGTGAACTTCGTCTGCCAGTTCGCGGTGCCGTTCATCGTGTGGCAGGTGCTGCGGTTGCGCGAGCCGGGACGGGTGCTGCGCGGCGGCCTGGCGCTGGGGCTGCTGGTCGTGCTGCAGGTCTTCATCAACGAGGAGACGCTGCTGTTCACCGCGCTGGCGCTGGGCGTGTTCGTGCTGGCGTACGCGGTGCAGCGCAGGCGCGACGCTGCGGTGGTGTGGCGCCGGTTCGTCGCGGGGCTGGGCGTCGCCGCCGCGGTGGCGGGCACGCTGCTGGCGTACCCGCTGTGGTATCAGTTCTTCGCGCCGGGCAGCTATCACGGGCAGCCCTTCCCGCCGGATCAGTACGTGACCGATCTGCTCTCGCTCGGTGTGTACGCGCGGCAGTCACTGGCCGGTAACGCCGCCCTGGCCCGCGAGGTGAGTGTCAGCGCGACCGAGGAGAACACGTTCTTCGGCGTACCCATGCTGATCCTGCTGGGTGTGATGATGGGCATGCTCTGGCGCTCGGCGGTGGCGCGGGCCGTCGCTCTCGCCGGTCTGGTCCTGCTGGTGATGTCGCTGGGCCCGCAGCTGCGCGTCGCCGGTCACAACACGGGGATTCCGCTGCCCTTCGGCCTGGTCAGCCACGTGCCGATCCTCGATCTGGTGAGCGTGACCCGGTTCGCGATGGTGACCGCCACGCTGGTGGGGGTGTTGATCGCCATGGCGGCCGACCGGATCCGGAGGTATCCGCACCCGCGGCGGGTCGCCTTCTGGGCCGCGCTGGCTGTGGCGCTGGTGCCGGTCCTGCCCAAGCCGCTGCCGATCGTGGGCGCCGACCCGCTGCCGTCGTTTCTCACCGAGGGCACGTGGCGGGAGTACGTGGCTCCGGGACGCACCCTGGTGCCGGTGCCGTTGCCGCAGGTGACGCACGGGCGCACGGGGATGCGCTGGGCCGCCCTGTCCGGGCTGGAGTTCGCGGTGCCGGGCGGCTACTTCATGGGCCCGAAGGACCCGCCCGGCGACGAGACCGGCTCCTGGCAGGCGCCGCTGCGCCCCACCTTCGTGCTGTTGGACTGGGTGCGCGAGTACGGGCTGCGGCCTTCGCTCACGTACGTCGACCGGCGGAACGCGCGCACCGATCTGAGCTACTGGCGTGCCGGTGCGGTCGTGCTGGTGCCCGGCAGCGAACACGGGGACCTGCTGGCCGTGACGCTGACGGACCTGCTGGGGCGTTCGCCGCGGTTGATCGGCGGCGTGCAGGTGTGGGACGTGCGGGATCTGGCGGTCGCCCCGCCCGGGTGACCTTTCGCGTAGCCGATCTGGGGGAATGTGCAGCAAGTGCGGGGCGCTGCACCTAGGCCGCGGGAACTTGTCGTACCCCGTGGCTAGAGTTGCCGCGACTGTAAGCCCGGACCCCGAAGACCCCAAGCCCGTAGATCCAAGCCCGAAGACCCAAGACGGAGTGGCTGGCTGTGGCCGACCGACTGATCATCCGCGGCGCGCGGGAGCACAACCTGCGCGACGTCAACCTCGACCTGCCCCGTGACGCCCTCATCGTGTTCACCGGCCTGTCCGGCTCGGGCAAGTCCAGTCTCGCCTTCGACACGATCTTCGCCGAGGGCCAGCGCCGGTACGTCGAGTCCCTGTCGTCGTACGCGCGGCAGTTCCTCGGGCAGATGGACAAACCCGACGTCGACTTCATCGAGGGCCTGTCCCCGGCGGTCTCGATCGACCAGAAGTCCACCTCGCGCAACCCGCGATCCACCGTCGGCACGATCACCGAGGTCTACGACTACCTGCGGCTGTTGTTCGCCCGTACCGGCATCCCGCACTGCCCGGTGTGCGGGGAGCGGATCAGCCGGCAGACCCCGCAGCAGATCGTCGACCGGGTCCTGGCGATGCCCGAGGGCACCCGGTTCATGGTGCTGGCCCCGGTCGTGCGGGGCCGCAAGGGCGAGTATGTCGACCTCTTCGGCGAGCTGCAGTCCAAGGGTTACGCCCGGGCCCGCGTCGACGGGGTGGTGCACCCGCTCACCGACCCGCCCAAGCTGAAGAAGCAGGAAAAACACACCATCGAGGTGGTGGTCGACCGGCTCAGCGTGAAATCGGGCAGCAAGCAACGGCTCACCGACTCGGTGGAGGGCGCGCTGCAGCTGTCCGGGGGCATGGTGCTGCTCGACTTCGTCGACCTGGCGGAGGACGACCCGCACCGGGAGCGGCGCTTCTCCGAGCACCTGGCCTGCCCCAACGACCATCCCCTGGCGATCGAGGATCTCGAGCCGCGGGTCTTCTCCTTCAACGCCCCGTACGGGGCCTGCCCGGAATGCACGGGGCTCGGCACCCGCAAGGAGGTCGATCCGGAGCTGATCATCCCGGACGTGGAGCGCAGCCTGCGCGAGGGTGCGATCCAGCCCTGGTCGGGCGGCACCACCCTGGAGTACTTCCTGCGGCTGCTGGAGGCGCTGGGCGAGCAGGAGAAGTTCACCATCGACACGCCCTGGCGCAAGCTGCCCGCGCGGGCGCAGAAGACGATCCTCTATGGCTCCGACGACCAGGTGCACGTCCGCTACCGCAACAAGTACGGCCGGGAGCGGTCCTACTACACCGGCTTCGAGGGCGTGGTGCAGTGGCTCGAACGCCGCCACGCCGACACCGAGAGCGACTGGTCCCGCGACAAGTACGAGGGCTACATGCGCGACGTGCCGTGCCCGTCGTGCGGCGGGGCCCGGCTCAAGCCCGAGGTCCTCGCGGTGACGATCGCCGGCAAGAGCATCGCCGAGGTGTGCTCGCTGTCGGTGGGCGAGTGTGCGGAGCTGCTGGCCACGATCGAGCTCGACGACCGGCAGAAGATGATCGCCGAGCGGGTGCTGAAGGAGATCAACGCCCGGCTGCGGTTCCTGGTCGACGTGGGCCTGGACTACCTGTCCCTCGACCGCGGCGCGGGCACCCTGTCCGGCGGCGAGGCGCAACGGATCCGGCTGGCCACCCAGATCGGCTCCGGCCTGGTCGGCGTGCTGTACGTGCTCGACGAGCCGTCCATCGGCCTGCACCAGCGCGACAACCACCGGCTCATCGAGACCCTGGTACGGCTCAAGAAGCTCGGCAATACCCTGATCGTGGTCGAGCACGACGAGGACACCATCCGTACCGCGGACTGGGTGGTGGACATCGGCCCCGGCGCGGGCGAGCACGGCGGGCGGATCGTGCACAGCGGCCCGGTGCAGGGCCTGCTGGACAGCAAGGAGTCGCCGACCGGCGCGTACCTGTCGGGGCGCAAGTCGATACCGACCCCGATGGTGCGCCGTCCCCGCGTGACCGGCCGGGAGCTGGTGGTGCAGGGCGCCCGGGAGCACAACCTGCGCAACCTGACCGTCGGCTTCCCGCTGGGGCAGTTCGTCGCGGTCACCGGGGTCAGCGGCTCGGGCAAGTCGACGCTGGTCAACGACATCCTGCACACCGTGCTGGCCAACCAGATCAACGGCGCCCGGATGGTGCCCGGCCGGCACACCCGCATCACCGGGCTGGAACACGTCGACAAGGTGGTGGGGGTCGACCAGTCGCCGATCGGGCGTACCCCACGGTCGAACCCGGCGACCTACACCGGGGTGTTCGACAACATCCGCAAGCTGTTCGCCGAGACCACCGAGGCCAAGGTGCGGGGGTACGGGCCGGGCCGGTTCTCCTTCAACGTCAAGGGCGGCCGCTGCGAGAACTGCGCGGGCGACGGCACCATCAAGATCGAGATGAACTTCCTGCCGGACGTCTACGTCCCGTGCGAGGTGTGCAAGGGCGCTCGGTACAACCGGGAGACGCTGGAGGTGCACTACAAGGGGCGCACGATCTCCGAGGTGCTGGAGATGCCGATCGAGGAGGCGGCGGAGTTCTTCTCCGCGATCCCGGCGATCCACCGCCACCTGCGCACCCTGGTCGACGTGGGCCTGGGGTACGTGCGGCTCGGCCAGCCCGCCCCGACCCTGTCCGGTGGTGAGGCGCAGCGCGTCAAGCTGGCCTCGGAACTGCAGAAGCGCTCCACCGGCCGCACGGTGTACGTGCTCGACGAACCGACCACCGGCCTGCACTTCGAAGACATCCGCAAGCTGCTGACGGTGCTCGGCGGGCTGGTCGACAAGGGCAACACGGTGATCGTCATCGAGCACAACCTCGACGTCATCAAGACCGCGGACTGGCTGATCGACATGGGCCCCGAGGGTGGCAGCAAGGGCGGCCTCGTGCTGGCCACCGGCACCCCGGAGGAACTGGCCGAGGTGCCCGAGAGCCACACCGGTGGCTTCCTGCGGCACGTGCTGGGACTCTCGGGGAAGCCGAAGGGATGCGCCGCGGCGGTGGCCCGCGCTGCCAAGGCGAACGGCAACGGCAAGGCGGCCGCCGGCACCCGGTCCACCGGCGCCGCGGCGCGTACCCGCGCGAAGGCGAACGGCGCAACGAACGGGGCGTCGGCGAACGGCGCGGCGCCGGCGAGCGCCGCGAAACCGCGGGCCTCGCGGTCGCGGGCCGCCGCCGACAACTGAACCGTCCCGCTCTCAGGTAACACACAGCTACACCGGGCCCGTACGCCGCCGGCCCGGTGTAGCTGGTTTTGTGTAGGCGTTCGCCGCCGCGAATCCACCCGAAAGCCTTGCGTAAAGGCCGCAAAAGGGGAGAACGCCTCCGGAGGCGCCCGGATAATTTCGGTCCGACCCATGAACCACTCCGCGGGATTCCGCGTATCTACAGACAACGCCGCGTGAGGGTCCGGGCGCGGCCGAGGGCACTGGAGGGGTACCGACACATGACTGACGTGCAGGCGAGGACCGACACCGCCAACCCGCAGGGTGAGCCGACCCGCTCGGGCGTCGTGGCGCCCCGCCGCGCCGTGCTGGCCGGTGCCGGAGCCCTCGGCGCCACCTGTCTGCTGGCCGCGTGCGGCACATCGAGCAGCAGCAGCGGTACGAACCCCAGCGGGAGCGACTTCCAGAACAACCCCGCCCCGGCCGGCAGCAAGGGCGCCGACGCGGGGTTCCCGGCCGGCCAGTCCAAGGGCGGCGGCTCCAAGGGCGGTGACTCCGGCGGTGCGACGGCCCTGGCCGCGGTCGCCGACGTACCCAAGGGCGGCGGCATCATCCAGGGCGACCTGGTCATCACCCAGCCCAGCGAGGGCACCTTCAAGGCGTTCAGCAAGGTCTGCACGCATGCGGGCTGCGACGTCAACAAGGTCGACGGCGGACTGATCAAGTGCCCCTGCCACGGCAGCACGTTCTCCATTGAGGACGGTTCCCCGCAGGGCGGCCCGGCCACCAAGGGGCTGCCCGAGACCAAGGTGAAGGTGGACGGCGACAACATCGTCCAGGCCTGAGTTTCCGGCCGGTCAGAGTTTCCGGCCGGAGGCCCGACGCCGTGGCGGCGGCGACGGGCCTCCGGTCGGGTAATCATGTCAGGGGCACGCACTACTGTTGACCCGTGCCTGACCCGTCCAGCTACCGGCCGGCGCCCGGGACCGTTCCGGACGCCCCCGGCGTGTATCGCTTCCGCGACCCCAGCGGCCGGGTGATCTATGTCGGCAAGGCCAAGAGCCTGCGCAACCGGCTGAATTCCTACTTCGCGGACACCTGGTCGCTGCATCCGCGCACCCAGCAGATGGTCACCACGGCGGCGGCGGTCGACTGGGTCACGGTCGGCAGCGAGGTCGAGGCGCTGCAGCTGGAGTTCTCCTGGATCAAGGAGTTCGACCCTCGCTTCAACGTCAAGTATCGCGACGACAAGTCGTATCCGTTCCTCGCCGTCACCCTCAACGAGGAGTTCCCGCGCCTGCAGGTCATGCGCGGCGCCAAGCGCAAGGGCGTGCGGTATTTCGGGCCGTACTCGCATGCCTGGGCCATCCGGGAGACCCTCGACCTGCTGCTGCGGGTCTTTCCCGCGCGGACCTGCTCCGCCGGGGTCTTCAAGCGCGCCGGTCAGATCGGCCGTCCCTGCCTGCTCGGCTACATCGGCAAGTGTTCGGCCCCGTGCGTCGGCCAGGTCAGCGCCGCCGAGCACCGGGCCATCGTCGACGACTTCTGCGACTTCATGGCCGGGCGTACCGATGCGTTCGTCAAACGCCTTGAGCGCGACATGCTCGACGCCTCCGAGCAGCTGGACTTCGAGCGGGCGGCGCGGCTGCGCGACGACATCGCCGCGCTGCGCAAGGCGATGGAGAAGCAGACCGTCGTGCTGGGCGACGGCACCGACGCGGACGTCGTCGCGTTCGCGGAGGATCCGCTCGAGGCCGCCGTGCAGGTCTTCCACGTCCGCGACGGCCGCGTGCGCGGCCAGCGCGGCTGGGTGGTCGAGAAGACCGAGGAGCTGACCACCGGCGATCTGGTCCACCACTTCTGCACCCAGGTGTACGGCGACGAGCACGGCGAGGGTGACGTCCCCCGCGAGCTGCTCGTGCCCGCGTTGCCCGCGGACGCCCCGGCACTGGCCGACTGGCTCAGCGAACACCGCGGCAGCCGGGTCACCCTGCGGGTTCCGCAGCGCGGCGACAAACGCGCCCTGCTGGAGACCGTGGCCCGCAACGCCGGTGAGTCCCTCGCCCGGCACAAGCTGCGCCGCGCCGGTGACCTCACCACCCGCAGCAAGGCACTCGACGAGATCGCCGACGCCCTCGGCCTGGAGTCCGCGCCGCTGCGCATCGAATGCTTCGACGTCTCGCAGATCCAGGGCACCGACGTGGTGGCCAGCATGGTGGTGTTCGAGGACGGGCTGGCCCGCAAGAGCGAATACCGGCGCTTCGCGGTGCGCGGCAACCCCGACGGCAGCGGCACCGACGATCTCGCCGCGATGAGCGAGGTGATGCGGCGCCGGTTCGCCCGCTACCGCGCCGAGGCGGGCGGACCCGCGGCCGGGACAGCCGATGGTCTTGGCACGGCCGCCCCAGACGGCGTGGCGGCCGCTTTCGACAGCGCTGCGGCCGATGCGGACGACACGGCGACCCGCCCCCAGAGCGCTGAGGCGTTCCGGTCCGCCCGGCCGCCCGGTGACGGCCAGGCGGTTCGCGCCGGTGGTGCGCCCGTTTCCGGCGCCGACGAGCCGGCATCCGCGGAGGAGGTGCCGGCGAGCGCCGAACTGCCCGGTATCGATCCGTTGACCGGGCGGCCGCGGCGGTTCGCGTACCCGCCGCAGCTGGTCGTCGTGGACGGGGGCCAGCCGCAGGTCAATGCGGTCGCGGCGGTCCTCGCCGACCTCGGCATCACCGACGTGGCGCTGTGCGGGCTGGCCAAGCGCCTGGAGGAGGTGTGGCTGCCGGGCGAGGACTTCCCCGTGATCCTGCCGCGCACCTCCGAGGCGCTGTACCTGTTGCAGCGGGTCCGGGACGAAGCACACCGGTTCGCCATCACGTTTCACCGCCAGCGTCGTTCCAAGCGGATGACGGCCTCCGCGCTGGACAACATTCCCGGCCTGGGGGAGACCCGGCGCAAGGCGCTGCTGCGGCACTTCGGGTCGCTGAAGCGTCTGTCGCAGGCCACGCCGGAGGAGGTGACCGAGGTGCCCGGGATCGGACGCCGTACTGCGGAGGCGGTGCTGGCCGCGCTGCATCCGTCCGCCGAGGGTTCCGCCACCGAATCGGGTATCGGACCCCAGGCCGGGCAGCCGGGCAGCATCGGGTCGGCCTAGGATGCAGTGTCCGCCCGAGCTCGGGCGGACACTGCAGCGCAGGAGGACGTGCGTGAGTGAGTCCATGCCGGAGTTCGCTCCGGAGGAGCCGGGCCCCGACGAGGCCGGCACCGACCTGGTCGTGGTGACCGGGCTGTCCGGCGGCGGCCGCAGCACCGTCGCCCGCGCGCTGGAGAACGTCGGTTTCTACGTCGTCGACAACCTGCCCCAGGCGCTCATGCTCGACATGGCCCAGCTGGCGTTCGAGGCCGGCGGCGCGGCCCGGCGTACAGCGATGGTGCTGGACGTGCGCAGCCGGGCGTTCTCGACCGACCTGGGCGGCGCGGTCCGCGCACTCAAGGACCGCGGCTTCCACCCGCGGGTCGTCTTCGTGGACGCCGACGACGAGGTGCTGATCCGGCGGTTCGAGAGCGTGCGCCGCTCGCACCCGCTGCAGGGCGACGGGCGGCTGGCCGACGGCATCGCCGCGGAACGCAAGCTGCTCGAGGAGGCCCGCGAGCAGGCCGACGTGATCATCGACACCAGCCACCTCAACGTCAACCAGCTGCGCCGCCGGGTCGAGGAGCTGTTCGGCGGCGAGGACGCCCGCAAGCTGCGGATCACGGTGCTCTCCTTCGGCTTCAAGTACGGCCTTCCCCCGGACGCCGACTACGTCATGGACGCCCGGTTCCTGCCGAATCCGTTCTGGGTGCCCGAGCTGCGCGAGCACACCGGACTGGAGGAGGCGGTCAGCGGGTACGTGCTGGGCCAGGACGGCGCGGGCGAATTCGTCCGCACGTACGCGTCGCTGATCGCCGCGACCGCACCGGGCTTCGAGCGGGAGGGCAAGCGGTACCTCACCGTCGCGGTGGGCTGCACCGGCGGCAAACACCGCAGTGTCGCCCTCGCCGAGGAGCTGACCTCGCGGCTGCGCGACCTTCGCCTGTCCGCGCTCGCCTCCCACCGCGACCTGGGGCGGGAGTGACGGAGGGCCCCCGCCGCCTCAAGGTCGTCGCGTTCGGCGGCGGCCACGGCCTCGCCGCTTCGCTGCGCGGGTTGCGCCACACCGCGCCCGCGCTGGATCTGGACATCACCGCCGTGGTCACGGTCGGCGACGACGGCGGCTCCAGCGGCCGGCTGCGCGCCGAGCGGGACTCGCTGCCGCCGGGCGACCTGCGTCAGGCCCTCGCGGCGCTGGCCGACGACGACCCGTTCCACCAGGGCACCGCGGAGCTGCTGCAGTACCGCTTCGCCGTCAGCGGTCACCTCGACCGGGGCGGCGACGAGCGGTCCGGCGCACCCGCGTCCACCCACCCCGGCATGGGTTCGGGACCCGGCGCCAAGAGCGCCGGCCCGGAACCGGGCGGTGCGGGCCGGGAGCCCGGTGCCGGGGGCGCGGGTCCGGAGCGCGGTGCTGGCGGCGCCGGGCCGGAGCGCGGTGCTGGCGGCGCCGGGCCGGAGCGCGGTGCCGGGGGCGCGGGTCCGGAGCGCGGTGCCGCGAAGATTCCGGCGGGCCTGGGGAACGCCCCCTCCGACCGGCGGATCACCGGCGTGGTCGACCGTCGCGATCCCCTGGCCGGGCACGCCGTGGGCAATCTGCTGCTGGTCGGCCTCATGGAGCTGCTCGGTGACCCGATCGCGGCTTTGGAGCACGTCGGCCGGCTCGTGGGGGCGCGGGGCCGGGTCCTGCCGATGGCCCTGCACGCTGTGGGCATCGAGGCGGACGTGCGCGGCGTCGATCCGCACAAGCCCGACGAGATGGTCACGGTCCGCGGCCAGCACGCGGTCGCGGTGACCCCGGGGCACGTCGAGGCCGTACGCCTGATGCCGCCCGCGCCGCCCGCCTGCCCGTCCGCCCTGGCCGCGGTCGCCGAGGCGGACTGGCTGATCTTCGGCCCGGGCAGCTGGTACACCAGCGTGCTGCCGCACCTGCTGGTGCCGCAGCTCGCCGAGGCGATCATGAAGAGTCCGGCCCGGCGGCTGGTGACTCTGAACCTGGCGGCGGACATCGAGACGCTCGGCCTGTCGGCCGCCGACCACCTGGCCGCTCTGCACTGGTATCTGCCCGGCCTGCACGTCGACGCCGTGCTGGCGGACGCCCGGTGGGTGGGCGAGCCGGAACCGGTGCATCACGCGGCGCAGGCGTTGGGGGCGCGGCTGGTCCTGGCCCCCGTCGCCGTTGCGGACGGCAGCCCCAGGCATGATCCTGAGTCGTTGGGCGTTGCACTGGTGCCTGTCCTGGGTGCCGCTCGTTAAGCATCAGACGACCACGGCCACACATAGTTCATGATCCGGCGCGCGAGGTGACGACGACGATGGCGATGACGGCAGCGGTGAAGGATGAGCTGAGCCGGGTCGACGTGCCCAAGCCGTGCTGTCGGCGAGCGGAGATGGCGGCCCTGCTGCGCTTCGCGGGTGGCCTGCACATCGTCTCGGGCCGCGTCGTGGTGGAGGCCGAGCTCGACACGGGGGCGGTGGCCCGGCGGCTGCGCCGGGAGATCGCCGACGTGTACGGCTACCCCAGCGAGGTGCACGTGCTGGCCTCCGGCGGCCTGCGCAAGGGCAGCCACTACATCGTGCGCATCGTGAAGGACGGCGAGGCGCTGGCCCGCCAGACCGGACTGCTGGACGTGCGCGGGCGTCCCGTACGCGGGTTGCCGCCGCATGTCGTGTCCGCGAACGTGTGCTGCGCCGTCGCCGCCTGGCGCGGCGCGTTCATGGCGCACGGCTCGCTCACCGAGCCGGGCCGTTCCAGCGCCCTGGAGATCACCTGCCCCGGCCCGGAGGCCGCGCTGGCGCTGCGCGGCGCCGCCCGGCGCATCGGCATCACCGCCAAGGAGCGCGAGGTACGCGGCGTGGACCGGGTCGTGATCAAGGACGGCGACGCGATCGCCGCCCTGCTGACCCGCATCGGCGCGCACGCCAGCGTGCTGGCCTGGGAGGAACGGCGGGTCCGCCGCGAGGTCCGCGCCACCGCCAACCGGCTGGCCAACTTTGACGACGCGAACCTGCGCCGCTCGGCCCGCGCCGCCGTGGCCGCGGCCGCCCGGGTCACCCGCGCCCTGGAGATCCTGGCCGACGAGGCACCGAACCACCTCACCTCCGCCGGGCGGCTGCGCCTGGAGCACCGGCAGGCGTCGCTGGAGGAACTGGGCGCGCTGGCCGACCCGCCGCTGACCAAGGACGCGATCGCCGGGCGGATCCGCCGGCTGCTGGCGCTGGCCGACAAGCGCGCCCGCGATCTGGGCATCCCGGACACCGAGGCCGCCGTCACCCCGGAGATGATGGCTTGCTGACCCTGGTGGCCGGGCAGAGCGGGCGTGAAGACCCGTATGTCACGCTCCAGCCCCGGCGCAGCGCGGGAACCATTCCAGGCCGCCGGGCCGGCCGCTTCTGCGCCGCTCAGTGCGGGTATTCGCGGACCTCGATCGTGCGCGGCGCCGCGATGGGCCTGTGGACCTGAAGTAACGATAAGGTCGCGCCCCGCCGACATGCGCCGTACGTTCCTCCGATAGGGTCTGGGAGACGGCGACGGTGCCGGCAGCAGGGCCGACCGCGCCGTGCCGCCGCCCGTGCGGCGGCGGGGATCCTCCGTAAGGCGCGGCGGCCGGGACCACACAGCCGGCCCGCGAAGCAATGGTCGGCACACAGTCCTCCGCCGGTCGCATCGCCGGCGGACCGAAACGAGGAGATCCACCTGTGACCATCCGGGTTGGCATCAACGGCTTCGGCCGTATCGGCCGCAACTTCTTCCGGGCGGTTCTCGCCTCCGGCGCCGACATCGAGATCGTCGGTGTCAACGACCTGACCGACAACGCGACCCTCGCCCACCTGCTCAAGTACGACTCGATCCTCGGCCGCCTGCCGCACGAGGTGAAGGCCACCGCCGACGAGATCACCGTGGGCGGCAAGACGTTCAAGGCGTTCGCGGACCGTGACCCGGCCAACCTGAAGTGGTCGGACGTCGGCGCCGACGTGGTCATCGAGTCGACCGGCTTCTTCACCGACGCCACCAAGGCCAAGGTGCACGCGGACAACGGCGCGAAGAAGGTCATCATCTCGGCGCCCGCCAAGAACGAGGACATCACGATCGTGATGGGCGTCAACGACAACCTCTACGACGCCGCGAAGCACACGGTCATCTCCAACGCCTCCTGCACCACCAACTGCCTGGCCCCGATGGCCAAGGCGCTGCACGACGCGGTCGGGATCGAGAAGGGTCTGATGACCACGATCCACGCGTACACGCAGGACCAGAACCTGCAGGACGGCCCGCACAAGGACCTGCGTCGGGCCCGCGCCGCCGCGCTGAACATCGTGCCGACCTCGACCGGTGCCGCCAAGGCGATCGGCCTGGTCATGCCGGAGCTGAAGGGCAAGCTGGACGGTTTCGCGCTGCGCGTGCCGATCCCGACCGGCTCGGCCACCGACCTGACCTTCACCGCGTCCCGCGAGACCTCGGTGGACGAGGTCAACGCCGCGGTCAAGGCGGCCGCCGAGGGCCCGCTGCGCGGCTTCCTGACGTACACCGAGGACCCGATCGTGTCGGCGGACATCGTCACCGACCCGGCGTCGTGCATCTTCGACGCGGGCCTCACCAAGGTGATCGGCAACCAGGTCAAGGTCGTCGGCTGGTACGACAACGAGTGGGGCTACTCGAACCGCCTGGTCGACCTGGTCAAGCTCGTCGGCGCCTGAGGGACGACAGCGTGAAGACTCTCGACGACCTGCTCGGCGAGGGTGTCTCGGGTCGGCGCGTACTCGTGCGCGCCGACCTGAACGTCCCCTTCGAGAAATCCAATCCGGGCACGATCAGCGACGACGGCCGCATCCGCGCGGTGCTGCCGACCCTGGTCGCGCTGCGCGACGCGGGTGCCCGCGTCGTGGTGTGCTCGCACCTGGGCCGCCCCAAGGGCGCGCCCGACCCCAAGTTCACGCTCGCGCCGGTCGCGGCGCGCCTCGGTGAGCTGCTCGGCTCGGCCGTGGTGTTCGCGTCCGACACGGTCGGCGCGGACGCGCAGGGCAAGGCCGCCGCGCTGACCGACGGTCAGGTGCTGCTGCTGGAGAACCTGCGGTTCAACGCGGGCGAGACCAGCAAGGACGACGCCGAGCGCGGCGCGTTCGCCGACCAGCTGGCCGCGTTCGCCGACGCGTACGTCGACGACGCGTTCGGCGCGGTGCACCGCAAGCACGCCTCTGTGTACGACGTGCCCGCCCGGCTGCCGCACTACGCGGGCGGCCTGGTGCTGCGCGAGGTCGAGGTGCTCAAGAAGGTCACCGAGAGCCCGGAGCAGCCGTACGTGGTGGTGCTCGGCGGCTCGAAGGTCTCCGACAAGCTGGCGGTCATCCAGGCGCTGCTGCCCAAGGTCGACAAGCTGCTCGTGGGCGGCGGCATGTGCTTCACGTTCCTCAAGGCCCAGGGCCACGAGGTCGGCAAGTCGCTGCTCGAAGAGGACATGGTGCAGACCTGCGCCGACCTGCTGGAGCAGGCGCAGGGCCGGATCGTGCTGCCGGTCGACGTGGTGGCCGCGACGGAGTTCTCCGCCGACGCCGACCACGTCACCGTGCCGGCCTCGCAGATCCCGGCGGACCGGCTCGGCCTGGACATCGGCCCGGAGTCGGTGGCCCTGTTCGCCGACGCGATCGGCGGCGCGAAGACGCTGTTCTGGAACGGCCCGATGGGCGTGTTCGAGCTGGCCCCGTTCGCCCCGGGCACCCGCGGGGTGGCCGAGGCCATCACCAAGATCGACGGGTTCTCTGTGGTCGGCGGCGGCGACTCGGCCGCGGCCGTGCGCACCCTCGGCCTGGACGAGACCGCCTTCGGGCACATCTCCACGGGCGGCGGCGCCTCCCTGGAGTACCTGGAGGGCAAGACCCTGCCCGGCGTCGCGGCCCTGGAGGCGTCATGATCGACTGCACCGAGCGCAGCGAGGGCCCGGAGAGCATGACCAGGAGGGGCAGTCTGTGAGCGAAACCCGTCGGCCGATCATCGCCGGCAACTGGAAGATGAACCTCAACCACCTGGAGGCCATCCTCCTGGTGCAGAAGCTCGCGGCCGGTCTGCCCGAGCAGACGCTCGCCGAGGTCGAGGTCGTCGTGCTGCCGCCGTTCACGGACCTGCGCAGCGTGCAGACCGCGATCGACGGCGACAAACTGCAGCTCGGGTACGGCGCGCAGGACGTCTCCCCGCACACCGGCGGCGCGTACACCGGGGAGATCTCCGGCGGCATGCTGGCGAAGCTGGGCTGCACGTACGCGGTGATCGGGCACTCCGAGCGCCGGCAGTACCACAACGAGGACGACGCCCTGGTCAACGCGAAGATCAAGGCGGCGTTCGCGGCGGAGCTGACGCCGATCTTCTGCGTGGGGGAGGGCCTGGAGATCCGGGAGGCCGGCGACCAGGTGTCGCACGTGCTCGCCCAGGTCGACGCGGGCCTGGACGGGCTCAAGGCCGAGCAGGTCAAGCAGACCGTCATCGCGTACGAGCCGGTGTGGGCGATCGGCACCGGCAAGACCGCGACCCCGGAGGACGCGCAGGAGGTCTGCGGCGCGATCCGGGCGCGGCTGACCGAGCGCCACGGGGCCGAGGTCGGCGAGGCGGTCCGGATCCAGTACGGCGGCTCGGTCAAGGCCGCCAACGCCGCCGCGATCATGGCGCAGCCCGACGTCGACGGCGCGCTCGTCGGCGGTGCGAGCCTGGACGCGGACGAATTCGTCGGGATCTGCCGGTTCTCCGAGCACGTGGGCCGTTAGCCCGTAGCTGGGCTGTTCGTGGCGTTCACGCCCGGCCGTCCCCGGGGCGGCCGGGCGCGGGCGTGACCGCTATTGTTGGGGCGCTGCTGTGCCCGTCGAGAGGAACGACCGACCATGCCGATCGCGTTCACGTACACGTTGATCGTGTTGCTGTTCATCACCAGCATCCTGCTGACCCTGCTGATCCTGCTGCACCGCGGTAAGGGCGGCGGCATGTCGAGCATGTTCGGTGGCGGCGTCACCTCCAGCCTGGCCGGCTCCAGCGTCGCGGAGAAGAACCTCGACCGCTACACCGTGCTGGTGGGCATCGTCTGGTTCGCCTGCATCGTGGGCCTGGGCCTGTGGCTGCGGGTCACCCAGTCCGGCGGCTGACCGACACGGTCGGCTTTTCCGTCGATACTTCTCCCATTCGCCCGGGAGTCGTAGACTCTGCCGCGCGGTCCGGTTTCGTCCGGGCCGCGCGGTTCTTTCCTCGGGGTCCCGTAACGGGGGATCTCCCGCCGCTCCGGCGGCGATGACACGACGCCCCTCGAGACAGGAGTCTTCCGTGTCCAGTGGCAGTGCGATCCGCGGCAGCCGCGTCGGCTCCAGCCCGATGCGCCCGGACGAGCGCAGCGAGCCCGCCCCCCGGCGCGAGGTCACCTACTGGTGCGCCATGGGCCACCGGGTCGAGGTGCGCTTCGCCGCCGAGGCTCCTTCGCCGGAGACCTGGGACTGCCCCCGCTGCGGGCAGCCCGCGGGCCTGGACCGGCAGAACCCGCCGGGCCGTAGCCGGGTCGAGCCGTACAAGTCGCATCTCGCGTACGTGAAAGAGCGCCGCTCGGACGCCGACGGCGAGGCGATCCTCGCCGAGGCCCTCGCGAAGGTGCGTCAGCGCCGCGGAGAGTGACCGGCGCGCGGCGCCCGTAGCCCGGCAGCCCCCGCGTGCCGTGCGGCGCGACACGGCGCGCCCGGTGGCATCATGACCGGGTGGACTGGACCCTGGAAGTCGTCATCGTGCCGGTCGCGGACCTGGACCGGGCGAAGGCGTTCTACGCGGATCGGCTGGGCTTCGTGGTCGACCATGACACCCGGTTCGGTGAGACGGCGCGGATGGTGCAGCTGACCCCGCCCGGCTCCGGCTGCTCGATCGTCATCGGCAACGAGGTGGTGCCGCAGATGCCGCCGGGCTCGCTGAAGGGCCTGCAGCTGGTTGTGGCGGACATCCGGCGGGCGCACGCCGAGCTGGTCGAGCGCGGCGTCGAGTGCACGGAGGTCCAGGTGCTGGGGGAGAACCCGTTCCCCGTGCCGGACCCGCTCGACAACGTCGGGTTCGTGTTCTTCAGCGACCCGGACGGCAACGCCTGGGCGGTGCAGCAGATCTCGTCGCGGGGCGGGTCCGCGAGCGCCTGAGGCTCCGCACGGGCGCGGCCGGACCCGGGCGGTGCGGTCCCACTTGAGGGATCGGGCGGGGCGAACCCAACGGCAACCCGCGTGCGCCCGATCCGCGCTTTTCGCCCCCGGTCCGCGCCCGAACGGGATGGCATGACCGACACGATGATCGTTGAGCTGGCCATGCAGGCACTGACCATCGCCACCAAGATGGCCGCGCCGATCCTGTTGACCGCGCTGCTGATCGGCTTCGCGATCTCGCTGTTCCAGTCCGTGACCCAGATCCAGGAGGCGACCCTGTCCTTCGTGCCCAAGGCGGCCGGGGTCGGGGTGGCGCTGCTCATCAGCGGCAACTGGATGCTGCACGAGATGGTCACCTTCACCACTCAGCTGTTCGAGAAGGTGCCGCAGCTCCTCGCTGCCTGACGGGGAGCGGTCCGAGCGCGCACGGCGCCCGGCCTGCCCGCCCGGAAGGCCGAGCTCAGCCCGAATCGCCCGCCCGGCCCGTGGACGCCCCCACCCCGGCGGTGTCGACGGCATCGGCGTCCGGCGAGCCACCGGGCCCGGCCGTGCGCGGCGCGGGCGTCCGCGCGGGACGGCGTCCGCGCGGCAGCGAGGCGATCGCACCGACCACCGCCATCGCGGCGGCCAGCCAGAACACGATCACCAGACCGTGGTGGAACGGCGTCGCGATGAGCCGGGGGAAGAACGCAAGACCGGTGAGTGTGGCCGCGTTCGCCGACGGCAGGGCACCGAGCACCTGCGGGCCGAGCAGCTCCGCGATCGGGTTGTAGCCCAGGAACGCCGCGAACAGCGTGCCCACCGGCGGCAGCTCGGCCACCCGCGCCGCGGTCGCCGCGGGCACCCCCTGCGCGGTGAGGCCGGAGCCCAGCGTTGCCGGCAGGGAGTCCGCCAGACCCGCCACCATGAGCGAGAAGAAGACCCCGATCGAGAGCACCTGGCCCGCGTTCATGAACGTGGCCCGCATGCCGGAGGCGGCGCCCCGCATGGTCGCGGGCACGCTGGACATGACCAGTGCGGTGTTCGGCGCGGAGAACAGCCCGCCGCCCAACCCGTTCACGAAGATCAGGGCAGCGAAGACCGGGTAGGAGAAGTCGCCGGGCAGCAGCAGCAGGCCCAGGAACGACGCACCCATCACCAGCAGGCCACCGGCCGCGAACGGGCGCGCCCCGAAGCGGTCCGACAGGTACCCGGACAGCGGCCCGGCCAGCAGGAACCCGATCGTCATGGGCAGCAGATAGATGCCGGCCCACAACGGCGTCGACTCGTACGAGTAGCCGTGCAGCGGCAGCCAGATGCCCTGCAACCAGATGATGAGCATGAACTGCAGGCCGCCGCGGGCCACCGCGGCCAGCAGGCTGGCGGCGTTGCCGCTGGTGAAGGCCGTGTTGCGGAACAGGGCGAGCGGGAACATCGGCTCGGCCACCCGCTTCTCGACGACCACGAACGCGGCCAGCACCACGGCGCCGCCGGCCAGACCCGCGACGACCCAGGGGTTGGTCCAGCCCATGGTGTGCCCGCCGTACGGCTGGATCCCGTACGTGATGGCGGCCAGCACCGCGGTCAGCCCGACCGCGAACGTCGCGTTGCCCCACCAGTCGATGCGCCCGTGGCGCCGCTCCCCGGTGTCGTGCAGCGACCGGTACGCCCACACCGTGCCGAGCACGCCGAGCGGGATGTTGACCCAGAACACAGACCGCCAGTCCCACTCGGCCAGCACGCCGCCCGCGACCAGGCCGATGAACGACCCGGCGAGTGCGGAGACGATGTTGACGCCCAGCGCCATGCCGCGCTGCCGTACGTCGAATGCGTCGGTGATGATGGCCGCCGAGTTGGCCATGAGCATGGCGCCGCCGATGGCCTGCACCACGCGCCAGCCGATCAGCCACATCGCGCCGCCGCCGCCCGTGAACGGGTCCAGCGCCAGCACGACCGAGGTCAGCGTGAAGAGGGCGAACCCGGCGTTGTAGATCTTGACGCGGCCGTACATGTCGCCGAGCCGGCCGAGCGTGACAACCAGCACCGCGGTCACGAGCATGTAGCCCATGAGCATCCACAGCAGGTAGGACACGTTGCCGGGCTCCAACGGGTTCAGCTCGACCCCTTTGAAGATCGCCGGCAGGGAGATCAGCACGATGGACGCGTTGATCGTGGCCAGCAGGGTGCCGAGCGTCGTGTTCGACAACGCCACCCACTTGTAGTGCGGATGATCCGCGGAATACACGCGCGCACCCTTCCTCATTCGGCGATGACCTCCGCCAGCCGTTCCATCGCGGGCAGGGTGGCCAGGATCGCCGCCCGGTCGGGGGCGGCCATTCCGTCGAGTACGTCGGCGAGCGCGGCGGCGTAGCGGGCCCGGCGGTCCGCCACGAAGGCGCGGCCCGCGTCGGTGATCGTCACGACCACGACGCGCCGGTCGGCAGGGTCGGTGCCGCGGGTGGCGAGGCCGTCGCGTTCGAGCCGGGTGACGAGTTGCGTCATGGCCGGCTGGGTGACGCCCTCGGCGACGTGCAGGGCACAGAGCCGGTGCGGGCCGCACCGCTGCAGGCGGCGCAGCGTCGAGGCGGCGGTGAGGCTCAGGCCGTCGCGCGGGGTGAGGCGGTGCAGCGCCTCGTACAGCCGCTCGAACACGGACGCGACGAGCGCGCCGTCGGTGACCTCGGACATGCCTGATTTATATCACTGGCTTATACAACTGCGTTATGTGATCCACGCCGCGCCGCCGACGGGCCAGCGGCGCTCACGAGGGCGGCGGGCCGAGCCCGAGCGCCCGGCCGACCCGGCTGACCAGGTCACGTTCGCTCAGCGTCGGGTCGACGTCGATGACGGGCAGGCCCAGGCTGCGCGTCTGCGCGCGGAGGCGATCGGTGAACATGCGGTCGCGTTCCATCAGGTTGTGCAGCGCTCTCGGCGGATCGCTCGTGCGATCCGCGATCTGCCACGTCGAGCCACGGCTGTCGAAGGCCGCGCGGCGGAAGCCCGGCGTGGGCAGCAACCACACCGCCTGACCGGGCGCGGCCCACGGCAGTACCAGGTCCGGCAGCAGCCGGAATCCCTCGACGAGCACCCCCGGCCCCGGCGGCAGGCGCAGCAGGTCGTCGACGATCAGGTCGAAGCCCTCGCCCCGGAACCAGTGGAACGTCGCCAGCATCGTCTCCGGGCTGCGCCGCACCCACCGCTCGTCCATGTCCATCGCCAGGAACTCCGCCAGGGCCGGGCTGTCCGGTGCGGGGCTGCGCCGGGCGTGCTCGGCCATGGCGTCGTCGGTGGCGTACAGCCGCAGGCCGTGCTCGTCCGCCAGGCGCCGGGCGACCGTCGACTTGCCCGCGCCGCTGCCCCCGCCGATCCAGTACACGTGCGCCAGCGGCGCCGCGGGCGGCAGGGTCCGCGAGCTCAGCGCAGGCTGCGCAGCTTGGACGGGACGTTCGTCGCGGCGGCGCGGTCCAGCAGCCACAACGTACGGTCGGTGCCGGTGGCCCCGGCCGCGGGCAACTGCTTGGGCCCCGCCCCGCTGATCGCCATGCCGACCGCCGCCGCCTTGTCCGGCCCGGCGGCGACCAGCCACACCTCCTCGGCGCTCTGGATCGTCGGCAGGGTCAGCGTGATCCGGGTCGGCGGCGGCTTCGGGCTGTTGTGCACCGGCGCCGTCGTGCCGATGGCGTGGTAAACCGGGTGCTCCGGGAAGATCGACGCCACGTGGCCGTCCTCGCCGACGCCGAGCATGAGCACGTCGAAGTGCGGCAGTTCGGAGCTGCCCGGCTGGGCGGCGGCGGCCAGCTCACGGGCGTACCGGGCGGCCGCCGCGGCCGCGTCGTCGCCGTCCGGGCCGTCGGAGGCGGGCATCGCGTGCACCCGGGCCGGGTCCAGCGGCAGGGCGTCCAGCAGGGCCGCGCGGGCCTGGGTCTCGTTGCGCTCCGGGTCGCCGCCGGGCAGGAACCGCTCGTCGCCCCACCACAGGTCGACGTGCGTCCACTCGATCGCGTCCGCGGCGGGAAGGTCCCGCACCGCGCGCAGCACCTTCGCGGCGACCCGGCCGCCGGTCAGCACGATGCTGGCCCAGCCACGCTCGGCCTGCGCGTCGATGATCTTCACAACCAGCCGCGCCGCCACGGCCGACGCCAGGATGTCGGCGTCGGGGACGACCACCACAACGGTCTCGCTCATGTTCTCCCTTGTCATCACGGGGCCGCGCGGCGAGCCGACGGCCCCGGTGGTTCGCCACGGACCCCTCGGCCCGCTCCGGCCCGGGCGCCGCCGGTCCGCTGAGGCTCGCACCGATCCGGCCGCGACTGCGCGGCCGGATCAAGCTTGACGTGCCGCGCGCCCGCGGTCAGGCAGATGAGCCGCCAGGCCCGGCCATGGCGCCCTCCGCGGCTCCGGCCCGCTCGGCGAGCGCCGGGTCCCGCCACACGTGCACCCGCATCGCGTGGCGCTGATCCAGGTCGGGGACGCCGGCCATCGCGCCCAGCGCCTCGGCGTAGATCTGGTCGGCGTCGAGGCGCCGCAGCTCCTCCGCCAGCTCGTCACCGACGGGACGCTTCGGCAGCGGCATGTACCGGTCCTCCTGGCCGGTACGGCTGAACAGCGCCGTGCCCTCCTCGCGCGTCACTGTCACGCAGTCGCCGTTGGCGCACTGCAACTGCACCGAGTGCATCCGCGGCGCCCGGTCGGTGTGCTCCCACTCCGGTTCGATGTGCAGCCGGGACTTGAGCCAGCCGGACATCAGCGCGGCCGTCGGGTCGGTACGCGGCGCCACGATCTTCGCGCCGACGACCTCCTCCTCGGTGGTGTCGAACGCGCCCGCGACCAGCGTGCGCCACAGGGTGATCCGGGTCCAGGTGAGGTCGGTGTCGCCGGGAGCGTAGTCGTGCGCCCGCTGCACCAGCGCGGCCACCGGGTCGGGGGCCTGCTTGGAGTCGGTGATCCGGCGATCGGCCACCACGCCGAGGAAGTCGTTCGCGATCATCTCCGGCGGCTCGCCGTGCCACCACGTCACCACGGGCACGTCCGGGGCCAGCAGCGGCATGACCACCGACTCGGCGTGCAGGGCGAGCCGGCCGTACATGCGCATGACCACCGCCTCGGCGGGACCGAGCCGGCCACCCACGACGATCTCCGCGTCCAGGCGGCTGCGGCCCTCCAGGTCCGAGCGGACCACGATCAGCAGGCGGCACGGGTGGGCCGCCGCGGCGATCGTGGCGGCGGCCTCGGCCTCGCGGACCATCTTCTCCTCGACCACGGCCACCAGGGTCAGCGCGAGCCCGCTGGCCACCCCGCCCGCGGAACGGCGTTCGGCCGCGAGCGCCTTGACCACCTCGTTGCCGGTGGTGTCCCACAACCCGATCATGCTCGCCTCCAGGCGCGGTCCTCGCGGGCCAGCATCTCGTCGGACGCCCGGGGGCCCCACTCGCCGGAACGGTACGGCTCCGGGGTGGTCCCGGCCCACGCCGCCTCCAGCGGATCGATGACCCGCCAGCTCTGCTCCACCTCGGCGGCGTCCGGGAACAGGGTCCGGTCGCCGACCAGCACGTCGAGCACGAGCCGCTCGTACGCCTCGGGGCTGGACTCGGTGAACGCCTCGCCGTACTGGAAGTCCATCGCGATGTCGCGGACCTCCATCGTGGTGCCCGGCACCTTGGAGCCGAACTTCAGCACCACACCCTCGTCGGGCTGGACCCGGATGACGAGCTGGTTGTTGCCGAGCATCTCCACGTCGGCCGGGTTGAACGGCAGGTGCGGCGCCTTCTTGAACAGGATGGCGATCTCTGTCACCCGGCGCGGCATCCGCTTACCGACGCGGACGAAGAACGGCACCCCGGCCCAGCGGCGGTTCTGGATGCCCAGCCGTACCGCCACATAGGTCTCGGTGGTGGAGTCGGCGGGGACGCCCTTCTCCTCCAGGTAGCCCACGGCGCGTTCACCGGCCACCCAGCCGGGCAGGTACTGGCCGCGTACCGAGCCCTGCGCGATGTCCGCGGGCAGGCTGATCGCCTTGAGCACCTTGAGCTTCTCGGCGCGGATCTCGTTGGGGTCGAAGCTGGTCGGCTCCTCCATGCCCACGAGGGCCAGCAGCTGCAGCAGGTGGTTCTGCAGCACGTCGCGGGCCGCGCCGGCGGAGTCGTAGAACGCGGCGCGGGTGCCGATGCCGACGTCCTCGGCCATGGTGATCTGGACACTGTCGACGTACTTGGAATTCCACACCGGCTCGAACAGGCTGTTCGCGAAGCGCAGCGCCAGGATGTTCTGGACCGTCTCCTTGCCGAGGTAGTGGTCGATGCGGAAGACGTCCTGCGGGGTGAACACCTCGTCGACGAGCTGGTTCAGCGACATCGCGGTCTTCAGGTCGTTGCCGAACGGCTTCTCCACCACGACCCGGCGCCAGCCGCCGGACTTGGCGTTGTCCGCCATGCCGGTGCGGTTCAGCTGGTTGAGCACCATCGGGAACGCGGCCGGCGGAATGGAGAAGTAGAAAGCGGCGTTGCCCGCGATGCCGTTGCGCTCGCGCAACTCGTCCAACGTGGTGGCCAGCTGGTCGAACGCGGTGTCGTCGTCGAAGGAACCGGGCACGAATTGGAACTGGCTGGCCAGCCGCTGCCATACGTCCTCGCGCCACGGGGTGCGGGCGCCGTTCTTGGCCGCCTGGTAGGCCAGGGACTCGAAGTCCCCATCGCCCCAGTCGCGGCGGGCGAAGCCCAGGACCACGAAACCGGGCGGCAGCAGGCCGCGGTTCGCGAGGTCGTAGACCGCCGGAATGAGCTTCTTGCGGGACAGGTCGCCGGTCACCCCGAAGATCACCAGAGCGCAGGGCTCCGGGATCCGGGGCAGGCGACGGTCCTGTGGTGCGCGCAGCGGATTACCCACGTGTCCCATCCTGCCAGCTTGTCGTGCCCCCGTACGGTGGCGGGCCGGGGTTCGGCCGCCCGGCCGGGAAGACCGGCCGGGCGGACGGCTACCTCAGGCGTCGCCCTTCGCGGCGTCGCTGGGGTGTTCGGAGCCCTGGGCGGCCGCGCGCAGCGACTTGCCGACGCCGTCGAGCAGCTCGACCCAGCTCGCCTCGAACTTCTCGACGCCCTCCTCCTCCAGGACCTTCACCACGTCGTCGTAGTCGACGCCGAGCGCGGCCAGGTCGGCGAGGACCTTGCGGGCGGATTCGTACGCACCGGTGACGGTGTCGCCGCGGGTCGTGCCGTGATCCTCGTACGCGAAGATCACCGACTCGGGCATGGTGTTGACCGTGCCGGGCGCGATGAGTTCCTCGACGTAGATCGTGTCCGGGAAGTCCGGGTTCTTCGTCGAGGTGGACGCCCACAGCGGACGCTGCGGGTGTGCGCCCGCGTCGGCCAGCTTCTGCCAGCGGTCGGTGGCGAACACCTCGGTGTACGCCTCGTACGCCAGCTGCGCGTTGGCGATCGCGGCCCTGCCCCGCATCGCCTTCGCCTCGTCCGTGCCGATCTTGTCGAGTCGCTTGTCGATCTCGGTGTCCACGCGGGACACGAAGAACGACGCGACCGAGCCGATCTTCGTGAGGTCGTGGCCGTTCGCCTTCGCCTGCTCCAGGCCGGACAGGAACGCGTCCATGACGGCCCGGTACCGCTCCAGCGAGAAGATCAGCGTGACGTTCACGCTGATCCCCTTGGCCAGGGTGGCGGTGATCGCGGGCAGGCCCGCCTCGGTCGCCGGGATCTTGATGAACAGGTTCGGCCGGTCCACCAGCCACCACAGCGTCCGCGCCTCGGCGGCGGTCTTCGCGGTCTCGTACGCCAGCCGCGGGTCCACCTCGATGGACACCCGGCCGTCGACCCCGCCCGACGCGTCGTACGCGGGCCGCATCACGTCGCAGGCCCAGCGCACGTCGTAGCCGGTGAGCAGGCGTACCGCCTCCTCCACCGTGACGCCCTGGGTGGCCAGGTCGCGCAGCTGCTCGTCGTACGCGTCGGCGTCGGCGAGGGCCTTGGCGAAGATGGTCGGGTTGGTGGTCACGCCGACCACGTGCTGTTCACGGCGCATTTTGTCCAACGAGCCGGTGGTCAGCCGTACCCGGGATAGATCGTCGAGCCAGACCGCCACACCTGTGGCGGAGAGCTCGGCAAGCCTGTCGGTCATCGCGATACTCCTCGTTTCTCCCGCTGTAGTACGGCGAAGCCGTCTGGGCAGATCAGTTGCCGGTCGTCGTACCGGTGATCGCGCCGACCCTCGCGAGGGCGGCGTGGGCCTTGGCCACCACGTTGTCCGCGGTGAACCCGAACTGCTCGAACAGCACCCCGGCCGGGGCGCTGGCGCCGTAGTGCTCGATGCTGACCGCCTCGCCGCAGTCGCCGATGATCCGCTGCCAGCTCATGGCGATGCCGGCCTCCACGGATACCCGTGCCCTGACCCCGTGCGGCAGCACCAGCTGCTGGTAGGCGGTGTCCTGTGCGAAGAACCACTCCTGGCAGGGCATCGACACGACCCGGGTCGGGGTGCCGTCGGCTTCGAGGCGCTCCTGCGCGGTGAGGCAGTACTGCAGCTCGGAGCCGGTGCCGATGAGGATCACCTGCGGCTGCCCGCCGGTGGCCTCGGAGACGATGTAGCCGCCCCTGAGGACGCCCTCCGCGGAGGCGTACCGGTCGCGGTCGATGGTCGGCAGCGCCTGGCGGCTCAGCGCGAGGGCGGTCGGCCGGTCGGTGTGCTCCAGCGCGCCGCGCCACGCCCAGGCGGTCTCGTTGGCGTCGGCGGGGCGGACCACGTCGAGGCCGGGGATGGCGCGCAGCGCGGTCAGGTGCTCGACCGGCTGGTGGGTGGGGCCGTCCTCGCCGAGGCCGATCGAGTCGTGCGTCCACACGTACGTCACGGGCAGCTGCATCAGCGCGGCCAGCCGGACCGCGGGGCGCATGTAGTCGCTGAACACGAGGAACGTGCCGCCGTACGGGCGGGTGCCGCCGTGCAGCGCGATGCCGTTGAGGATGGCACCCATGGCGTGCTCGCGGATGCCGAAGTGCAGCGTACGGCCGTACTCGTGGCCGGGGAACGCCTTGGTGGCGTGCTCGGCCGGGATGAACGACGGCTCGCCCTTCATCGTGGTGTTGTTGCTCTCGGCCAGGTCGGCCGAGCCGCCCCACAGCTCCGGCAGCGCCGGGGCGAGGGCGTCGAGCACCTTGCCGGAGGCGGCGCGGGTGGCCACGCCCTTGGCGTCGGCGGGGAACTCCGGCAGCGCGTCGACCCAGCCCTCGGGCAGGGTGCGGGCGGCCAGCCGGTCGAACAGCGCGCGGGCCTCCGGGTTCGCGCCGGCCCAGGCGTCGAACTCGCCCCGCCACTGCGCGTGCGCCTCGCGGCCCCGCGCGACGACCTCGCGGGCGTGCGCGATGACCTGCTCGTCGACCGCGAAGCTGCCCTGCGGGTCGAAGCCGAGGATCTCCTTGGTGGCGGCCACCTCGTCGGCGCCCAGCGCCGAACCGTGGATCTTGCCAGTGTTCTGCTTGTTCGGCGCGGGCCAGCCGATGATCGTGCGCAGCGCGATGAACGACGGCCGGTCGGTCTCGGCCTTGCTGGCCTGCAGCGCCGCGTACAGCGCCGCGACGTCCTCGTGGTACTCGCCGTCGGCCGGGTCACCGCCGCGCCAGTCCACGGTCTGCACGTGCCAGCCGTAGGCGGCGTAGCGGGCGGCGACGTCCTCGCTCTTGGCGATGCGGGTGTCGTCCTCGATCGAGATCTCGTTGTCGTCCCAGATCAGGGTGAGGTTGCCCAGCTGCTGGGTGCCGGCCAGGGCGCTGGCCTCGTGGCTGATGCCCTCCTCGATGTCACCGTCCGAGGCGATCGCCCAGATGTGGTGGTCGAACGGGGACCGGCCCGGCTCGGCGGTCGGGTCGAACAGGCCGCGCTCGCGGCGGGCCGCCATCGCCATGCCGACCGCGTTACCGATGCCCTGCCCGAGCGGGCCCGTGGTGGTCTCGACGCCCGGCGTGTGCCCGTGCTCGGGGTGACCCGGCGTGAGCGAGCCCCACTGCCGCAGCGAGGCCAGGTCGTCCAGTGACAGACCGTAGCCGGCGAGGTAGAGCTGGATGTAGAGGGTGAGGCTCGAATGCCCGCACGAGAGCACGAAGCGGTCGCGGCCGGGCCAGGCCGGATCGGTCGGGTCGTGCCGCATCACCCGGTTGAACAACAGGTAGGCCGCGGGGGCGAGGCTCATGGCGGTGCCGGGGTGACCGTTGCCGGCCTTCTCGACGGCGTCCATCGCCAGGACGCGGACGGTGTCAACCGCCCGCCGGTCGAGGTCGGACCAGTTCAAAGCATCTGTACCAGCCACGTCGTTCTGCTCCTCGGGGCGTATCGGGGGGACGCTACGTGCTCGACCCTATCCATTACCCATGAACGGCCGCCCCATGAACCCGGCAGGCCCATAGGCTGAGAGTGGACAGGCGGGCGGGCCCGGTCCGCCGGTGGCGGCGTGTGACGCCGTGCACCCGGGACGGGTCCTCCGGGCGGCCGTATGGGCTGCGCGTAGTCTGTCCGAGCGTGCCGTCGGCCCCGCCGGCAAGGGGCGCGCGAGTCCGCGCCAACGCCGGAAGGTGGCTGTCCGTGAGCATGATCACCGAGCGTCCTCAGGGGCGGCCGTCCAGCGTGCGCGAGGCGGCATCGTTCCCGGCGGAGCGTTCGGCGGCGCGCCTTGATGTGCGGGCGGTGCTGCGGGCCTATGTCGCGCTCACCAAACCGCGCATCGTGGAGCTGCTGCTGGTCACCACGGTCCCGGCGATGATGCTGGCCGCCGACGGCTGGCCCAGCCTGAGCCTCGTCGTGGTGGTACTCGTCGGCGGCTCGCTGGCCGCGGGCGCGGCGAGCGCTTTGAACTGCTACATCGATCGCGACATCGACCAGCTGATGCGGCGTACCAAACGGCGCCCGCTGCCGGCCCACACGGTGACCCCGCGCTCCGCGCTGGTGTTCGGCCTGGTCCTGGCGGCGGTGTCGCTGGTGCTGATGGCCGTGTTCACCAACTGGCTGGCGACGGCGCTGACCGCGGCCGCGATCGCGTACTACGACCTCGTCTACACACTGTGGCTCAAGCGGCGGACCCCGCAGAACACGTTCTGGGGCGGGGTGTGCGGGGCGGCGCCGGTGCTGATCGGCTGGGCCGCGGTGACGGGCTCGCTGGCGCCGGGTGGCTGGGCGCTTTTTGCGGTTGTCTTCTTTTGGCAGATGCCGCATTTCTATGCGCTGGCGATCACGTACAAGGACGACTATGCCCGCGCCGGAATCCCGATGCTCCCGGTGGTTCGTTCCGCGCGGCGGGTCAACGGCGAGATCCTGCTCTGGACCGTCCTGACCGTCGGAGCCTCGCTGGTCGCCTGGCCGCTGGGCCTGGGCATCGTCTACGGCGTCACCGCGATCGTGACCGGTGTGCTGTTCCTCGCCGAGGCGCTCATGCTCGTGCGCCGTGGGCGCCGCGGGGAGCCGCTCAAGCCGATGCGGCTGTTCCACTGGTCCGTGACGTACCTGACGATCCTGTTCATCGCGGTCGCGATCGACGCCCTGCGCTGACCCGCCGGTAGCGGCGCGGCGGGGTCGCGCGGCGCGGGGTCTGCCCGCTGCGCGAGAACGGACGGCGCGGGCACAGGCAACGGGGTGACGCGCGGTCGGGTGACTGCTCTCGCGCTCGTTCGGAGGAACCGTCGCTGGTGTGCAATTCGGGCAAAATTGGTACATACCAATGCGGCGAACATCCATAGGTGCAGGTAATTGGCGTCACAAAAAGCGCCGACAGGCGAGTGCCACCGCCCGGAGTCTGCTTAGGCTGCCCCTCATGGCTGAAGGTTCCGATACGACACTGACCGCCGGCATCAAGTCGTTCGCCGTGGGACACGGCGGCGCCAAGGCGGTCATCGAGTACGTCGGCAAGCGCGGCGCCCGCATCGTCCTCGTCGGCGAGGACGGCGCATGGACCGACCAGTTCGCCGACGGCACGGACGTGGCGCGCAAGGCCTGCGAGGTCGCGGGAGTCGAAGTACAGAACGAGTGGGAGCGCGAGCTGATGGAGCAGATGCGCCCCAGCGGCGACCTGTGGCGCTCGATGTCGCGCCGGAGCATGGCCCGCTGATTCGCAGAATCCGCCCGGACCGGGGGGGTTGGCAGGACCCCGGCAGTCCGGTCGGTGCATCCCCGCAAGTGATCCGAATCCGTCCGACCGCGACCCGGGAGTGATCCCGGGTCGCCTTCGTCAGGCGTCGTGATCCTCCGCCGCGGGGCTGGTGGCTCGACGGGCGACCCGGCCGGGCCGTGCGTCGCCGGTGCCGGGGAGGCGCCGCCGCTGGGGTCAGTGCGCCGCGGACACCGGGCTGGGGGATTGCGCCGGAGCGGCCGGCGCGCCCGACGGTGCCGGGGCGGCGGGCGCCGGGGGGCGCTCGCGCAGGCTCCACAGCACGCCCAGGGTGCCCACCCAGACCAGGCAGGCGCCGAGCATGTGCGCCCCCACCAGCAGCACCGGCAGATGCGTGAAGTACTGCACGAAGCCGATCAGCCCCTGCGCCAGCTCGATCACCACGAGCACCGCGGCGGCCCGGACGGCGGCCCGCGGGGCGCCCGCGGCCCGCAGCGCGAACCACAGCGCCACGGACAGCCCGATCAGCAGGAACACCAGGTCCGCGTGGGCCTGCGAGATCATCTCCGGGTCGAGGCCGTTGCGCCGGGCGTGCTCGTCGCCCGCGTGCGGGCCGCTGCCGGTCACCACCACACCGAGCACGATCACCGCGGCGCTGACCACCGCGGTCAGCCGGGCCAGCGTCCGCAGCGGCGCGGCCACCAGCGGCCGGGCCGGGCCGTCGCCCTCGGCGGTGCGCCGCCACAGCGCGTACGCGAACGCGATCAGCGTCATCGAGAGCAGGAAGTGCAGCCCGACGACCCACGGGTTGAGGTCGGTGAGCACGGTGATGCCGCCGATCACGCCCTGGGCGGGGATGCCCAGGCCGACCGCCAGCGAGAGCAGGACCAGGGAACGGCGCCGGGGCCGCTGCCACAGCGCGGCCAGGAAGCAGGCCAGGGCGATCAGGCCCAGGGCGATGCTCAGCAGCCGGTTGCCGAATTCGATCGCGCCGTGCACACCCATGGCAGCGGTCGTCGTGTACGAGGCGTCGGTGCACCGGGGCCACGTGGGGCAGCCCAGCCCGGAACCGGTCAGGCGGACCGCCGCGCCGGTGACGACCAGCGCGATGTTGGCCACCAGGCTCGCCAGGGCGAGGGGGCGCAGGGGGGCGCGGAAGCTCACCTCCCGGATCGTACGCGTAGATTTGATCTTGTTTGCGCGCACTGGTCGGCGGCGGTGTCGTGGATCACCGGGACCCGGGTTTGCGGCCGCTCGGCGAAATACGTAACGTTGCCGTAGTGAAAAACGCGGTGCTGTCCCGAGGTGGTGCGGTGGCGAATGCCAGCGCCCCGGACGGACGTACCCGTGACCGGGTCGCCCAGCTGTTGCTGGAGCGTGGCGCGGCCACCGCGGCCGAGCTCGGCGCGGAGTTGGGCCTGAGCCCCGCGGCGATCCGCAAACACCTCGACGCCATGCTGGCCGAACGCCTCGTCGAGGTGCGCGAGCGCCCGCCGCGCGGCCCGCGCGGCCGGGGCCGCCCCGCCAAGACCTTCGTCTTGACCGCCGAGGCGCGCGAGGGCTTCCCGCACTTCTACGACGGCATCGCCACGGCCGCGCTGCGCTGGATCGCCGAGCACGGCGGCCCGGACGCGGTCAGCGCGTTCGCCGCCGCCCAGGTCGCGGCGCTGGAGGAACGCTGCCGGGCGGCGCTGCGCTCGGCCGGCGACGACCCGATCGCACGGGCCGAGGCGCTCGCCGAGGCGCTGACCGCCGAGGGCTACGCTGCCAACGCGACGACGATCGCGTCCGGCGGGCAGCTGTGCCAGCACCACTGCCCGGTGGCGCACGTGGCCGCCGAGTTTCCCCAGCTGTGCGACGCCGAGACCGCGGTCATCTCGCGGCTCATCGGCACCCACGTGCAGCGTCTCGCCACCATCGCGCACGGCGACGGGGTGTGCACCACGCACATCCCGGGACCGGCGCGGGAGAAAACCGCAATCACGGTGAGGACCGGATAGATGACCGACCAGATCGCTACTCAGGAAGAGCACCTCGCTGCCCTGGGCAAGTACGAGTACGGCTGGGCCGACGCCGACGTTGCGGGCGCCACCGCCCAGCGCGGCCTGTCCGAGGCCGTGGTGCGCGACATCTCCGCGAAGAAGAACGAGCCGGAGTGGATGCTCGAGCGCCGGCTCAAGGGCCTGCGCCTGTTCGACCGCAAGCCCATGCCGAACTGGGGCGCCGACCTCACCGGCATCGACTTCCAGAACATCAAGTACTTCGTGCGCTCCACGGAGAAGCAGGCCCAGTCGTGGGAGGACCTGCCCGAGGACATCAAGAACACGTACGACCGGCTCGGCATCCCCGAGGCGGAGAAGGCGCGCCTGGTCGCGGGCGTCGCCGCGCAGTACGAGTCCGAGGTCGTCTACCACAAGATCCGTGAGGACCTCGAGGAGCAGGGCGTCATCTTCCTCGACACCGATACCGGCCTGCGCGAGCACGAGGACATCTTCAAGGAGTACTTCGGCACGGTGATCCCGGTCGGCGACAACAAGTTCGCGTCGCTGAACACCTCGGTCTGGTCCGGCGGCTCGTTCATCTACGTGCCCAAGGGCGTCCACGTCGAGATCCCGCTGCAGGCCTACTTCCGGATCAACACGGAGAACATGGGCCAGTTCGAGCGGACCCTGATCATCGTGGACGAGGGCGCGTACGTGCACTACGTCGAGGGCTGCACCGCGCCGATCTACTCCTCCGACTCGCTGCACTCCGCGGTCGTGGAGATCATCGTCAAGAAGAACGCCCGCTGCCGGTACACGACCATCCAGAACTGGTCGAACAACGTCTACAACCTGGTCACCAAGCGCGCCACCTGCGAAGAGGGCGCGACCATGGAGTGGATCGACGGCAACATCGGCTCCAAGGTGACCATGAAGTACCCCGCGGTCTACATGACCGGCCCGCACGCCAAGGGCGAGGTGCTCTCCGTCGCCATGGCCGGCGAGGGCCAGCACCAGGACGCGGGCGCCAAGATGGTGCACGCCGCGCCGTACACGTCGTCGACGATCGTCAGCAAGTCGATCGCCCGCGGCGGCGGCCGGACCAGCTACCGGGGCCTCGTGCAGGTGCTGGAGGGCTCGGCGCACTCCAAGAGCACTGTCAAGTGCGACGCGCTGCTGGTCGACACGATCAGCCGCAGCGACACGTACCCGTACGTCGACATCCGCGAGGACGACGTGGCCATGGGCCACGAGGCGACCGTCTCCAAGGTCAGCGAGGACCAGCTCTTCTACCTGATGAGCCGGGGCCTGACCGAGGACGAGGCGATGGCGATGATCGTGCGCGGCTTCATCGAGCCGATCGCCAAGGAGCTCCCCATGGAGTACGCACTGGAGCTGAACCGCCTGATCGAGCTCCAGATGGAGGGGGCTGTGGGCTGACCGCCCCGCCCGTTGACTTGAAGCGTCGGACCAACTGAGCAAGGACGAGATGACTACCGAGGCCCTGGCACCCCCGAGCACCAAGTCGCAGGTGCTGCGTTCCTTCGACGTCGCCGACTTCCCGGCCCTGACGGGCCTGGAGGAGGAGTGGCGCTTCACCCCGCTCAAGCGGCTCGGGTCGCTGGTCACGGCGAGCACGCTGACCGGGGCCGCCCCGGTGCTGGAGTACGGCGACCTGCCGGCCGGGGTGGCCGTCAAGTCCGTGTCCGCCGCCGACATCGAGCCGGTGCTGACCCCGTTCGACAGGGTCAGCGCGCTCGCGTTCGGCTCGGCGGGCGACGTCAACCTCATCGAGGTGGCGCCGGAGACGGTCGGGGAGGCCCCCGTACTGATCAAGGTCGTCGGGCAGGGCACGGACGCCGCGGCGGCCCGTACGGTGATCAAGGTCGGCGGTTTCGCCCAGGTCACGCTCGTGCTGGAGCAGGTCGGCAGCGCCGTGCTGGCCGACAACGTCGAGGTGATCGTGGGTGACGGCGCCCAGCTGCACCTGGTGACGCTCGCCGAATGGGCCGCCGACGCGGTGCAGGCGCAGCACATCCGGTTCCGGGTCGGCCGCGACGCCCGGGTCAACCACGTGCAGGTGGCGCTGGGCGGGTCGCTGGTCCGCCAGTTCACCAGCGTCGAGTACGCGGGCCGCGGCGGCGAGGCCGAGCTGTGGGGCCTGTACTTCGCCGACGCCGGGCAGCACTTCGAGCACCGTCAGCTGGTCGACCACGGGATGCCGGACTGCCGCAGCTACGTCGGCTACCGTGGCGCGCTGCAGGGCGCCTCGGCGCACACCGTCTGGGTCGGCGACGTGCTCATCCGGGCGGCCGCGACCGGCACCGACACGTACGAGATCAACCGGAACCTGCTGCTCACCGACGGCGCCCGGGCCGACTCCGTGCCCAACCTGGAGATCGAGACCGGCGAGGTTGCCGGGGCGGGGCACGCCAGCGCGACCGGCCGCTTCGACGACGAGCAGCTGTTCTACCTGATGGCCCGCGGCATCCCGGAGGGCGAGGCCCGGAAGCTGGTCGTCCGCGGCTTCTTCGCCGAGCTGATCAACAAGGTGCCCATCGAGGAACTGCGCGAGCGGCTCGGCGACACCATCGAGGCCCGGCTCGCCGAGGTCGACTCATGACCTTTCAGCTGGTCGGGTCCGCCGACGACGTCGCAAAGGGCACCGCGATCAGCGTCGAGGTCGACGGCGTGGAGATCGCCGTCGTGCACACCGACGACGACTCGTTCTACGCGGTGCGCGACGAGTGCAGCCACGCCACGGTCGCCCTCTCCGAGGGCGAGGTCGACGGCTGCACCCTCGAATGCTGGCTGCACGGCTCGCGCTTCGACCTGCGTACCGGCGCGCCCACCGGACTGCCCGCCACCGAGCCGGTGGCGACCTTCCCCGTCGAGATCCGCGACGGCGAGATCTACGTTTCTTCGACACCGAGTAATGGAGTAATGCCGTGAGCACCCTCGAGATCCGCGACCTGCAGGTGTCGGTCAAGCTGCCCGAGGGCGAGCTCAAGCCGATCCTGGCGGGCGTCGACCTGACCGTGAAGTCGGGCGAGACCCACGCCATCATGGGTCCGAACGGCTCCGGCAAGTCCACGCTGGCGTACTCCATCGCCGGGCACCCGAAGTACGAGATCACCGGCGGCACCGTGACCCTGGACGGCACCGACGTGCTGGCCATGAGCGTCGACGAGCGCGCCCGCGCCGGGCTGTTCCTGGCCATGCAGTACCCGGTCGAGGTGCCGGGCGTGTCGGTGGCGAACTTCCTGCGTACCGCGAAGACCGCGATCGACGGCGAGGCGCCGAAGCTGCGCACCTGGGGCGGCGAGCTGCGCTCGGCGATGGAGCGGCTGCAGATGGACCCGTCGTTCGCGCAGCGCAACGTGAACGAGGGCTTCTCCGGCGGCGAGAAGAAGCGCCACGAGATCGTGCAGCTGGAGCTGCTCAAGCCGAAGATGGCCATCCTGGACGAGACCGACTCGGGCCTGGACATCGACGCGCTGCGGATCGTCAGCGAGGGCGTCAACCGGGTCAAGGACACCGGCGAGACCGGCGTCCTGCTGATCACCCACTACACCCGCATCCTGCGCTACGTGAAGCCCGACTTCGTGCACGTCTTCGTCGCCGGCAAGATCGTCCAGGAGGGCGGTCCGGAACTGGCCGAGCAGCTCGAAGCCGAGGGATACGAGCGTTACCTCACCCGCGCCTGAGACCCCCGAAGGACCCACCATGACGATCGACGTCGCCCGAGTGCGTGCCGACTTCCCGATCCTCGGTCGGGAGGTCAACGGGCACCCGCTGGTGTACCTCGACAGCGCCAACACCTCGCAGAAGCCCCGCGCGGTGCTCGACGCGATGCGCGCGCACCACGAGCGGCACAACGGCAACGTCTCCCGTTCGGTGCACACGCTGGGCACCGAGGCGACGTCGGCGTACGAGGACGCCCGGGCGAAGGTGGCCACGTTCATCGGCGCCACCTCGCCGGACGAGGTGGTGTTCGTGAAGAACTCCACCGAGGCGATCAACCTGGTCGCGTACGCGTTCTCGAACGCGGCCACGCAGCCCGGCGCCGACCCGCGGTTCGCACTCGGCCCCGGCGACGAGGTGGTGATCTCCGAGATGGAGCACCACTCGAACATCGTGCCGTGGCAGCTGCTGTGCCAGCGCACCGGCGCCACGCTGCGCTGGTTCGGCATCACCGACGACGGGCGGCTCGACGAGTCGCGCCTCGGCGAGCTGGTCAACGAGCGTACGAAGATCGTCTCGATCGTGCACATGTCGAACATCCTCGGCACGATCAACGACCCCGCGCGGATCGTCGCCCGGGCGCACGAGGTCGGCGCGCTGGTGCTGCTGGACTGCTCGCAGTCCGTACCGCACCTGCCGATCGACGTGGCCGCCCTCGGCGCGGACTTCATCGCGTTCACCGGCCACAAGATGCTCGGGCCCACCGGCATCGGCGCGCTGTGGGGCCGCGGCGAGCTGCTGGCGGCCATGCCGCCCGTACTCGGCGGCGGCTCGATGATCGAGACCGTGACGATGGAGCACACGACGTTCGCGGCGCCGCCGGCCCGGTTCGAGGCGGGCACCCCGCCGATCGTCGAGGCCGTCGGCCTCGGCGCCGCCGTCGACTACCTGACCGGGCTCGGCATGGAGGCCGTCCACCGGCACGAGCAGGAGATCACCGGGTACGCCCTGAAGGCGCTCGCCGACGTCCCCGGAGTACGGGTGTTCGGCCCCGGCGGCCCGGACGGGCGCGGCGGCACCGTGTCGTTCGACGTGGCCGGGGTGCACCCGCACGACGTCGGCCAGATCCTCGACGACCTCGGCGTCGAGGTGCGGGTGGGGCACCACTGCGCCCGCCCCGTGTGCGCCCGGTTCGGGGTCTCGTCGATGACCCGCGCGTCGTTCTACCTGTACACCACCACCCAGGAGATCGACGCGCTGGCGCAGGGGCTCGACCGGGTGCGGAAGGTGTTCGCCTGATGATGGACCAGCTGTACCAGGACATCATCCTGGACCACTACAAGCACCCGCACGGGCGGGGACTGCGCGACCCGTTCGGCGGGGAGGCGCACCACGTCAACCCCACCTGCGGGGACGAGATCACGATGCGGGTGGCGGTCGAGGGCGACAGGCTGGCCGACGTCTCGTACGACGGCGTGGGCTGCTCGATCAGCCAGGCGTCCGCGTCGGTGCTGCACGAGCTGCTGCAGGGCAGCGACACCGCGCAGGCGTTCCGGGTGCACGAGGCGTTCCTGGAACTGATGCAGGGCCGGGGCCAGGTCGAACCCGACGAGGAACTGCTCGGCGACGGGGTGGCGTTCGCCGGGGTGGCCCGGTATCCGGCCCGGGTGAAGTGCGCGCTCCTGCCGTGGATGGCCTTCAAGGACGCGGCGGCCCGCGCCGGAGTGGGCGCCCCCAGCCCAGAGGTGACGGCATGACCGAGTGCACCGAGCGCAGCGAGGGCCGCGAGGGCATGCCCGGACGGCACAGCATGACCCAGCGCACCGAGCGCATGCGAAAGGCAGGCACGGCATGAGCGACAGGACCGTCGAAGAGATCGCCGCGGACGCCGCGGACACCGCCGGCCCGGACGACGCGACGTCGGCGAACGCCATCGCGGATTCCAAGTCCGGCGTCGTCAAGCCGGACGGCCCGGCCAAGGCGTCCGCCGCGGACGTCGAGGAGGCGATGCGCGACGTCGTCGACCCCGAGCTGGGCATCAACGTGGTGGACCTCGGGCTGCTGTACGGCACCCACATCGACGACGAGAACGTCGTCACGCTCGACATGACCCTGACGTCGGCGGCGTGCCCGCTGACCGACGTGATCGAGGACCAGACCCGGCAGGCCCTGACCGGGGGTCCCGGTGGGGGCATCGTCAGCGACTTCCGGATCAACTGGGTGTGGCTGCCGCCGTGGGGGCCCGACAAGATTACCGACGACGGCCGGGAACAGTTGCGGGCGCTCGGCTTCAACGTCTGACCCTGCTCCGGTGCGATCTCGACGCTGACGACTACCCGCCCGCAGCGCTGGGCGATCGTGCGTGACCGGCCGTGGCCCCGAGCGTGTCGCCGACCTCGATGAGCAACTCGGCGGCGGTGAAGGGCTTGTAGACGATCCGCGCGGCTGCGCCCACACCGTGTACCGGTCGGGCCGATGGATCGCTGTGCCCCGTCATGAACAGCACGGGCAGGTCGGGGCGCCGGGCGTGCAGCTCGGCGACGACCGCGGGACCGGACAGGTCCGGCAGGATCATGTCGGTGATGAGCAGGGCCACGTCGTCCAGGTCCACGCGTAACGCCGAATCGGCGTCGCGGACCGCGGTGGTGCGGTAGCCGTGGTGGGTCAGGATCCGGACCACGACGTCGCGTACGGTGTCCTCGTCCTCGATGACCAGGACCCGTTCGCCGTGCCCCGGTGCCGGCGTGTGCGGTGTGTCGGCGGTGGTGTCGGAGGCCGGGGCGGCGATCGGCAGCAGAATCCGGAACGTGGTCCCCGCGCCGGGTGTCGAGTCCACAGTGATCATGCCGCCCGCGTCACCGACGATGCCATAGACCGTGGCGAGGCCGAGTCCGGTGCCCTGGTGACCCGGCTTGGTGGTGAAGAACGGTTCGAACAGCCGGTCCTTGACCTCCGGGGTCATGCCGATGCCGGTGTCGCTGACCGTCAGCCGGGCGTAGCGTCCGGCCGGCAACGACTGGGCCGGGACGTCGGGTAGCCCGGCGAAGTCGGTGGTGATGTCGACGACGCCGCCGTCGGGCATCGCGTCGCGGGCGTTGATGACGAGGTTCAGCAGGATCTGGTCGAGCAGGCCCCGGTTGGCGTTCACCGGTACGGTGCCGGCGCAGGTGTGGCAGCGCAGCCTGATGTTGGCCCCGACGGTCCGGCTCAGCAGTTCGGTGGCGTCGATGACGACCTCGTTGAGGTCGACGGTCTCCACCAGGGTCGGTTCCTGCTTGGCGAACAGCAGCAGCTGGCCGGTCAGGGTCTTCGCCCGTTGGGCGGCGTCGTGGATCCGGGCCAGGTCCGCGGTGACCTGGTCGCGGGGTTCGTCGGCGATGAACTCGGCGCAGTTGAGGATGATGGCCAGCAGGTTGTTGAAGTCGTGGGCGACACCCCCGGCGAGCTGGCCGAGGCTCTCCAGCCGGGCGGTACGCGCCGCGCGTTCGTCGGAGAGCTTCTGCTCGGCTTCGCGCTGTTTGCGGGCGGTGATGTCGCGTTCGGTGGCCGCACCGCCGATGACGACGCCGCGCCCGTCGCGCAGCGGCCAGAGGACCGTCGACACGATGACCTCGCTGCCGTCCTTGCGCCGCCGTACCGCCTCGTCGAGGTGCAGCTGCCGGCCCTCGGAAAGCCCTGCGAGCGCGAGGGCGAGCGCTGCCTTGCGGTCGGGTCTCATCACCATCGCGATGGAGCGGCCGACGGCCTCGCGCCGGGTGTAGCCGTAGATGCGTTCCGCGCCGCTGTTCCAGGCCGAGATGGTGCCGTCGAGCGTGAGGGCGAGGGTCGCGTCCGCGGACTGTTCGACGATGGCGGCCAGCATCGCCTTGTTCCGGGCCGTCTCGGCGACGGCGCGGGTGGCCAGCAGGGCCAGCACCACGGCCAGCAGGACGCACACGACACCGACGGCGATCAGGATGGTCAGTGCCCGGGCGCTGGTGTGGCGGGCCATCGCGGCGTCGGCGTCCGCGCTGGCCTTCGCCCGGGAGGCCAGCCGGTCGACCGCGTCGGCCGCCCCGTCGAACCAGTACATCGCCTCACCCGCGACCAGGTCGTTGGCCGCGGCGATCGCGGTGGGGTCGCCGGACCGGTACGCGGACACGATCCGCGCGTCGACCTCCATGAAGCGGTTGAAGGCGTTCTCGGCGGTGGTCAGCAGCCGCCGTTCGGTGGTGTCGAGGGGGTGGGCGCCGATCCGGGCCAGGTCCTGCCGGAACGCCGCCGTCGAGGCCAGGAACGCCCGGCGCTGCCCCACCTCGTCGGCGGCGGCGTTGGGCACACCGCGGACGGTGTCGAACGCGTATCCGGTCTGCCAGCCGTTGAAGTCGGCGGTGCGGAACTTGGCGGTGAGCGCGTCCCGTTGCAGCGCAGCGGACTCGGCGACCGCCTGATCCGCCGTACGCTGCGCCAGGATGTTGTCGACGGCGACGCCGATCATGATGATCAACAGCAGTGCGACGAACCCGAAGACCGCGCCGAGCCGTGCGCCGATCGGCATCCGACGCGACGATTGCATGTCTCGGACTTCCCTGAGGAAACGGTCGAGGACCAGGTACGGGTCGCGGCGACGTCTCACGGGACATCACTGCGGCGTCCGCAGCCGATCCTCGTGTCTTCACCGTAGCGACATCACCTCGGTGTCGCGGGGCTAATCACGGTTGCCGCGGCACATCCTGCCCACCGGCCCCGCAGCGCACGCGGCCCCGGCTTTAGCGGTTTCTGCGAGACCTTTCCGACTCGCACGAGGCGGGATGGTGCTGCTGTGACCGGTGGTTCCGCATCGCAGTCCTGTTGCGTGATCTTGACGGGGGCTTGAGTGATCTTGAAGGGGGCCTGAGCGGTCCTCCCCCCTTCGGTCACCGGGTTCGAGGCTTGCCGGTTCTCGGGCGGCACCGAGCGCAGGCCGGGGCCGCACTGTCGTCCGTGCCGCACACATGTCGGGAATGCCTACCTTTCCTGTGTCTCATTGGGCGTGGAAGGTTGGGCATGACGGTTCACGGGGTTGACAAGGTTTCGAGGTCCACACGCCGGCATGCGGGGTGGTCCCGCACGTTGGCGACGCTGGCGCTGGCCTGCGTGGCGACGCTGGTCGCCGGATTCGTCTCGGTGCCGCCGGCGCTGGCCGCCACCACGCCGACGGTGACGAACCCCGGCGCCCAGTTCAGCGGGCTCAACCTTGCTGACAGCCTGCAGATGGCCGCCAGCGGCGGCACGAAGCCGTACGTCTGGTCGGCGAGCGGCCTGCCCACGGGCCTGAGCATCAGCGCCAGCAGCGGCCTGATCTCCGGCAAGCCGACCAAGGCCGGCGCGTTCGCCACGAAGGTCACCGTGACCGACGCGGGGAAGCGGACCGGCAGCGCGTCCTTCACCTGGACCACCGGGATCGCGCCGACCGTCGCCAATCCGGGACTGCGGACCGCCGTCGTCGGCGTCGCCGTCTCGCAGGCGCTGTCGGCCAGCGGCGGCACGGCTCCGTACGTGTGGTCGGCGACCGGTCTGCCCACCGGTCTGAAGATCAACGCCTCGACCGGCGCCGTCACCGGCACCCCCACCGCCGCCGGTGCCTTCACGACCGTGGTCACCGCGACCGACGCGGCGAAGATCGCCGGTAGCACGAGCTTCACCTGGGACGTGGCCGCCGCGGCGCTGGCCGTGACCAACCCGGGCACCCAGCAGTCCACGGTCGGCCAGGCGACGAGCCTCACGCTGGCCGCGAAGGGTGGCACCACTCCGTACACCTGGACCGCGGCGGGCCTGCCCGCCGGTCTGACCCTCAACGCCACCACCGGCGTCGTCTCCGGCGCCCCCGGCGGCACCGCCACCGCGACCGTCACGGTCACCGCCACGGACAAGGTCAACCGCACCAACACCGCCACCTTCACCTGGGTCGCCGCGACCGTTCCGGCCGTCGCCAACCCCGGCGCCCAGTTCAGCGGGATCACCCTCGCCGCGAGTCTGCAGATGACCGTCACCGGCGGCGCGACGCCGTTCACCTGGTCGGCGACCGGCCTGCCCGCCGGGCTGTCCATCAACGCCGCCAGCGGCGCGATTACCGGGACCCCCACCACGGCCGGGGCGTACGCCACGAAGGTCACCGCGACCGACGCGGGTAAGCGCGTCGGGAGCGCGTCGTTCACCTGGACCACCGGCGTCGCGCCGACCGTGACCAATCCGGGCCCGCGGACCGCGGTCATGGGCACCGCCGTCTCGCAGGCGATGTCGGCCAGCGGCGGCAAGGCCCCGTACGTGTGGTCGGCGACCGGTCTGCCCGCCGGGGTGAGCATCAACGCCTCGACCGGTGCGATCACCGGCGTCCCCGCCGCCGCGGGGGTGTACACCACGAGGGTCACCGCGACCGACGCCGCGAAGATTCCGGGTAGCACGAGCTTCACCTGGGACGTGGCCGCCGCGGCGCTGGCCGTCACCAATCCGGGCACCCAGCAGTCCACGGTCGGCCAGGCGACGAGCCTCACGCTGGCCGCGAAGGGTGGCACCACTCCGTACACCTGGACCGCGGCGGGCCTGCCCGCCGGTCTGACCGTCAACGCTGCCACCGGCGTCGTCTCCGGCACGCCCGGCGCCGTCGCCGCCGCCACGGTCACGGTTACGGCCACGGACAGCGTTCAGCGCGCGCACGCCGTCACCTTCACCTGGATCACGGCGACCGTGCCGGCCGTGACCAATCCCGGCGCGCAGACCGGCACCATCGGCGTCGCGGTGTCCCGGACCGTCTCCGCCACCGGCGGCACTGCCCCGTACACGTGGTCGGCGACCGGCCTGCCCGCCGGGCTGGCCATCGATACCGAGACCGGTGCCATCACCGGCACCCCCACCAACGCGGCCGACGCGACCGTGACCGTGATCGCCACCGACGTGGCCGCCCGCGCAGGCACCGCCACGTTCACGTGGACGGTCGCGGGCCCGATCAGCGTGACCGACCCGGGCACCCAGCAGGCCACGCTCGGGCAGGCCACCACCCTGACGCTGGCCGCCACCGGTGGCACGGGGACGTACGCGTGGTCGGCCACCGGTCTGCCGGGCGGCCTGACCCTCAACCGGGACAGCGGCGTCGTCTCCGGCACGCCGACCGTGGGCGGCAGCTTCACGGTCACGGTGACCGTCACCGACACCGCGGACCGCGTGGCGAGCACCTCGTTCGGCTGGGTCGCCGCGGCCGCACCGATCGTCGGCAACCCCGGCACCCGGATCGCCACCACCGGCGTGGACACCACCGTCACGCTCACCGTGGACGGCGGCGTCGCCCCGTACGCGTGGTCGGCGACCGGCCTGCCCGCCGGGATGACGATCAGCGCGGACGGTGTCCTGTCCGGAGCCCCGACGGCCGTCGGGGACGCGAAGGTCGCCGTCACGGTGACCGACGCCGGGAAGCGTACGGACACCACCACCTTCACCATCGCGGTCGCCGACCCCGTCACCTTCGCGAACCCGGGCGCCCGCAACGGCGTCGTGGGCGTGGAGAGCTCCCTGAGCATCGACGCCGACGGGGGCGCCGCCCCGTACACCTGGGCGGCCACCGGTCTGCCCGAGGGCGTCGGCATCGACGCGGACACGGGCGTCATCAGCGGCCTGCCGAGCGCCGAAGGGTGGTACCTGCCGACGGTGACGGTCACCGACGCCGCCGGCCGCACCGCCAGCCGCTCCTTCCCGTGGACCGTGCTCGACGCGCTGTCCGTCGGCACCCCCGACCAGCGGAACCTCGCCGTCGGGGTACCGGCCACCGTGACCGTTCCGCTGACGGGTGGCACCGCGCCGTTCACCTGGACGGCCGAGGGCCTGCCCGCCGGCATGTCACTGGACGCCGCCACCGGTGCCCTCACCGGGACGCCCACCACCGCGGGCCCGGCCAGCAGCACCATCACCGTCGTCGACGGCGTCGGCCGCACCGGCAGCGTCGTGGTCGAGTGGGGCGTCGCCCTGGGCGCGCCGGCCGAGGTGACCGCGTCCCCGACCGACCCGCAGACCGTGACCGTGGCATGGCCCGCGGTGGCCGGGGCGGCCGGTTACAAGATCTACCGCGACGGCGCGTACGTGACCACCCTGGAGCCGACCACGCAGTTCGTCGACGGGCAGCTCGACGGCTCGACCGGCTACCGCTACCAGGTCAGCGCGCTGGACGTGAATGGGACCGAGTCCGCGCGCAGCACCGAGGTGACCGCGACGACCGGCGCACTGCCGGCCAACCCGTACGACTACGCCCGCTGTGGCGCGGCGGACCGCCACCGCGGCTGCTCCTACACCAGCAGCGTCAGGCTGGGCCGCGGCGACTTCGACGACCGGAACGACGCCGAACTGACCGACGGGGTACGCGGGGAGATCGATCAGGACGGCCACGCTCCCTGGCTGGGCAACGACAACGGCGACCCGTACTCGTTCACTGTGGACCTGGGTGTGCTGCGCCCCGTCGCTGAGATCAACAGCGGCTGGCTGCAGATGCCGTCCGGCAACATCGCGCTGCCGGCCAAGGTCACCTACTCGGTCTCGGCCGACGGCCACACCTACACGCCCGTGGCGGCGATCGCGCGTCCCGCGACGTCGGCCACCGACCAGATCAGGACCTACCGGGTGATCAACCTGGGACAGACCGTCCGGTACGTCAAGGTGGACGTGGACCGCAGCACCGGCTGGAACCTGGTCGACGAGGTCGAGGTCCGGGGCACCGCCGCCGACGCGATCGCGCCGGCCTACTCGCTGGCCCCCACGGTCTCGCCGGACGCCATGACGGCCGGCGACTGCACCGCCGACGCGGCCTGCGTCTTCGCGCCCGCGCCGTCGGGCGGCGACGACTGGTCGGCGCTGAACGCGGTGGTGGCGACCGCCGCCACCAAGGTGATCCCGGCGGAGCGCACCGCCGACGGGCTCACCGGGCCCGCCACGGTACTGCTCGACGCGGGCACCTACCGGCTGGGCCGGATCCTGAAGCTGCCGCCCAACGTGAACCTGCGGGGCCGTGGCATCACCGCCACCACGGTGTCGATGATCACGGCGAACTGGCAGAACTTCAACTACGGCTTCCTGATCAGCTGGGACCACACGGAGCAGGCCGGCAGCAGCAACCTGGTCTCCGACCTGACGGTCAACGGCAACTGCCGCGAGGGCGCCGGCGCCCCGATCCCGCAGGACCTGCCGGGACGTCCCGGTGCGTACTGCGACTTCCGCGGTACGGACGGCTCGCTGGGCAGCAACAACTCCGGCGGCGGCATCGCCGTCGGTAACCGCTGGACGGTGCGCCAGGTGCGCTTCACCAACCTGGAGTACTTCAAGATCTGGGTCGGTGACGCCGTCCAGGACGTGCTGATCAGCGACAACCGCTTCGACAACTGGGGTGGCGCCGAGTCCGGCAACGAGGACAACGTCGGCGGCGGCAGCCGCAACGACAACGTGGTGATCGAGTACAACCAGTTCGACAAGACCATCCACGGCAACAGCTTCGACTTCACCAACGCGATCCGGACCACGATCCGCCACAACACCGTCCGCTCCGACGGCGCCGTCACGGCCGCCCGCAAGGAGACGTCCGGCAACATGTACCTGGAGGGCCTGGTCGAGGCCACGGTCACGGACAACGTGCTCTACGGCGCCGGGATCAGTCTCAAGACCAACGGTGCGTACAGCCACACGGACGAGAACAAGGACATCACCAACCCGCTCGACTCGGTGGTCGCCCGCAACCACATCATGTATCCCGAGTACGCGGGCATCGTGGTGACGTACGACGACTACAAGGACACCAGCGACAACACCTTCGGCACCGTCGGCGGCTGGGACAAGTCGAGCACGCTGAGCACGGATCACATCGTGCGGCCCGGCGGCCGCAACACCATCCAGGACAACGTGATCGAGTACGCCAACCGCTCCGGCATCCTGGTGATCGGCAGCTACGACCACACCAAGGTCGCTCCGGACGTCATCAACCGGAACACGATCCGCAACGCGGGTTGGGCGGGTTCCACGGTGTACGACACCGGCGCCGGACTGTTCGACACCGCCGGCATCGGTGTGTCGATCGGCGACGGCGACCAGATCTACGCCAACACCGTCCTCAACGGACCCGCGAAGAAGACCACCTGGTACGGCATCGACCTGGGTGCCCGCAGCGCGACCAGCACGGTGAAGAACACCGCGCTCACCGGCCCGATGGGTGAGGAGAACACGTTCGGTGACCTGATCGCCGCACCGATCCACCGGGCGGACCGGATGCCCGACGCGCCGAACAACCTCACGGCCAACGGCAAGTCGCTGACCTGGGAGGAGTCGTACGCGCAGGCCGGGCGTCCGATCGCGGGCTACCGGGTCTACCGCGACGGCAACGTCGTCGGTGACCTGCCGGTCGGCAGCGCCGCGGTACCGGGCAACCTGCTCACGGCCGACGAGTCCAGCTTCGAGAACCCGGCCGCCGGGACCGCCGGCTGGACCGCGGGCTTCCGCACCACGCTGAACCGCGTCGGCACGAGCGGTGCGGTCGGCACCGGATCCATGTCGCTGACCTCCAGCAGCACGGGCGAGGTGAGCTTCTCCGGCCGCAAGATCACGGTCACGCCGGGCCAGCAGTTCACGACCGTCATCTCGGCGAAGTCCGTGGGCGCGGGCGGCAACTGGGTCCGCGCGGGCATGCGGTTCACCGACGCGAGCGGCAAGACCTTCGACTACGCCACCAACAACAAGGCCACTGTCGACTCCGCCACCGGCTGGATGACCAGCAACTTCACCCAGACCGTTCCGGCGGGCATGGTGTCGCTGCAGGCGTGGTACCTCATCGAGGGCACGGTGGCCGGTGAGGTGCACCTCGTCGACCGTCTCGGCCTGGTCGCCGGTACGCGCACCGAGATGTTCAGCGAGGCGAACCCGCCGGCGGGGCAGGCCGTCTACCACGTGGTGGCGTACACGAAGGACGAGAACTCCACGACCGCCACGGTCGTCGCCCCGGCCACCGACTCCGGTACGGACCTGACGGGCTGGACCACCCTCGTCGGCGACGGCGTGTACGCGGCGGCCGGCCAGGCGCCGGTGACCGACGCCGACATCGCCGCCGAGCACCGGGGCACCGACACGCGGCTGCGCGCCAACATCCAGAACCGGGGCATCATGGCGCACGTGCTGTCGTACAAGCGGGTCACGGACGTGACGCTGATGTCGACGGTGCAGCGCGGCGGCTACTCGTTCCAGCTGCCGTACATGCCGACGACGGCGGGCGGTCCCCGCAACGGCCAGACCGTCGAGGGCGGGCTGTTCGTCTGGGACGGCATGAACACCCGCGTCGACCACGGCACCGCGTTCCAGTGGATCGTCAACCCCTGGGACGCCAACTTCGGCCAGATCAAGGTGTGGACCAGCGCGAACGGCGGTTCGTGGGCGGCTGCGGGCTACCTGAAGCCGGACACCGCCTGGCACCGGGTGAACTTCCTGGTGGATCCGGCCGGCCAGCGGGTGGAGCTGACGATCGACGGTGTCAGCATCCCGGCGCCGTACTCGCGGACGCCCAAGAGCGGATGGGGCACCGACGTGTCGGCCCGCCTGCAGGCCGAGGCGATCTCGCTGTGGCCGGGCGCCAACGCCACCTGGGCGCCGCAGCACGAGGTGCTGATCAAGGACTGGACCTGGAGCCGGCAGTAGATCCCGTGCCCCGCCTCCCCGCACCGGGAGGCGGGGCGGGACTGTCGGACCCGGGTGCTACAACGACCTCATGACACCCACGCCGGCTTTTCCCGAGCTGTTGTCCCTGATCGACGGGCGGTCCGTCGCCCTGCGCGCCGCGGTGGCCGCCGGTGCCCTCGACGCTCCGGTGCCCGGCTGTCCGGATTGGTCCCTGCGCGACCTCACCGTCCACCTCGGCCAGGTGCAGCGGTTCTGGGCCGTGGTGGTCGCGGATGCGGACCCGGCCGCGGCGCCGACGCCCGAGCGCGTTCCCGACCCGCAGCCCCATGGTGATCTCCTCGACTGGTCCGCGGAGTCGACGCGGCTGCTGCTCGACGCGCTGGGCGAGGCAGGTCCGTCGCAGCCGTGCTGGACGTGGTGGGGCCCGTCGGGGGCACCGATGACGGCCGGTGCGGTCGCCCGCCACCAGGTGCAGGAGGCGGCGGTGCACGCGTTCGACGCGCAGGAGGCGTTCGGCGCGCCCGAGCCGCTGCCAGGCCCGGTCGCGGTGGACGGGGTCGCGGAGTTCGTGCAGGTCGGTCTCGGCTCGGAGGGCGCCTGGCCGCACCCTCCGGCGCGGATCGCCTTCACCGCGACCGAGGGGCCGTCGTGGCTGGTCGACCTGTCCGGCGCGGGCGCGCGGCTCGATCCGGACGGCGGCGGTGAGCCACTCACCACCGTACGGGCACCGGCCGGCGACATCGTCCTGGCGCTGTACCGGCGGATCCCGCTGGAACGCGTCGAGGTCGAGGGCGATCGGGCGCTGGCGCAGCGACTGCTGGCCTGGGGCGACACCGAGTAGAAACGGGTGGCCCCGAGAGCCGGCGGCGGGCACCATGGCACCGTGATCAAGCCGAGGACGCCCCGCACCCTGACCGTCGCCGCCCGAGTCGAGGGCACGCGACAGCAGCTGCGCCGCGGCGTACCGGCGATCCCAGCCTCGCCGTCATGAGCGGCCCGTTCCTGGCCGGAGTGGTCGCCGGTTACGGCGTCGCCATCCCCGTGGGCGCCATCGCCGTGCTCATCGCGAGCCTGAGCGCCCGGACGTCACTGCGGGTGGGTGCGGCGGCCGGCCTCGGTGCGGCCACGGCCGACGGCATCTACGCCCTGCTGGCCGTGCTCGGCGGCGCGGCGCTGGCCGGTCTGGTGGCCCCGATCGCCGTGCCGTTGCGATGGGCTGCCGCAGCGGTCCTGCTGGCGCTCGCCGGGCACACCGCGTGGACCGCGCTCCGACCGCGCCGGTCCGACGGCCCGGCGCGCTCGGCGGAGACGACGGCGTTGCGGGCGTACCTCGGGATCCTGGGCCTGACCCTGCTCAACCCGGCCACCGTCGTGTACTTCGCGGCGCTGGTGCTGGGGCGGGGCGGCTCCGGCGGTGGGGTCATGTTCGTGCTGGGTGCATTCGCGGCATCGGCGAGCTGGCAACTGCTCATCGCGGGCGGCGGTTCGCTGGCCGGCCGGGTGCTGACCGGGGAGCGGGCCCGGCTGGTGACGGCCCTCGTGTCGAGCGTCGTCATCGCCGTCCTGGCCATCCAAATCCTCTGACCGGAGCCTGCAGCGCCGCCGACGGCCATTGCCGGCGCTACAGGTGCTTCGTGGCCTCGCGGACGGACAGGCCGGAGAGCTGGTCGCGGTGCGCCGCCACGTAGCGGCGTACCGCGTCCGGGTCGGTGCGGGCGTACTGCCGCAGCGCCCAGCCGATCGCCTTGCGGACGAAGAAGTCGCGGTGCCCGGCCTGCCGGGTGCAGTAGCCGAACAGCCGCTCGGCGTCCGTGTCCGCACGGTAGTTCAGCTGGTGCAGGATCGCGGTCCGGACCAGCCACATGTCCCCGTCGGTGGACCAGGCGTCCATCTCGGCGACGACCCCGGGGTGCCGCTGCACCAGACCGCCGACGACCCGGGCGGCCAGCGGGTCGACCGTGTCCCACCACGACTTCGTGCTGATCAGGGCGCGCAGTGTGGGCAGGAGGCCGGGCCCGGCGACGGCGACGTGGCGGCGCAGGTAGGTACAGGCGAAGTACTGGTACTCGCGCTCCGGCAGCTCCCAGCAGGCCAGCGCGACCGCGCGCAGGTCCTCCTCGGCCGGCTTGGGCAGCCCGGTCCACACGGTACGGTTCAGCACGGTCTGCGTCTGCGCGGGCATCCCGAGAAACGGGAACTGGTCCCGCATGTATGCGGCCGCCCGCACGGCCCGCTCGGGCTCCCGGGCGGCCGAGTAGGTGCGCACGAGCCGGTCCAGGATCTCGTCGGCGAGCGCTCCGGCCATGAGCCGATCATGCCATCGGTACAGTCGGGACCATGAGCGCACGTCCCGCCGCCGGGGGCGGCCGCTGGGTAGACGTCGCGCCCGAGCGCCTGCCGCGCTGGCTGGAGAACTTCGCGACGCGGCACGGGGCGTACACGGAAGAAGGTCTGACCGTGGTGGCCGCGGACGGCGCGTCGGCCGAGCTGGCCGCGCCGCCCGGGGCCGCGCCCGTCGCGGACCTCGCCGGGCTGCTGCGCGCGGCGGCCGCGCCGCGCCGGCTCGGCCTGCTGCTGGCCCGCAAGGGCGCGGTCGCGGTCGGCGTCGCCGAGGGCGCCGAGCTGGTCGCCTCGAAGGTGGAGACGCATTACGTGCAGGGCCGCACCGCCGCGGGCGGCTGGTCGCAGCAGCGCTTCGCGCGCCGCCGCGACAATCAGGCGCGGGCGGCCGCGGCCGATGGCGCCGACATCGTCGCCCGCCTGCTGCTGCCTGGGGTACGGACGCTGGCGGCGCTCGTGACCGGCGGCGACCGGGCGGCCGTGGACGCCGTGCTGGCCGCGCCCGCCCTGGCATCCGTGGCCGGCTTGCGCGCGGAGCGGTTCCTGGATGTCCCGGAGCCCCGGCGCGCGGTGCTGGTGTCGGCGGTCACCGCGGCCAGGGCCGTGCGGATCCTGATCCGCGAGCCGGGGGACTAGATCGCCCCGGCGGCGAAGGTGTCGCAGCGCTTCGGGTCGCCCGACTGGAATCCCGTGCCGAACCAGTGCTGGCGCTGTGCGCTGGTGCCGTGGGTGAACTCCGCCGGATTGATGCCGCCGCCGCTGCGCTGCTGCAGCGTGTCGTCGCCGATCTTCCCGGCCGTGTCCAGGCCCTCCTGGATGTCCTGGTCCGTGAGCCGCTTGAAGATCTTCTTGCCGGTCGCGGTCTCGGTACCGGTGGCGTTCTTGGCCCACACGCCCGCGTAGCAGTCGGCCTGCAGCTCCAGGCGCACCGACAGCTGGTTCGCGTGCTTCGGGTCGCGCTGCTGTTCGCGGCGCATCTGCGCCTCGGTGCCCAGCAGGTCCTGAACGTGGTGCCCGTACTCGTGGGCCAGCACGTACGGCTGGGCGAACTCGCCGGGGGCGCCGAGGGATTCCCCGAGCACCCGGTAGAAGGTGAGGTCGATGTAGACCTTGTCGTCCGCGGGGCAGTAGAACGGCCCCACGCCCGAGTCGGCGGACCCGCAGCCGGTACGCACGGCCCGGCTGAAATACGCGGTCTTGGCGGGCCAGTAGCTCTCGTTGAAGTTGTGCGGCAGCGCCTGGGACCAGTAGTTCTGAATCGAGTTGACGTACAGATTGTTGCGGCAGTCGAGGTTCTTCAGCTTGTCGGACTGCCGGCACTCCTGTTCCAGCAGCGTGTTGTCGCCGGACCGGCTCCCGCCGCCGCCGTCACCGGTCAGCTGGTTGATGCCGAAGTAGCCGGTGACCAGGGCGATGACCACCGAGATGACGATGCCGGTGAGGCCGCCGCCACCGATCGGCAGTCCGGCGAAGCCACCGCCGCCAGCGCCTCCGCCGGAGCCGCGCAGGTCCTCGACCTGACTGGTGTCGATCTCAGCGTTCTCGTTGAGCTCCATCTCACCCTCACTGCGCCGTCCGACCCGGGTGTCCGGGTGTACCCGTTGATCCTGCCCGCTAATCGGTTGGGGGCCGTATCGGCCGGGTCGCTAGTATGGGCGGGTGCTGCTCTGCGAAGGCTGACCGCCCCCGCGCCGACCGCGGTCGTACCCGGTCGGCGTCGCCGCGTGCCTGAGTCAGCCGGACCCCTGCGAGAGCGAGACGCCTTCCCATGATCACCGCCACCGGACTCGAACTGCGTGCCGGCGCCCGCATCCTGATGTCGCCCACCACGCTGCGGGTGCAGCCGGGTGACCGGATCGGCCTGGTCGGGCGCAACGGCGCCGGCAAGACGACCACGCTGAAGGTGCTGGCCGGCGAGGGGCAGCCGTACGCCGGGGCGGTGGAGCGCCGCAGCGAGGTCGGCTACCTGCCGCAGGACCCGCGTACCGGCGACCTGAACGTCACCGCCCGCGACCGGGTGCTGTCCGCCCGTGGGCTGGACACCCTGCTGGCCGAGATGCAGAAGCTCGAGGTGCAGCTGGAGGAGAGCGCGGACGAGAAGCTGGTCCGCCGCTACGGCACCCTGGAGGACCAGTTCGCCAGCCTCGGCGGGTACGCGGCCGAGGCCGAGGCGGCCCGGATCTGCGCCAACCTCGGCCTGCCGGACCGGGTCCTCGCGCAGACCATCGGCACCCTCTCCGGCGGTCAGCGCCGCCGCATCGAGCTGGCCCGGATCCTGTTCCGTGACGCCGGTGAGAACGGCAAGGGCATCCTGCTGCTCGACGAGCCGACCAACCACCTGGACGCGGACTCGATCGCCTGGCTGCGCGGCTACATGGCCCAGCACAAGGGCGGCCTCGTGGTGATCAGCCACGACGTGTCCCTGCTGGAGGCGGCGGTCAACAAGGTCTGGTATCTGGACGCCAACCGGTCCGTCGTCGACATCTACAACGTGGGGTGGAAGACGTACCTGGAACAGCGGGAGACCGACGAGCGGCGGCGCCGCCGCGAGCGCGCCAACGCGGAGAAGAAGGCCGGGGCGCTGATGGCCCAGGCGGACAAGATGCGCGCGAAGGCGACAAAGACGGTGGCCGCGCAGAACATGGCCCGGCGCGCGGAGCGGCTGCTCGGCGGTCTGGAGGAGGCCCGCACCTCGGACAAGGTGGTGAAGGTGCGCTTCCCCAACCCGGCCCCGTGCGGCAAGGTGCCGTTGACGGCCTCGGAGCTGTCCAAGTCATACGGCTCGCTGGAGATCTTCACCGACGTCGGGGTGGCGGTGGACCGCGGCTCGCGGGTGGCGATCCTGGGGCTCAACGGCGCGGGCAAGACCACCCTGCTGCGCATCCTGGGTGGCCTGCTGCAGCCGGACACCGGGGAGGTGCGGCCGGGCCACGGCCTGCGGCTGGGTTACTACGCCCAGGAGCACGAAACCCTGGAGGTCGACCGTACGGTGCTGGAGCACATGCGCAGCGCCGCCGCGGAGCAGACCGACACGGAGCTGCGCAAGATCCTCGGTGCGTTCCTGTTCTCGGGCGACGACGTCGACAAGCCGGCCGGGGTGCTCTCCGGCGGCGAGAAGACCCGGCTCGCGCTGGCGACGCTGGTCTGTTCCGGTGCCAACGTGCTGCTGCTCGACGAGCCGACGAACAACCTCGACCCGGTGAGCCGGGAGCAGGTGCTGGACGCGATCGCCAACTACCCTGGCGCGATCGTGCTGGTCACCCACGATCCGGGCGCGGTCGTGGCGCTCAAGCCGGACCGCGCGATCCTGCTGCCCGACGGCGACGAGGACGCGTGGAGCGACGAGTTGCTGGAACTAGTCGAGCTCGCCTGACGCGTACGGGGTCAGCGGCATCGTCGGTTGTCAACCCGCGCCCACACAACATGTGCGATATCTGCGTGGTGCGGCGGAGCTTCGCGCGGGACCCGGGTGACCGCCCCGGCTGGGGCACGCGTCCGGGGTGGCACGGCCGAGCTCGTACGGTGAGTGTGTGAGGACTCTGCGTGACGTCCCGGGCATGGTCATTTCCGCAGGTGATCGACGGTGTGCGCGCTCCCGCCGGAGGCGCTCGGCGCGGCTCGGGCCGCTCGGGCCCGCGCACCGCTGCGCCGCCCCGGCATCGATGCGCTTGGTCACCGTCGGGTTCCTGACAGTGGTAAATGGGCACGTTGGCTGTCGCCGGATACCTAGCGCATGATCGTCCGAGGCGGTCTAATAGGTGGGACCGTATCGAACCGCACAGTCTGGGACGTGAGGATTCAACATGGCAGCCACCGGCACAGCCACCAGCACTGAGAAGGGTCGCCGAATCGTCGGTAGCGAGCGTCAGACGCTCGCCAAGGATCTGGTCAAGCGTTACACCTCCGGCGAGAGCATTCGCGCGCTGGCCGCCTCGACCGGACGGTCGTACGGTTTCGTGCACCGGGTGCTCACCGAGTCGGGTGTGCAGCTTCGCCAGCGCGGCGGCGCCCGGCGCCGGAAGAAGGCGTGACGACCGAAAGCGCTGACCGCGCAGACGACGCGGGCATTCGCTGGGAGCAGGCAGGGCCGGTCGCGACAGTGACGTTGTGCCGGCCCGATGTCCTCAACGCGCAGACCCCGGCCATGTGGTCGGAGCTCGAAAGCATTTCCCGGAAATTGCCGGGAGATGTGCGCGTCGTCATTGTTCGAGGGGGAGGGCGTGCGTTTTCCGCCGGCCTGGATCTGTCGGTCGCGCGGGGCACGGGTGACGCCGCCCTGGCCCAACTGGCCCGATTGTCGCCCGAGGAGTGCGCCGAGCGGATCGCGGGCTTCCAAGCAGCGTTCACCTGGCTGCGGCGTCCCTCCGTGGTGACGATCGCGGCGGTGCAGGGGCACGCCATCGGGGCGGGATTCCAATTGGCGCTCAACTGCGACCTGCGGATCCTGGCCGACGACGCCCGGTTCTCCATGGCCGAGGTGACTCTCGGCCTGGTGCCGGACCTGGGCGGCACCAAACGGCTCACGGAACTGGTCGGGTACGCCCGCGCGCTGGAGATCTGCGTGACGGGGCGGCGGATCGGCGCCGACGAGGCCGCGCGGCTGGGCCTGGCCACGGCGGTGGTGCCGGCCGCGGAGCTCGACGGGGCCGTGGCCGACCTGACCGCGGCGGTGCTGTCCGCCGACGGTGGCGCGGTCTCCGAGATCAAGGCGTTGCTGGCCGGCGCGGCCGACCGCTCGTACGACGAGCAGGACCGCGCCGAACGCGAGGCACAGACCCGGCGACTGCGGGACCTGGCGGGCACCGGCGAGTAAGGCACCTGCCGGAATACAGGCATTACTTTCGAGGTTGTCAGACCCTGCGGGCACACTTGTCCCGCAGCCGTCGTCCACACCCCCGGAGGTGACGCATGGGCCCGGGCATGTCCGCCGGTTCCAGCTGGGGAATGCTGCGCTCGATCCAGAACTCGGACCGGGTGTCCCAGCACAGCCTCAGCCGCGGCACGACGCGGCGCATTCTGACCTTCGCGCGCCCGTATCGTCGCGACATCTTGGTCTTCCTCGTCACGGTGGTGCTGTCCGCCTGCATCGGCGTGGCCACACCGGTCCTCGCCGGTCACGTCGTCAACGCGATCACCGGCGGCGGGCCGGAGGCCACCACCCTCGTGGTGCGGCTCGCGGTGGCCATCGCCGTGCTGGCGGTCGCTGACGCGTTCCTGTCGCTGGCCCAGCGGTGGTATTCCGCGCGCATCGGCGAGGGCATCATCCTCGACCTGCGCACCCGGGTGTACGACCACGTCCAGCGCATGCCGCTGCAGTTCTTCACCCGCACACAGACCGGCGCCCTGGTGAGCCGCCTCAACAACGACGTGCTGGGCGCGCAGCGGGCCTTCACCTCCACCCTGTCCGGCGTGGTCAGCAACGTCATCCAGCTCGTGCTCACCGCCGCTGTCATGTTCACCCTGTCCTGGCAGATCACGGTGCTGTCGCTGCTGCTGCTGCCGGTGTTCATCATCCCGGCCCGCCGGGTCGGCAAGCGGCTGGCCGAGATCACCCGCGAGTCGTACAACCTCGACGCGAAGATGAACGCCACGATGACGGAGCGGTTCAACGTCTCCGGCGCCCTACTGGTCAAGCTGTTCGGCCGCCCGGACATCGAGGCGGCCCGCTTCGGCGAACGCGCCACCCGGGTCCGCGACATCGGGGTGCAGAGCGCGATGTACTCGCGTACCTTCTTCGTCGCCATGCTGCTGGTCGCCTCGCTCGCCCAGGCCCTGACGTACGGGCTGGGCGGCTGGCTGGCGGTCACCGGCAGCGTCACCGCGGGCACCGTCGTCACCCTCGCGCTGCTGCTCACCCGGCTGTACGGTCCACTCACCGCGCTGAGCAACGTCCGGGTCGACGTGATGAGCGCACTGGTGTCGTTCGATCGGGTGTTCGAGGTGCTCGACCTGCGCCCCGGCATCGAGGAGAAGCCCGACGCGACGGCGATACCCACCGGCGCCGGCCGGGTGGAGTTCCGCGACGTGCACTTCCGCTACCCGAGCGCGGGCGAGGTCTCCCTCGCCACGCTGGAGGACGTCGCCGCGCTGGACCGTACCCGCAACGCGCCCGTCCTGCGCGGCGTCGACTTCACGGTGGAGCCGGGCCAGATGGTGGCCCTGGTCGGCCCGTCCGGCGCCGGGAAGTCCACGACGTCGATGCTGGTGTCGCGGGTGTACGACGTCACCGAGGGCGAGGTGCTGGTCGGTGGGGTCGATGTCCGCGACGCCACCCTGGAGTCGTTGCGGGACACCATCGGCGTGGTCACTCAGGACTCGCACCTGTTCCACGAGACCATCGCGGAGAATCTGCGCTACGCCCGCCCAGACGCCACCGAGGACGACATGTGGGAGGCGCTGCGCGGCGCGCAGGTCGCCGACCTGATCGAGGCCCTGCCCGACGGGCTGGACACGGTGGTCGGCGATCGCGGCTACCGCTTCTCCGGCGGGGAGAAGCAGCGCATCGCCATCGCCCGGCTGCTGCTCAAGCACCCGTCGATCGTCATCCTCGACGAGGCGACCGCCCACCTGGACAGCGAGTCCGAGGCGGCGGTGCAGCGGGCGCTGAGCAAGGCGCTGGAGGGGCGTACCGCCCTGGTCATCGCCCACCGCCTGTCGACGGTCCGCGACGCCGACCAGATCCTGGTCCTCGACGAGGGCCGGATCGTCGAGCGCGGCCGCCACACCGACCTGGTCGCGGCGGGCGGGCTCTACGCCGAGCTGTATCGCACCCAGTTCGCGGTGGCGGACAGCCCGGCACCGCCGTACGCCGAGGAGACCGAGCCGGTCATCGTTCCGGTTCCCACCCCTGTCCTCGAACCCTGACGGGCGCGGCCCCGTCGGGGAAGGCGGCCGCCCGCAGCTGCGCGTACGCCTCGGCCAGGGTGTCGACGGTGTAGTGGGCGTTGAGGCCGCTGGGGTTGGGCAGCACCCAGACCGGTGTCCCGGCGACCTCCCGGTCCTGCGGCCCCACCACCGCCTTCGGTTGCCCGAACGCGGCCCGGTACGCGGTCACCCCGAGCACCGCCAGGAAGCGGGGCCGCCACTGCTCCACCGTGGCGGCGAGCTGCTGGCCGCCCTCGACGAGTTCGGCGGGGGACAGCTCGTCGGCGCGGGCACTGGCCCGGGCGACCACGTTGGTGATGCCCAGCCCGGCGGCGGGCAGTGACCACTGCTCCGACGGGTGCAGCAGGCGTGCGGTGAAGCCCGCGCGGTGCAGCGCGGGCCAGAACCGGTTGCCCGGCCGGGCGAAGTGATGGCCGGTCGCCGCCGAGTACAGGCTCGGGTTGATACCCGCGAACAGCACCCTGAGACCAGGACCCACCAGGTCGGGAATGGTGCGCCCGGCCGCTGTGGCGAGGTCCGCACGGCTCGGCTTCGCGGCTGGCATCCGGGGCATCGGCGCGGTCACAGGCTGCGCAGGGCGCCGCCGTCCACCGGGATGGTCAGACCGGTGAGGTAACCGGCGGCGGGCGACAACACGAACGCCGCCACCCGGCCGAACTCCGCCGGATCGCCGAGGCGGCCCAGCGGGATGGCCGCCTCCGCCTGCGCCTCGGCCGCGGCCGGGTCGTCGGCGGCGGCGAACAGTTCGAGATTGCGGTCGGTCCGCAGCCGCCCGGGCAGCAGGCTGACCACGCGCACGCCGCGGGGACCGTACTCGTCGGCCATGTCCTTGGCGACCCCGGCCAGGCCCGGACGCAGACCGTTGGACAGACCCAGGCCGGGAATGGGGGAGTGGACCGAGGTGGACAGCACGAACCCGATCGCGCCGCCCGCGGGCAGGGCCCGGGCGAATGTGCGCGCGGCCCGGACCGAGCCGAGGAACACCGTCTCGAACGCGGTGCGCCACTGCTCGTCGGTCATCGCCGCCGCGGTGCCACGGGCGGGCCCGCCGACCGAGATCAGCGCGCCGTCGAAGCGCCCGAACCGCTGCGTGGCCGTGTCGACCAGCAGTTGCGGGGTCGCCGGGTCGGTGAGGTCGGCGGCGACCCCGGCGACCACGGCCGGGCCGCCCAGCTCGGTGACGGCCGCGGCGACGCGGGCATCGTCGCGGGCGGAGACCACCACCTTGGCGCCGTCGGCGACCAGCGCCCGGGCGGTGGCGAAGCCGAGGCCCCGGGAAGCGCCGGTGAGGACGTACACGCGATCGGCCAGACCCAGATCCATGCCGCGATCCTGCCACTGTGCCCGGACGGCGGCGCACGGCGGGCCGCCCCCGAAGGCGGCCGCTGCCCCTGGCCCGGCCGCTGCCGCTGAGCCCGGCCGCCCCCGGAGCCGGCGCGGTGCCGCGGATCAGGCCGGACGGCGCAGCACGCGTACCCGGCCGAGCAGTTGCAGGACGACGGACCCGGCGGCGCGTCGCACCGCCGGCACCCGGCGGGCGCGCGGCGCGGATCCGCCGTCGTAGCGGTAGACGGCCTCGCGGGTGGCCAGCTCCTCGCCCGCGCCCGCCGGGAGCCCGCCCTGCGCCGCCAGCTGCCGGGCCAGGTCCCAGCCGTCGCGCAATGAGCCCTGGGTGGGCCGCGCGGCGGCCCACCGCGCGAATTCGCCCGGCCACCGCTCACCCAGTGCGGCCGCCAGCAGCGGCCACTGCCGCGCGACCTCACCGGCGCGCTTTCTCAGCAGCGCGACCCGCGCCGCCTCGACCAGCCGGGCGTCGAAGCCCACGGGTACGGGTGCCCCGCCGGTCAGCGCCGCGACCAGCTCGGCCTGCCGCGCGGCCAGGTGCGCGAACCGCTCACCGGCCGGGGTGCTCATGTGACCGCCGGGTAGCCGGACGCGGCGGCGATCGCGTCGAGTTCGGCGCGCAGCGCCGGGGTGCTCGGGTACGCGCCATCGCGTTCCAGCAGCAGCGCGGGCGGGCGGTGCCGGGCGCACAGTGCCGCGACCAGGTCCAGCACGGGTTGCGGCACCGCGTCGGCGTGGGTGTCGTGGTAGATGCCGTCGTGTTCGGCGCCACCGGCCACGTGGACGTACGCGACGCGTTCCAGTGGCAGCGCGTCGAGCAGCGCCTCCGGGTCGGTGCCGCGGTTGCGCGCGTTGGCGTAGACGTTGGCCACGTCGAGCAGGAGCAGCGCCCCGGTGCGTTCCAGGATCTCGGTGAGGAACGCGGCCTCGTCCAGTTCGTCGTCGGGCCAGTCGAACAGCGCCGCGATCGGCTCCAGGGCCAGCGGCACCCCCAGCTCGCCCTGGGTGCGTTTGACGTTGGCGACCACGGCGTCGACCGCTTCGCGGCTGCGCGGCACCGGCAGCAGGTGCCCGGCCTCGACACCGGCCGCCCGGACGAACGCGATGTGTTCGCTGGCCAGCGGGGCACCCAGCCGTTCGGCGACCGTGGCGAGGTGCGCGACCCGGGCGGGCTCGACCGGCTCGGCGCCGCCCAGGGACAGCTTGACCCCGTGCGGCACCACGGCGGTGCCGCGGTCGCGCAGTTCGGTCAGGCCGACGGGCAGGTCGCCGTGTGCGGGCACCGACTCGGCCACCACCTCGGTGAATCGCAGTCCGGGCAGCTCCGCCACGAATCCGGCGATCTCGGGGCGCCAGCCGATGCCGACCCCGTACGCGGTCATCCGCCGCACCCTCCGCCCCCGCCGCCGCAGGAGCTGCCGCTGGAGCAGGAGCTGCCGCTGGAGCAGGAGCTGGCCGATCCGCACGACGTGCCGGTGGAGCAGGAGCTGCTGCTGCTGGTGCTCGTCCAGCCGCTGTAGGCGGCCTGGCGCTGGATCTCGGCCTCGGCGGCGAACTCCGGGTCCAGGCTGTACAGCGAGCCCGCCCCGAACAGGGCCACGCCCATCGCGACGCTACCCGCCCCGTACGTGGCGTACGAGGGGGACTGGCGGGGGGACAGGTAGTGGTTCTTCTTACGCAGCGTGGCGAGGCCACGGGCGACGCTGCGGGTCTGCCTCGGTGCCCGGACGAGCAGCAGGGCGATGACGCCGACGACGAACACCAGCGGCACCAGGAAACCGACGGGCTTGTCGTTGGCGATGCCGGCCGCCACCCGCGCGATGCCGAGCACCAGCAGCGCCAGCATGGCCAGCGCCCACAGGCGGGCGGTGCGCCGCTGCCCGGCGCTGGTGGCCATTCCGGCGGCCTCCAGGCCGTCGCCCAGCTGGGTGAGCGCGGTGGAGACCCACTGGTCGGCGTGGACGTCGCGGCCGCGGACGCGCTGGCCCGCGGCGTTGTAGATGGCGGTGTCCAGCGGCGTGACGCCGCTGGGCAACGGTCCGGCCTGCATGAGCGTACGGTCGGGCCCGTTGCCGACCGCACCGGCCGCGCGCAGGCCGCCCAGGGCCGAGTAGACGGCGAGCCGGGGGCCGCCCGCGAGGTAGGCCACCTGCTGGGGGCCGAGCTGGTCGAACCGGGCGTCGCGCGGCCCGGCGAACAGGAAGCGCCGGTGCACGATCGCGGCGATGGTGATCACCACCACAGCGGTGATGTAGTACTGCAGGAAGGTCGGGCCGGGGATGCCCCAGGTGGCGCCGGTCGCGGCGACGGTCATGTGCGGACCTCCCGGTTGTGCTGGTGCTGTGGGCCTCATTGTGCAGGCCCGCGCAACAGTACGGTCACGCCCGGCGGACGGCCTCCTCGACCAGGTCGAGCACCCGGCTGAGTTCACCCGGCGGGCGCCCGGTGGCCAGGTGCAGCACCATCCCGTCGTACGCCAGCTCCAGGAACTGGGTGAGCACCTCGACCGGCACGTCGTCGCGCAGCACCCCGGCGTCGCGCTGGCGTTGGAGGCGCTCCCGGGTGGCGGTGGCGATCGCGTTGGACCGTTCGGCCCAGCGCTTGGCGAACGCCGGGTCGGTGCGCAGCCGGCGGGAGACCTCCAGCTGGGTGCCCAGCCAGCCCGCGGTGTCCCCGTCCCCGGCCGAGGCGCCGGCCCGGTCGAGCAGGTCCCGCATCACCTGGACGAGGCCGTTGCGGGTGACCGTCTCGACCATCGTGGCGGCGTCGTCCTCGGCGACCGCGAGGAACAGCGAGTCCTTGTCCCGGAAGTGGTGGAAGATGGCGCCGCGGGACAGCCCTGTGGCGTCCTCGAGGCGGCGCACGGTGGCTCCCTCGTAGCCGTAGCGCGCGAAGCAGCCCCGGGCCGCGGCGAGGATCTCGTGGCGACGGGCATCGAGCTGGTCCTGGCTAACCCTGGGCACGTCGTTGATCGTGTCATGAGCGCTGCGTGGCGTGCAATCCGTACGTACGGTTTGGCACTCCCGGGACGGACTCCATGTCCGCCCTGGTCGGATGATGCGAATTCAGCCGGGCTGGTTAGGGCATGTTGACAGTTGCGGGCTGTTCGTCCCGCAACCACTCACGTAAAGTGCCCGCGTGCCTCTCGTCTTCCTCGCCCTGGACGACACCCTGCTTGACCGCAGTGGTGCGTTCCGGCTCTGGGCGAAGGGATTCCTCGACGAGATCGCGGCGCCCCACGACGACCTCGAATGGCTGATCTCGATGGACGCCGATGGGCTCACCTCCCGGTGGGACCTGGCCGACCTGATCCGGGACCGCTATCGGCTGCGTACGCCCTCCATCGACCTGCTGGAGGAGCTGCACGAGGGCCCGCTGGCGCATGAGCGGCTGGACCCGCTGGTCGCGTGCGCGCTGCAGATCACCGGCGACGCCGGATTCGTGCCGGTCGTGGTCACCAACGGCCCGCACGAGCTGCAGGAGAGCCGGATCCGGCGTACCGGCCTCGACCGGTATGTCGCCGACTGGGTGATCTCCGGCCAGGAGGGCGTCAGCAAGCCCAACCCGCGCATCTTCGCGCTGGCCGCGCAGCGTGTGCGGATGCGCCTCGGCGGGGCGTGGGTGGTCGGCGACAGCCCCGAGGCCGACATCGGCGGCGCGGCGGCCATGGGTCTGCCCAGCGTGTGGCTGCACCGCGGCCGGGACTGGGTGGATCAGCGCTTCGCGCCCACCCGCGTGGTCGGCAACGTGATCCAGGGCCTGTCGGCCATCATGGCCACCGCCCGCTGAGATTAATTCGGTTGCGCGGCCCCTCCGGGCCGGGCAGAGTCCTGCGCGTTACCCGACCGGCCTGTCCGGTACGGCGGAACCCGACCGGTGCGACCGGTCCGAGAGAGAGAAGGGGGTGGCGAGACATGGCCGTCGTTGTCCTGCGCCAGATCCCACCGTTCGTTCCTTCTCTCAAGGAGTTCCCGCAGTGCGCGAGCACGATTCTTCCGGCCGGGCCACCATGCGCCGCGGCCGCCGTACCTTCGACGACGACGAGCCCGGCTTCCTGAAGCGTGGCCGGCTGGAGCCGGCCCTGACCGAGGACCCCGACCTGCCCGAGACGGGGGACCGCTGGTCCAGCTGGGACGGCGCTCTGCACGGCCCGCAGCCGCGCCCTTCCTGGGTACGCACAGAGCACGGGGCCGTGGACACCGAGCTGGGCATGCTGAAGACCGGCAAGGAAGCCGACGTCTTCCTGGTCCGCCGCGCGGTCCCGGATGGCGGGCCGGTCAGCATGCTGGCCGCCAAGCGGTACCGGGACGCCGAGCACCGGCTGTTCCACCGCGACGCCGGATACCTGGAGGGGCGCCGCGTGCGTCGTTCCCGGGAGATGCGCGCGATGGCCACGCGCACCTCGTTCGGGCGCGACCTCATCGCGGGCCAGTGGGCGGCCGCCGAGTTCGCCGCGCTGTCGCGGCTGTGGCAGCTCGGTCACGACACCGGCGCGATCTGCGTGCCGTACCCGGTGCAGCTGGCCGGCACCGAGCTGATGCTGGAGTTCGTCGGCGATTGGGAGACCGGGCAGGCCGCGCCGCGCCTGGCCCAGCTGCGACCCGATCCCGACGAGCTGCGCGACCTGTGGAACCAGCTGGTGGACGCGCTGTCCGTGCTGGCCCGCTGCGGGCTCGCGCACGGCGACCTGTCGCCGTACAACCTGCTGGTGCACGGCGGGCGGCTGGTACTGATCGACCTGCCGCAGGTGGTCGACGTGGTCGCCAACCCGCAGGGGCCGCAGTTCCTCGCCCGCGACGTCCGCAACGTGGCGACGTGGTTCGCCGCGCGCGGGCTGCCCGCCGAGTTGCTGGACACCGAGGAGCTGACCGCGCGCCTGCTCAGCGACGCGGGCCTGGGGTGAGTGTCACTGCAGGTAGCCCTCGACCTCGCCGACGCTACGGGCCTGCTCGGCGTCCGGGTCGTTTCCCTGGTCGCGGGCTGCCCGCCGCCGGCGCAGCAGGTCCCAGCACTGGTCGAGGGCCTCCTCCAGCTCCTTGAGCCGGGCGTGCTCCTCGTCGCTGCTGATCTCGCCGCGGCCCAGCTGCCGGCGCAGCTCCTTCTCCTCCTCGACCAGCCCGTGGATCTGCTTCAGCGTTGATTTGTCATCCATGCCTCAGAGCCTAGGCATCCGGGGCCGCACACGGTGATGCCCCGCCGTCAGCAGACGGCGGGGCATCGGTACTGCGTCAGGTCAGTGCGTGAGCATCTTGCGCAGCACGTACTGCAGGATGCCGCCGTGGCGGTAGTAGTCCGCCTCGCCGGGCGTGTCGATGCGGACGACCGCGTCGAACTGCACACCGGTGTCCGTGCTGACCTTCACCGTGCGCGGGGTGGTGCCCGAGTTCAGCTCCTCGACGCCGGTGACGGTGAACGTCTCCGTGCCGGTCAGCCCCAGCGACGCGGCGTTCTGGCCCTGCGGGAACTGCAGCGGCAGCACGCCCATGCCGATGAGGTTGGAGCGGTGGATCCGCTCGTACGACTCGGCGATGACGGTACGGACGCCGAGCAGCATGGTGCCCTTGGCCGCCCAGTCGCGCGAGGACCCCGAGCCGTACTCCTTGCCGGCCAGGATCACCAGCGGGACACCGGCGCTCTGGTACGCGACAGAGGCGTCGTAGATGGTGGTCTGCTCGCCGGTCAGGTGGTTGACAGTGAACCCGCCCTGCACGCCGGGCACCAGCTCGTTGCGCAGCCGGATGTTCGCGAACGTGCCGCGGATCATCACCTCGTGGTTGCCGCGCCGCGACCCGTACGAGTTGAACTCGTGCCGCGGCACCCCGTGCTCGGCCAGGTACTTGCCGGCGGGGGAGTCGGGCTTGATCGTGCTGGCCGGCGAGATGTGGTCGGTGGTGACGGAGTCGCCGAGCTTGGCCAGCACCCGCGCACCGGCGATGTCGGAGACCGGCTGCGGCTGCGCCGCCATGCCCTCGAAGTACGGGGGCTTGCGCACGTAGGTCGACTCGGCGTCCCAGGAGAACGTGTCACCGGTCGGGGTCGGCAGCGACTGCCACTGCTCGTCACCCGCGAAGACATCCTGGTACGCGTCCGAGAACGCGGTGGCGCCGATCGCGGAGCCGATGACGTCCTCGATCTCCTTGGCGCTGGGCCAGATGTCGGCCAGGAACACCGGCTGGCCGTCCGAGCCGGTGCCCAGCGGCTCGTTGCCCAGGTCGATGTCCATCGTCCCGGCCAGCGCATACGCGACGACCAGCGGCGGGGACGCCAGGTAGTTCATCTTGATGTCCGGGTTGATCCGGCCCTCGAAGTTCCGGTTGCCGGAGAGCACGCTGACGACGGTGAGGTCGTTGGCGTTGACGGCCGCGGACACCTCCTCGGGCAGCGGGCCCGAGTTGCCGATGCAGGTGGTGCAGCCGTAGCCGACCAGGTTGAAGCCCAGCTTGTCCAGGTACGGCGTGAGCCCGGCCCGGTCGTAGTAGTCCATGACCACCTTGGAACCCGGCGCCAGCGTGGTCTTTACCCACGGCTTGCGGGACAGGCCGCGGTCGACCGCGTTGCGGGCCAGCAGCGCCGCGCCGACCATGACCTGCGGGTTCGAGGTGTTGGTGCAGGAGGTGATGGCCGCGATGGTGACGGCGCCGTGGTCCAGCTCGTACTCGACGCCGTCGGCGCCGGTGACCCGGACCGGGTTGCTGGGCCGCCCGGACGCCCCGCGCGCGGCGCTGACCAGCTCGTGCGGCTTGTCGGCGGGGTCGTCGCCGGTGTTGGCGGGCGGGTCGCTGGCCGGGAACGACTCGGCGCTGGCCTCGTCGGCGGTGCCCTCGACGCCGGTGGTGTCCACGTAGTCCACCAGGGCGGTGCGGAACATCGCCTTGGCGCTGTTCAGCGGCACCCGGTCCTGCGGGCGCTTCGGGCCCGCCAGCGACGGCTCGATCGTGGACAGGTCCAGTTCGAGCTTCTCCGAGTAGTTCGGCTCGGCGGCCGGGTCGTGCCACAGGCCCTGCCGCTTGGCGTACGCCTCGACCAGCGCGACCTGGGCCTCGCTGCGGCCGGTGAGCTTGAGGTACTTGATGGTCTCGCCGTCGATCGGGAAGATCGCGGCGGTTGAGCCGTACTCCGGCGACATGTTGCCGATGGTGGCGCGGTTGGCCAGCGGCACCGCGGAGACGCCGGGGCCGTAGAACTCGACGAACTTGCCGACGACGCCGTGCTTGCGCAGCATCTCGGTGATCACGAGCACGAGGTCGGTGGCGGTGGTCCCGGCGGGCATGTCGCCGGAGAGCTTGAAGCCGACGACCCGCGGGATCAGCATGCTGACCGGCTGGCCGAGCATCGCGGCTTCGGCCTCGATGCCGCCGACGCCCCAGCCGAGTACGCCGAGGCCGTTGACCATCGTGGTGTGCGAGTCGGTGCCCACGACCGTGTCCGGGTAGGCGACGCCGTTGCGCTCCATGATCGTACGGGCCAGGTACTCGATGTTGACCTGGTGCACGATGCCGGTGCCGGGCGGGACGACCTTGAACTCGTTGAACGCGGTCTGGCCCCAGCGCAGGAACTGGTAGCGCTCGCGGTTGCGCTGGTACTCCAGCTCGACGTTCTTGGCGAAGGCGTCCTCGCGGCCGAACAGCTCGGCGATGACGGAGTGGTCGATGACCATCTCGGCCGGGGCGAGCGGGTTCACCTTGGTGGCGTCGCCGCCGAGCGCCTTGACGGCCTCGCGCATGGTGGCGAGGTCGACGACGCAGGGCACGCCTGTGAAGTCCTGCATCAGCACCCGGGCGGGGGTGAACTGGATCTCCACGCTGGGGTCGGCGGTGGGGTCCCAGCCGCCGAGCGCCCGGATGTGGTCGGCGGTGATGTTGGCGCCGTCCTCGGTCCGCAGCAGGTTCTCCAGCAGGATCTTCAAGGAGTACGGGAGCCGCGCGTGGCCCTCCACCTTGTCGATCGCGTACATCTCGTAGCTCGCGTCTGCGACGCGCAGCTGGCTCTTCGCACCGAAGGTGTCGAGGCTGGCCACGTCATCTCCTTCACACCCAGCGTGAGTTTTCCTCGGCAAGTCTGTCGCACGGGCGACTGCCGCCGCTCAGTTAGGCAGGCCTAACCAGCGGTTTCAGGTTGCCTGTAAACCGTACGTCCGTCTTGCTATTGGGTGCAACCCGGGGTCAGGAATCGATCCGGACCGAAAGCTCGTTCTCGCCCGTGTACTCCGGCTGGATCCGCACGCCGCCCACCTCGGCGACCGGCAGCACGTACGCGGTGCGCTTGTCGGCCACGTCGTCGAGGAACCGGCCCAGCCGCACCGCCGGGGCCCCCGGTGCGTGCTCCAGCCACAGCTGCCAGGTGCCCGGCGGGAGGGCGGGCACCGAGATCCGGAACCGGCTCCCCGACGACGCCACGGCGGCCTGTTCATGGACCGCCTCGCCGTCGCGCGCCCGCAGCGTCGGCGCCCCGGTGCCGAACTCGGCCCCGACCAGCCGGCCCTCCACGTGCAGCCCGGTGTCGTCGGCGAATACCCCACCGACCTCGGCATGCACCTCCCGGCGCCAGCTGCGCACCGCGAAGGTCCCGTCATCCGTCCGGTACGGCAGGTGCACCGTCACCCCGCCGTCCGCCGGCGGCTCGGGGTACGTCAGCGTGCGGGTGTCGCGTACCCCGGCGGACACCGGGCGGCCGTCGGCCAGGCGTAGCTCCCACACGCCCTCGGGCAGGTCGCCGAGCCGCAGGGTGTGGCCGTCCTGGGCGATCTCGGTCGGCTCGGCGTCGGCGCCGCCGATCCGGTGCCAGCGCAGCGCCGCGTCGCTCGCCAGCGCCCCCGCCGGGTACAGCAGCACCTCCGCGTCCGCGGTGACCGTGCAGTCCACGACGGGTTGAGCCTGCGTCGGCGCCGGGCCCAGCACGGGCGGCGGCGATCCCGCCTTCGGCCCACTGCTCAGGCGGTGCCAGAGCCGCTTGCGACCGGCGAGCCGCTCGAAGAGCTGTTCGTACTCGGCGGCGATCGGGTCCGGGTCGTAGCGTGCCGAGTTCGCCAGCGCGGCCGTGGCCATGGCCCGGCGCCGTTCCGTGTCGCCGATCATCCGCAGCAGGGCCTTGCCCATCGCGTCCGCGTCGCCGACCGGGGTGAGCAGCCCGTCCACGCCGTCCTGCAGGATCTCCCGCGGTCCGTGCGGGGCGTCCGTGCTCACCACGGGCAGCCCGCAGCGCATCGCCTCCACGAGCGTCATCCCGAACGGCTCCCGGTCCGACGGGACCGCCGCGATGCTGCCGCGCGCCCACTCCGAGTCGATCGGCGCGAACCCGCCCGGCAGGAGCACGTGGTTGTGCAGGCCGAGCTCCAGCACCAGGCGGCGCAGCGCCGCGTTCTCCGCCCCGCTGCCGTAGATCCGCAGCTGCCAGTCCGGATGGTCGGCGACCACCTTCGCGAACGCCCGGATCAGCACGTCGTAGCGCTTGCTGGCGACCAGGCGGCCCGCGGCCACCACGATCCGCGAGCTGCCGTCCGAGGGCGGCAGCGCCGGTTGCGGCACGCTGTTCGGGATGAACAGCAGCTCCGTACGGCCGAGCCGGCCCAGGTGCGCCCGGTAGTCCTCGGCGTCGCGGGCGCTGACCGTGACGAACGCGTCCAGCCGCCTGATGTGCCGGGGCAGCTCCTCGCGCATCGCCTTGCGCTGCTGGCGCCGGGTCAGGTGCTCCTGCCCGATCCGGATCATGCGGCGCGGGGCGAACTGCGCCGCGTACGCGATCAGCCCGGCCCGAGTGGCGATCACCACATCGGCGTCGCTGGTGCGCAGGAAGGCGCGGTAGCGCTCCTCGACGAACATGTCGTAGTCGCCCGAGCGGAAGTCCGCCTTCGGGTACACCCGCGCCGGCTGTCCGCGCAGCGACGAGGAGGCGAAGTGGTCCGTGTGCTGTGGGCGGGTCTCCACCAGCGAGGTCAGCCGGATCGCCGGGTCCATGGGCAATTGCGGCACGTCACGATTACGCAGCGTGCTCAGCACCTCGACGTCGTGTCCGCGCGCCGCGAGCGCGCCGGCCAGATTGAACGTCGTGCGGATCGTGCCGCCGATGCCGAACCCGTTGTTGATCAGAAAGAGGATCTTCATTCCTCTGCGTGCCTCCCCGTTTGCCGAGGACACACGCTAGCGCGCGGCGGCCAATTGTGTTCCACCGAGTTCGATCCGTGACCGCCGGTGATACATTGCGCGGTCGGATCTGGGGGCGCCGCCGCGACGCGGACGGCAGCGGGGAGTCGGAGGTCAGCGTGCGGCTGAAGGTGACGCTGTGTGGTCTCGCCGCGGTCGCGGCGCTCGGGGCGTGCACGTCGTCGCCGTCCGAGCACCCGAAGTTCGCGGGCGGATCGTCGGCCCCGGCGACCACCGGCTCGGCGCCGGCCTGGCACGAGCCCGCCGCGTACGGATTCGTGGTCGAACGCCGCTGCGGGCAGGGCCCGTCCCTGGGCCGCTACCGGGTCGCCGTGCAGGACGGGCACGTGGTGCGCACCGACCGGATCGACGGCAGGACCGCCGCCGGCGAGGAGGAGATCGAGGTGCCCGCGCTCGGTGAGCTGCTCACCCTGGCGCAGACCGCCGCCGACGACGGCGGCGCCGTCACCACCACGTTCGACCCGGTCGACGGGCACCCCACCGCGGTGAGCTTCAGCGTCACGGATCAGCAGGACGCCGACGGCTCGTGCTTCCTCGTCTCGGAGTACGCGCCGGCGTCCTGAACCCCGCCGGGCTATTCCGGCAGGCGCGGACCGGCGGCCCGCTGGTCGGCCAGCCACGACTCCACGTCGGCCGCAGCACGCGGCAGGCCCGCGGACAGGTTCCGGCACCCGTCGGCCGTGACCACGACGTCGTCCTCGATCCGGATGCCGATGCCGCGCAGCTCGTCGGGCACCAGGTCGTCCTCGGGCTGGAAGTACAGGCCCGGCTCCACGGTCAGCACGTAGCCCTCGCCGAGCGGACCGTCCCGGTACGCCTGCTTGCGCGCCGAGTTGCAGTCGTGCACGTCGATGCCGAGCATGTGCCCGAAACCGTGCAGGGTCCAGCGGCGGTACACAGAGGACTGTTCCGACATGGCCTCGTCCACGCTGACCGGCAGCAGGCCCAGGTCGTGCAGGCCCTCGGCCAGCACCCGCATGCAGACCAGCTGCACGTCGTGGAACTTCACGCCCGGCCGGATGAAGTCCATCCCGGCCTGCTGCGAGGCCAGCACGATGTCGTACACCTGGCGCTGCAGCGGGGTGAAGGTCCCCGACACCGGCACCGTACGGGTCACGTCCGCCGTGTAGAGGTGGTGGCCCTCGACGCCCATGTCCATCAGCAGCAGCTCGCCGGGGCGGGTGACGCCGTCGTTGCGGATCCAGTGCAGGATCGTCGCGTGCGCCCCCGCGCCCACGATGGAGCTGTAGCCGACGTCGTTGCCCTCGAACCGCGCCCGCAGCCCGAAGACGCCCTCCAGCAGCCGCTCCTTGACGCCGCGGTCGGCGGGCAGCACGCGGGCCACGTCCTCGAAGCCGCGGACCGTGGAATCGACCGCCTGCTGCAGCTGGGCGATCTCCCACTCGTCCTTGACCAGCTTCAGCTCGCTGATGACGTGCGCCAGCTCGCGGTCGCGCGGGCTGCCCGCGGTGGGCTCGTAGGCGAGGACGGCCCGGTCCACATTGGGGTCCAGGCCGCGCAGCACCCGGGTACGGGCGGGCGCGCAGTCGGCGAGGGCCCGGCCCAGATCGCCGTACGATGCGGTCTCGATGCCCAGCTCTGTCGACTTCTCGGCGAGCGTGGGGCGTCGGCCGACCCACAGTTCGCCGTCGCGGCTGCGGAAGAACTCGTCGTTCTCCCGCGACGAGCGCTGGCGCGAGTACAGCACCGCGTCGTGGCCGGAGCCGCTCGGGCGCAGCACCAGCACGCCGTTCGGGCCGTGGTCGCCGGTGAGGTAGTAGAAGTCGCTGCCGGGCCGGAAGGAGTAGTCCGTGTCGTTGGCCCGGACCTTCTCCACACCCGTCGGGATCACCAGGGTCTCACCCGGGAACGCCTCGGACAGCGCGTTGCGCCGCTTGGCGTAGTTCGGGGCCTCGGGCAGCGGTGTCGCGGTGCGTGAGTCGTCCCGCCAGCCGCCGCGCATGAACTGCAGGAACGCCTCCGGGAAATCCGGGTCGTGCGACTCCGTCTTGGCCTGCGTGGTGCCGTCGCTCTGCTCGGCCATGTTTCTTCCTCCCGCCGGGTTCGGTAGCCGACGTTACCGCCTCGCGCGGGGAATGGAATGGGCGACCCTGGGCGCATGTCAAAGCGCCCAGAACGGGATAAAGAGCGCCGATGCGTCCGGATCCCCGGACGCGGACCGTCAGGCGCCCTGGGCCTTGGCGATGAAACGCTGCCGGTCCAGCAGGACCCGCTCGACCCTGACCTCGGCGACGAGGTCCTCGCCGTCGCGGACGACCACGTCGAACGTCAGCTTGCGGCCGTCCACCTTCGCCAGCGTGGCGAGCGCGGTGATCCGCCGACCGACCGGCGTGGCGGCGCGGTGCTCGACCTCCGCCCGGGTCCCGACCGTGGTCACCCCGCCGGGCATCTGACGCGCGGTCGCCGCGACCGTCGCGGTCTCGGCGAGCGCGAGGACGCGCGGAGTGCCCAGCACGGGCACGTCGCCGGAGCCGAGGGCCTGGGCGGTGTCGGCATCGGTGACGATCAGCTCCACCCGGGCGGTGAGACCGGGGGCGAACTCCGGAAGCTCCATCGGGTCAGCTTAGGACGCACCGCATCGCCACCCGTACACGTCGTCCCCGCGACGGCCCGGCGCGTCCCCAGGGGACGGGGGCGGGCCTGGCGTGTCCTACGGGTGGCCGACCGGGGCGTGGTCGCGTCCGGTGCCGTCGGCGATCGCCACCGGCGCCGTGGCTGCGGCCGCGGCCTGCCGGCCGCGCTCGGCCAGCTGCGCCGCCATCGCCCACGCGTCGCGCAGGTCCCGGTCCCGGGCCGAGGCGCCCCGGCCGCCCGCGGTGTCCGCATGCACCGTGGCGAGCCCGAGCAGCCGCTGCAACGGTCCCTGTACCACCCGGACGCTCTGCAGCCGCGCGTACGGCACCAGCTGCAGCTCGTGGGTCAGCCATCCCCATCGGGTCACGAACGCGGTGGGCGACAGCCCCGCACCCAGGTAGCGCAGCGTGAAGGGGTGCAGCCACCGGGCCCGTGGCGGAGGCGCCGTCACCGGCAGCGCCAGCAGGTCCGCTCCGGGCAGCACCTCCCACACCACCGCCCGCGCGGTGGCCAGGTCACCCACCGGCATCAGCCGGTCCGACCGGTTGTCGTCGCGCTCCTGCGGGCCCGCGAACCCGGCCACGTCCAGACGCAGGTGCAGCCAGCGCTTCGCCCGCCACAGCAGCGGCCAGGTGGCGCTGACCGACTGCACCCGATGCAACGGGACGGTCTGGCTGCGCGTCTCCACCAGTCCGTGCTGGACGGCGAGGCGGCCGTCGGCGTCGCGGGCCAGCCGGAACGCCCAATCCCGCAGGATCCGCCGGACCGGCTGCAGCAAAACGCCGACCATCGCCGTGACCGTGCTGGCCACGCCGACGAACGTCCACGTGCCATCCAGGACGAACTGCATGGTCACGCCGGTGATGCCGATCGGCAGGAGCAGCGCCTGCGGGGTGAGCAGCTGGCTGACGATCAGGTCGGTGTTGTCGACCGCCACCAGCGGGCGCGCCGGGGCGGCTACCGTACGGTCCGGCGCCGGCGCGGACGACGGGGCGTGGCCCGCCAGGTCGAGCAGGCGTTCGCGCAGGGCCGCGGCGTCCCGGACGGTCAGGTACGCCAGTGGCGCCTCCGTCTTGCCGCCGCCGACCACTTCCAGCCGCAGCTCGGCCAGGCCGGTGAGCTGGGCCAGCAGCGGGCGGCGCAGCTCGACGGCCTGCAGGCGCTCCAGCGGGATGGCCCGGTTGCGCCGCCACAGCAGCCCGTCGGCGATGCGCAGCTCCCGCCCCACCACGTGGTAGCCGGTGTTGAGCCAGCTGATGACCGACAGGACCACCGCGCCGAGAGCCAGCACGGCCACCACGATGGCGAAGCGTTCCGGGCCCACCTGCGACAGGGTCTGCCAGCTCAGCGCGGCCACGATCACGGTGATCGACTTGGCGCCGTGCAGCAGCGGGCTGAGCGGGTGCAGCCTCCTGCGCGGCTCCTCCCGCGGGGGCGTCCCGCCCGGCGTCGCCTCGTTCACTAGCGGCGGACCGGCCGATGACGACCCGCTCGGCGGCGCCTCGTTCATCAGCGGCGAACCGGCCGCTGCCGGCGCGCCTGGCGGCGGCTGCGCGGCCTGCGGAGGTCGCGCCGGCTCGTCCGCCGGGGACGGCTCGGTCGGCAGGGACGCGTCGGCGGTGGTCACAGGCCCTCGGCCCGATCCTCGCCCAGCGCCGTGAGCCGGTCCCGCAGCCGGGCGGCCTCCTCGGGCGGCAGGCCGGGCACCCGGGCGTCGCTGGCGGCCGCCGCGGTGTGCAGCTGCACGGTGGCGAGGTGGAACGCCCGCTCCAGCGGACCGGCGGTGACATCGACGTACTGCATGCGGGAGTACGGGACGATGGACAGCCGGCGTACCAGCAGGCCGTGCCGGACGAGCAGGTCGTTCTCGCGTTCGGCGTATCCCCACGCCCGGACGGCGCGGACGGTGGTGACCGAGCGCCAGGCCGCGAACACCACGACGAGCGCCATGCCGGCCAGCCACCAGGGGCCCCCGATGAGCAGCCGGCCGGCGAGCAGGCCCGCCAGCAGCACCGCCGCGAAGGCACCACGGGAGATCAGTTCCACAGTGATCAGCCGGGGGGAGACCCGGCGCCAGGCGACCGTGTCGGGCCACGGCTCCAGCGGGTCGGTCCCGGGCGAGGACCCGGCGACCGGCGAGGCGACGGGCGCAGATCCGAGGACGGGCGAGGGTCCGGCGACGGGCGAGGGTCCGGCGACGGGCGAGGGTCCGGCGACGGGCGAGGGTTCGGCCACGCCTCTGAGCCTAGGAGATGGGCGCACCGGGCGGCGACGGTGCGACCTGTGCCGGGTACGGCTCCACCTCGCGCAGGAAACGGCGGGCGCTGAGGAAGTCACCCAGCGACTCCCGGTGCTCGGCGCAGGCCAGCCAGGTCTTGCGCCGTTGGGGCTCGTGCAGCTTGGGGTTGTTCCACCGCAGCTGCCAGGCCGCGGGCGCGCGGCAGCCCTTGGCGGAGCACTGGGGGGTCAGATCCTCGACCACGTCCGCCAGCCTACGCGGCTGAACCCCGGGGGCATCGGCGAGGAGACGGCCGCGGGCGCATGCGAAAGGAGATAGAGGAAGATGAGCGCCGGGCGACCACGGGGGAAGTCGCCCGGCGACGCGCTGAATGTTACACGCTCCCAGTCCCCCGCCGTCCAGCCCTGCGCGGTGCCCGATCCGGCGGATCGCGCAGAAAGATCGAATCGCGGGCGGCGTCGTCCGGCACTCGGGCGGGTAATGCCGCTCCGCCCGACGGTTTTCCGCATGGTCGTGTAAGTCTTGAGCGTCGGCACCCGCGCCGACGCGAACCGCTGTGGAGGACCGGTGGCCCAGCCGACCACGCCCGAGACCGAGACCAGCACCGATGCCGGGACCCCCGTACCGCCCGCGCACGACGCGACGCAGCTCGAACGGGCGATGTTCGAGGTCAAGCGGGTCATCGTGGGCCAGGACCGGATGGTCGAGCGGATGTTCGTCGCCCTGCTGGCGCGCGGGCACTGCCTGCTCGAAGGCGTACCCGGGGTGGCCAAGACCCTCGCCGTGGAGACCCTCGCGAAGGTTGTCGGGGGCAGCTTCTCCCGGGTCCAGTTCACCCCCGACCTGGTGCCCGCGGACATCATCGGCACCCGCATCTACCGGCAGTCCAGCGAGAAGTTCGACGTCGAACTCGGGCCGGTCTTCGTGAACTTCCTGCTGGCCGACGAGATCAACCGGGCGCCCGCCAAGGTGCAGTCCGCGTTGCTGGAGGTCATGGCCGAACACCAGGTCTCCATCGGCGGGCAGACCCACGAGGTGCCCGACCCGTTCCTGGTCATGGCGACCCAGAACCCGATCGAGCAGGAGGGCGTGTACCCGCTGCCCGAGGCGCAGCGCGACCGCTTCCTCATGAAGATCCTCGTCGGGTATCCGACCGATGCCGAGGAGCGCGAGATCGTCTACCGGATGGGGGTGCGCGCGCCCGAGCCCAAACCGGTGTTCACCCCGGCCGACCTGCTGGCCCTGCAGGGCCGCGCCGACCAGGTGTTCGTGCACAACGCGCTGGTGGACTACGCCGTCCGGCTGGTGCTGGCCACCCGCGCGCCGGCCCAGCACGGGATGCCGGACGTCGCCCAGCTCATCCAGTACGGCGCCAGCCCGCGCGCCTCGCTCGGCATCGTCCGGGCCACCCGGGCCCTCGCCCTGCTGCGCGGCCGCGACTACGCCCTGCCCCAGGACCTGCAGGACATCGCCCCGGACATCCTGCGGCACCGGCTCGTGCTCAGCTACGACGCGCTCGCCGACGACATCCCGGCCGACCACATCGTCGCCCGGATCATGCAGAGCGTGCCGGTGCCGTCGGTGGCGTCGCGCCAGGGCGCCCCCGCGAACGGCCAGCCCGTGCCGACCAGCGGTGTGCCGGGTGGCGGCTTCGAGGTCCCGGCGCACCCGCACCACCCGGCTGCCTGGCCGGGGCAGCCGTGAGCCGGGCGCCGCGGCCCGGAACCGCTCCGGTGGTGCCGACCGTCCCTTCGTCGCCGCGGCCCCCGGCGGCGGATCTGCACGCGCCGTCGCCGTCGCGGCCACCGGCGGCCCTGTACGCCTCGGAGGCGCCGTGACCCGGGCAGGGACCGCACCGCCCGGGGCCGACCAAGGCACCGCGCGGGCCGAGGCCGTCCTGTCGCGCCTGCAACTGCTGGTCACCCGCAAGCTCGACGGCCTGCTCCAGGGCGACTACGCGGGCCTGCTGCCCGGCCCCGGCAGCGAGGCGGGGGAGTCCCGCGAGTACCGCCCCGGCGACGACGTACGCCGGATGGACTGGCCGGTGACCGCCCGCACCACCACCCCGCACGTGCGCCGTACGGTCGCCGACCGGGAGCTGGAGACCTGGCTGGCGGTCGACCTGTCGGCCAGCGTCGACTTCGGCACCGCCCGCTGGCTCAAACGCGACCTGGTGATCGCCGCGGCCGCCGCGATGGCCCACCTCACCGTCCGGGGCGGCAACCGGATCGGCGCGGTCGTCGGCACCGGCTCGGGCGTCCCGGTGTCCGCGTCGCGCGGGTGGCGGCGCCGTCGTGACTCCGCACCGACGGCCGAGGCGACACCGCCGTCGATGGTGCGGCTGCCCGCCCGGCCGGGGCGCAAGGAGGCGCAGGGGCTGCTGCGGGCGATCGCCCGTACCCGGATCCGGCCCGGCCGGGCCGACCTGGGTGCCCTGGTCGACATGCTGAACCGGCCACCGCGCCGCCGCGGGGTGGCCGTGGTGATCTCCGACTTCCTCACCCCGGTCGAGGGTTGGGCCCGCCCGGTCCGCAAGCTGGGGGTACGCCACGACGTGCTGGCCATCGAGGTTGTCGACCCGCGCGAACTGGAGCTGCCCGACGTCGGCGTGCTCACCCTCGCCGACCCGGAGACCGGGGCCCTGCACGAGGTGCAGACCGCCGACCCGGCGCTGCGCCGCCGCTACGCCGAGGCGGCCGGGGAACAGCGGGCCGTGATCGCCCGCGCCCTGCGCGCCGCCGGAGCCGCCCACCTGCGCCTGCGCACCGACACGGACTGGCTGCTGGACATGGTCCGCTTCGTCGCCGCCCAACGACACGCTCGCACCAGGGGGACCACCCGATGATCCGTTTCCTGGCACCCTGGTGGCTGCTGGCCTGGCTGCCCGTCCTCGTGGTCGCCGGCGTGTACGTGTGGCGCCAGTTCCGGCAGCGCTCGTACGCGATCCGGTTCACCAACGTCGACCTGCTGCGTACGCTCGCCCCCAAGGGTCTGGGCTGGCGCCGGCATGCGGCCGCGGCGGCGTTCCTGCTCAGCCTGGTCGCGCTGGCCTCCGCGATGGCCCGGCCGTCGGTGGACCGCAAGGAGCCGCTGGAGCGGGCCACAGTCATGCTGGCGATCGACGTGTCGCTGTCCATGCAGGCCGACGACGTGGCGCCGACCCGGATCCAGGCCGCCCAGGAGGCGGCGAAGGCGTTCGTCGACGAGCTGCCGCTCACCTACAACCTGGGGCTGGTGTCGTTCGCGAAGTCGGCCAACGTGCTGGTGCCGCCGACCAAGGACCGCGCCGCGGTGCTGGCGGGCATCGACGGGCTGACCCTGGCCGAGGCCACCGCGACCGGCGAGGCCGTCTTCACCTCGCTGGACGCGATCCGGTCCGTGCCCGCCGACGGCGCCGACGGCGCACCGCCGGCCCGGATCGTGCTGCTCTCCGACGGCTACCGCACGTCGGGCCGCTCCATCGAGGACGCGGCCGCCGCGGCCTCGTCCGCGAACGTCCCGGTCTCCACGATCGCTTTCGGTACGGACACCGGCGTCGTGGACATCCGCGGCCAGTTGCAGCGGGTGCCGGTGGACCGGCTGTCGTTGCAGCAGCTCGCCGAGACGACAAAGGGCTACTTCTACGAGGCCGCCTCGGTCGGCGAGCTGAAGCAGGTGTACGAGGACATGGGCTCCTCCATCGGCCACCGGATCGAGCCACGGGAGGTCACCCAGTGGTACGCCGGGGCGGCCCTGCTGTTCGGCCTCGTGGCCGCGGGCCTGAGTCTGCTGTGGACGTCCCGGCTGCCCTGACGGCTGCGGTCAGGGTGTGCTGTGCACCAGCACGAACAGGACGACGACCCAGACGGTGGCGATGGTGAAGCCGAGAGGCGCGACGAAACGGCTCATCTGCGGAAACCTCCGGAAGTGAAGACCGGCGGGGACTGCGCACACGTCACGTCGCGGCCGGCACCGCTCCCCGGTGGTCGCGGCGCGCACGACCGGACCCGCAGCCGATCATGCGGCGTGCGGGTGGGGAGGGCGGGAGGGGTGTCAGCCCCGGGCGGGCTGACGACCGGCCCGGCCGCGACTGGGAGGATCGCTATCTCGCACAGCGATCACCTCCGTCGGTCGCGTGCCACGAGTCGTGGCGGTCTTCGGGCCGTCCGTGAGCGTACCTCTTAAGCGCGACATAAGGAAAATGGGAGCGTGCCGGGCGTGGCGCGAACCACCGGCTAGTCTCCACATGATCCCCGCAGCAGAAGGAGTACGCGTGCCACGCACCGTGTTGGTCACCGGAGGCAACCGCGGCATCGGCCTGGCCATCGCGCAGGAGTTCGCCAAGCAGGGCGACCGGGTCGCGGTCACCCACCGCGGCAGCGGCGCACCCGAGGGGCTGTTCGGTGTCGAGTGCGACATCACCGACGGCGCCGCGGTCGACGCCGCGTTCACCGCGGTCGAGGCGGAGCTGGGCCCGGTCGAGGTGCTGGTGGCCAACGCCGGTATCACCGACGACACCCTGCTGCTGCGCATGTCGGAGGAGCAGTTCACCCGGGTCGTCGACACCAACCTGACCGGCGCGTTCCGGTGCGCCAAGCGGGCCAGCGCCAAGATGCTGCGCGCCAAGTGGGGCCGGATCATCTTCATCTCCTCCGTCGTCGGCCTGTACGGCGGCCCCGGCCAGGTCAACTACGCCGCCAGCAAGGCCGGGCTGGTCGGCATGGCCCGCTCCATCACCCGCGAGCTGGGCAGCCGCAACATCACCGCGAACGTGGTCGCCCCCGGTTTCATCGAGACCGACATGACCGACGCCTTGCCCGAGGCCCGCAAGGCGGAGATCATCAACGCCGTCCCGGCCGGGCGGCTCGCCCAGGCCGGCGAGGTCGCCGCCGCGGTGACCTGGCTGGCCGGCGACTCCTCGGCGTACATCTCGGGCGCCGTGATCCCGGTCGACGGCGGCCTCGGCATGGGTCACTGACCCGTTCCACCTACTCAGGAGAGACCCGTGTCTGCACTGCTCGCCGGCAAGCGCCTGCTCATCACCGGCATCATCACCGACGCCTCCATCGCGTTCTCGGTGGCGAAGCTGGCACAGGAGAACGGCGCCACGGTCGTGCTCACCGGCTTCGGCCGGCTGTCGCTGGTCGAGCGGATCGCCAAGCGGCTGCCCGAACCGGCGCCCGTCATCGAGCTGGACGTGACAAACGCCGAGCACCTCGCCGGGCTGGCCGACAAGGTGCGCGAGCACGTCGACGGCCTCGACGGGGTGGTGCACTCGATCGGGTTCGCGCCGCAGAGCTGCCTCGGCGGCGGCTTCCTCGACGCGCCGTGGGAGGACGTGGCGACCGCGGTGCAGGTCTCCACGTACTCATACAAGTCCCTGGCCACGGCGTGCCTGCCGCTGATGGGCCGCGGCGGCAGCGTGGTCGGCCTGACCTTCGACGCCACCAAGGCGTGGCCGGTCTACGACTGGATGGGCGTCGCCAAGGCCGGGCTGGAGTCCGCCTCCCGCTACCTGGCGCTGCACCTGGGCGAGCAGGGCATCCGCAGCAACCTGGTGTCGGCCGGGCCGCTGCGCACGATGGCCGCCAAGTCGATCCCCGGCTTCGAGCAGTTCGAAGAGGCCTGGGCGGAGCGGGCCCCGCTCGGCTGGGATTTGCAGGACCAGGAGCCCGCCGCCCGCGCCGTGTGCGCGCTGCTGTCCGACTGGTTCCCCGCCACCACCGGTGAGATCGTGCACGTCGACGGCGGCTACCACGCCCTGGGGGCCTGAGGCCGACCTCACGTGGGCGGGCCCGGCGCGCTCGGGAAGGATGGTCACCGTGGGGTACGACGCTTTCCTGCTGATGTCCTTCGGCGGCCCGGAACACCGCGACGACGTCATGCCGTTCCTGCGCAACGTGACGCGCGGGCGCGGCGTGCCCGAGGAGCGGCTCGCCGAGGTGGCCGAGCACTACTACCACTTCGGCGGGGTGTCGCCGATCAACCAGCAGTGCCGTGACCTGCTGGCCGCGATCGACGCCGACTTCGCCGCGCACGGGGTCGGGCTGCCGACGTACTGGGGCAACCGCAACTGGCAGCCGATGCTGGCCGACACCGTGGCGCGGATGCGCGACGACGGGGTCACGTCTGCGCTCGGCTTCGCCACCAGCGCGTACGGCGGGTACTCGTCGTGCAAGCAGTACTGGGAGGACATCGCCGCCGCCCGCGCGAAGGTCGGTCCCGGCGCCCCCCGGATCGCCAAGCTGCGCCACTTCCACGACCACCCCGGCTTCGTGCGGCCGCACGCTTCCGCCGTACGTGAATCCTTGGCCGGGCTGGACCCGGCCCGCCGGAGCAGCACCCGGCTGGTGTTCACCGCGCACTCGATCCCGGTGAGCATGGCCGCCACGGCCGGGCCGGACGGCGGCCGCTACACCGCCCAGCTGCACGAGACCGCCGCCCTCGTGCATGCCGAGGCCGCCCCCGACCTGCCGTGGGACCTGGTCTGGCAGAGCCGGTCCGGCCCGCCGCAGGTGCCGTGGCTGGAGCCGGACGTCAACGACCACCTGCGGGCGCTGGCCGACAAGGGGGTCACCGACGTCGTGGTCAGCCCGATCGGCTTCGTCTCCGACCACCTCGAAGTGGTGTGGGACCTGGACAACGAGGCCGCCGCGACCGCCCGGGAACTCGGCCTCGGATACGCCCGCGCGGCCACCCCCGGCACCGATTCCCGGTTCGTGGCGATGGTCCGGGAGCTGGTACTGGAGCGGACCGAGCAATCCGCACCGGCGCGGCTCGGTACGCTCCCGGTTTGGGACGTGTGCCCCGAGAACTGCTGCCCGCCTCCACCGCGACGAGGAGCGTCATGAGCGAGCGCAAGGCCATCGAGAGCTGGCTCACCGACATGGACGGCGTCCTCGTGCACGAGGGGGTGCCCGTCCCCGGCGCACCCGAGTTCGTGGCGAAGATGCAGCAGTCCGGCAAGCCGTTCCTGATCCTCACGAACAACTCCATCTACACCCCGCGCGACCTGCAGGCCCGGCTCAGCCGCATGGGCATCGAGGTGCCCGAGCAGTCCATCTGGACCTCTGCCCTGGCCACCGCCCAGTTCCTCGCCGACCAGCGCCCCGACGGCACCGCGTACGTGATCGGCGAGGCAGGGCTCACCACCGCGCTGCACGCCGTCGGGTACGTGCTGACCGACTACGCCCCCGACTACGTGGTGCTCGGCGAGACCCGGACGTACAGCTTCGAGGCCATCACCAAGGCGATCCGGCTGATCAACGGCGGGGCCCGGTTCATCTGCACCAATCCCGACGTGACTGGCCCGTCGAACGAGGGCGACCTGCCCGCCGCCGGGTCCGTCGCGGCGATGATCTCCAAGGCCACCGGGGTCGATCCGTACTTCGTGGGCAAGCCCAACCCGATGATGATGCGGTCGGCGCTCAACACCATCGAGGCCCATTCGGAGAGTACGGCGATGATCGGCGACCGGATGGACACCGACGTGCTGTGCGGGCTGGAGGCAGGGCTGCAGACAATCCTCGTGCTCACCGGGATCAGTACGCGCGCCGAGACCGAGCGGTACCCGTACCGGCCGTCCCGCATCGTCGACAGCGTCGCGGACCTCATCGACGAACTCTGACCGGCGGCGGGTGGGCCCGTGCGACCCCCTTCGGGGCCTCGCGGGGGCCATGGCATCGGCTATCATCCCGCCACACGGGGAGGGTTGCCAATGAGCCAGTTGCCGGAGGATCTGCTGCGGTCGTTCGAGTTGCGGGCGGCTGAGCATGCCGAGCGGGCGCAGTTGCTGAGCCGGAGGTTGGAGCAGAATTCCGTCACGGCGCAGTCCAGGGGCGGCGAAGTGCAGGTCACCGTCGACTCGACGGGCGGGCTTTCCGGGCTGCAGTTCGGTTCTGCCGCGCGTGATCTTGAGCTGGACCGCTTGGCCGAGTTGGTTCTGGCGACTTCCCGTCAGGCGCAGGCCAAGCTGGCGGAATCAATGGGTGAACTCGTGTCGGATCTCTACGGGCAGGGTTCACCGACTGCCACCTTTGTCACGCAAACCTATGCGCAACGATTCCCTGTTCAGGACGACGATCTCGGGGAGGACGTGCGATGACACAGCCTGATATCAGGCTTTCGAGCGAGTCGGTTCGCAAGCACGCCCTTGCCGTCGACGAGTTGGGCCACATGATTGATGAGGGGCTTGCCGGTGCGGTCCATGTGCAGGCCAGCGCGGCGTCCTACGGCGTGCTCGTCGGTGGCCTCTTCACGTCCATCTTGAACCCGTTTCAGGACAACGCTGTCGGTGAGCTGAAGAACGCGGTGTCAACCAGCCAGCGACTGGCCGACACGCTCCGGGCGGTGGCCGCCGACTTCGACGCCAGCGACGCCGACGCTGCCCGCCGCCTCGGAGGTTGATGATGACCGACGCCTTTACCAGGGCCAGTGTCGTCGCTCCCGAAGCCTCCACCAGTTGGTATGAGGGTGCCGGGATTCTTGAATCCGTCATGGGGACCGTCGACGGCTTCAGCAACGGTGACTATCTCGGCATGGGTGGCAACCTGCTGTCCACAGGGTTGTCTGCTATTGGAATGATCATGGACCCGTTCCAGGCGATCTTTGCGGCCGGCGTGGGATGGCTCATGGAGCACGTGTCGTTCCTGCGCGAACCTCTGGATTGGTTGTGTGGCGATCCCAAGGAGATCGAGGGACACGCCAATACCTGGCGGAACATCGGAGCGCGCGTCGACTTCGCCGCAACCTACTATGCCGACGAGGTCAAGCGCTCGACAATCGACTGGACCACGTTGGCTGCGGACGCCTACCGATCTCGGGCAAGCCGGCACGTCGAGGATGTCCAGGCGCTTGGTGCGATCAGCGAAGGCATGGCCAAGATGACGCTGGTTGCGGGCGCTCTCATCGGCGTCGTTCGCAACACGGTGCGCGATCTTATTGCCGAGGTTGTCGGTGCTGCCGTCTCGAAAGCGCTTCAGGCGCTACTTGTGGTCACAATTCCCAAGGTGGTCGCCGAGGTCGGCATCCTTGTGGCGGAGTGCTCCACCAAGATCATGAACATGTTGAAGCGACTGACCGACGCCGTGGCCAGACTGACGGGTGATATCAAGATCCTCGGCGGGCTCTTGGAGCGAATCTCGAAGTCGCTTCAACACGGAACTGATGCGGCGCTCATCAATGGCGCCTACCGAGCGCAGGCCGGCGGCGAGATGATGGAGCGCGGCCCGGTCTCCGGGCTCCGTGACGGTTGGGCGGCATACAAGGATGCCTATCAAACGCTCGCCAAGGGGCACAGCGCTGCGCACGGCACGACGGATCAGATCGTCGACGAGACCCTGAAATCGGCCTCGATCAACAACAGCCTGCAAAACGGCGGCGCCACCGGCGACAAACTTCCAGATCCCGCATCCGACACACCCATCAAGCTCCCGCTGTGAAGAAGGGCCACCCGTTGTGAGCGATGACCGTGAGCGTATGCGGAAGTTGCAGCAACGCCTCGACAAGATCAAGGACAACAACCAGGCTGCCGATGCGCTGGCCGGTCGTCGGAGTGAGGTCAAGCCTGAGTCAGCCTCGCCAGTGGCGCCGGAGCGGTCCAGAGGGCGGCGTCGCGGATGGCTGATCGTGTTGGGAATGGTCGTGTTCGGGTTCGTCTTCGGTGAGCTCGCGCTGACCGTGCAAGGGTGGTCCGGCCCCGACTTCAGCGATGCCCGGCGCGTCGGCAAGGCCACTGTCGTCTCCTGTGAGCGGCGAGGGCCCATCGGGTGGGGTATCGGGTATTGGGATCAATGCACGGCCGACGTGGTCTGGGACGGTGGCTTCTCCGGGCGTTACGCCATTGATCGCCGCAACTTCTTTCATGCCGACGAGGTGGGCACCACGGTCACCATCGGTGAAGGCGCCGGCTCCCGCGGCGGCGGTGTCGTCTTCTCAAGACCCGAATTGCCGCATCGTCCAGCCGTCGTGGCGCTCGGCTGGGGCCTGGCGGTCATCGCGTCGATTCCCATTCTCCTGCTGCTCGGCGGGACTTTCGTCGCTGCACGCGACGCCATTCGAGGCGTCTCCAAGCGGTGACCCAGCGCCCGGATGCACCCGGCATCGCGCTGGGTTGCCTCAACTCCACGACTTCCAGACACCCGAGCAGTGGGACACTGTCGTCGTGGCCTACGACGAGGATCTCGCCAGCCGCATCCGCGAGGTGGTGCAGGGCGAACCGGGCCTGACCGAGAAGCAAATGTTCGGCGGGCTGGCGTTCCTGATCAACGGCAACCTGGCGGTGAGTGCCAGCGGCCAGGGCGGCATGCTGCTCGGGGTCGACCCGGCTGACACCCCGGCGCTCGTGCAACGCCCCGAGGCGAGCCGATTCGAGATGCGCGGACGCGAGATGGATGGATGGCTGCGTGTCGACACGGCCGCTCTGGCGACGAAACGCCAGCTGGAGGCATGGGTGTCCCGGGGCGTCAGCTACGCCCGATCGCTGCCTGCCAAGTGACGTCACCCGCTGCAGCGGCGCATGCAGGATCGCGAAGCGCCGCGACTCGCTGCCACTTGACTCCACCGTCAGCCTTGGCCTGCCGGACGCTCTATCGTGCGACCGATGGAATCCAATCAGGATGTTCAGATCACTGAGCGTCCTCCGCCGGCCTCCCGCGGGACGCTCGTGCTGTCGGACGTCCTTCTCGGCCGGTCGGAGAGCGCCGCCATCGTTCTGCGATCAATGGTCGGCTATGACGAAGGCGTCAAGATCGAAACGGAGTTCCTCCTGCGTCATCCCGGCCCCGGAAGGAGGCCGCTCCGCGGCGCCACGGATCCGCAGCGGGCTGATCCGGCGATCTCATTCGGGTCGGGAGAACCGGGCGACTTCCGCTCGCTCACCTGGAACATCGACGACAAAACCCTCAGCGTCTGGACACTCGGCGCCGACGAAGCCCATTCCCGCCTCACGATCAGGACGTGGATCGCGCCGCCGCCCGACGAACTCGTCATCGGTGTGCGTTGGCTTTCCGAAGACATTCCGGCCACACACCGGCGGGTCGATTGTCGCCACCCTGAAGGAAGCTGGTCCGCCCCACTCTGGCCGGACAGGTCGGAACCGAATCCGGCCTAGGCGGGCGGCGAACGGGCGCCTCGGCGGATGCCCCTCGCCACGTCGGCGTCAGAACTCGGCGGCGATCTCGGCGAAGTACGTCTCGACGACCTGGGTGTGCAGGTCGAAGCCGAGGGCCTCGGGCGCGTCGAGGACCCGCCAGCCGCGTGACTCCGTGTTCGCGAGGCTCTGCGGCAGCGCGTCCGTCGAGGCGAGTGCCGGGAGCAGCCCGAAGATCAGCAGGGTGCCGTCCGGGGCGCTGAGCACGTCGAACAGCCGTACCGTCTTGGCCTCGACGTCCAGGCCCACCTCCTCGCGCATCTCGCGTACGGTCGCCTCCTGCCAGGTCTCGCCGCGCTCGATGAAGCCGCCCGGCAGGGCCAGCAGGTCCTCGGCCGGGGGAATGGCCCGCCGGACGGTCAGCAGGCCCAGGCCGACCGGCTGGAGCGCGACCGCGACCGGCAGCGGGTTCAGGTAGCTGGTCTCACCGCAGGCGGCGCAGCGCCGCGGCCAGGGCTGCCCGGGGGTGAACCGGGCGCCGCAGAACGTGCAGTGGGCGTAGCGGTCCTGCATGTCCGGCTCAGGGATGCAGCGGCGAGTTGCAGGCCGCGACCAGTGCCTGCCGGCAGGCCGTGGTGAGCGGGCGCAACGCGGCATCGCGCTGCTGGGCCTCGAAACCGTTGACCGCGCCGCCGGGGGCACTGTGTTCGGCGAGCACGAGCACCTGGTCGAGGACGCTGGCCCGGGCGAACAGCCGCCGCGAGCGCGGGTCGAAGCCCGGAGGCAGGGTGGCGGTGCTCTCCGGCCGGCGTAACGCCTGCAGGGCCCCGGCCAGCTCGGGCCGCCAGTGGGCGACGTCGAGGCGGGTCAGCTGCGCGGTCGCCTCGGTCAGCGCGGCCGTCAGCTCCGCCTCGGCCTCGGCGGCGGCCATCTGGAAACCGGGCCGGAAACCGGACGCGGGCACCGGGTGAAAGCGCCACAGCACCGTCTCGAAGGTCACCCCGGAGCCGGACGTGTGGCGGCGTACCTCCGGCACCACGCCGAAGTCGGGGGTCATCACGGCCTCGCCCGCCAGCAGCGCGGCACCGGTCAGCTCGCCCGGCCCGGGCAGGCCGCGCGGGTCGCCGGGCGCCGGGAGCACCAGCCGGATGTCGTCGGGGTGCAGCTTGGCGAGGGCGGGCAGCGCGGCGGACAGCGACACGTCGGTCCAGGTGCCGGGGGCGTCCGCGACCAGGTGCTCCTCGCCGGCGGCGATTTCGTCGGCCAGTTCGTCGAACGGTACGAGGCCGGCGCGCCAGGCGCGCACCCAGGCCACGAACCGGGTCGAGCGGCGCACCGTCAGTGTCGCCGCATCAGCTGCGGGGGACATGCGAGCAAGGGTACGTGCCGTTCGCCGGGGTTGTCTCGGCCGGAGCGTCGGCGGGGGTTACCCGCTCGGGGGAGTTACCGTGCGGGTCATGTATGGGGAGGATGTGCTCGCCGGGAACTGGCGTAGGCGCAGGGTGGTGCCCGTCGTCGACGCCGAACGTGACCTGGTGGTGGAGGACGTGGACTCCGGGTTCTGCGGCGCCGTGGTCGGCTTCGAGCTGGGCGCCGTGGTGCTGGAGGACCGCAAGGGGCGCCGCCGCAACTTCCCGCTCGACCCGGCGGCGTTCCTGCTGGAGGGCAAGGTCGTGACGCTGCGCCGCCCGGCGGCCGGGGCCGTGCCCGCGCAACCGCGGCGGACCGCGTCCGGCTCCGTCGCGGTCGACGGGGTACGCGCGCAGGTCGCCAGGGCCAGCCGGATCTGGGTCGAGGGGATCCACGATGCCGCCCTGGTGGAGCGGATCTGGGGCGACGACCTGCGCATCGAGGGTGTGGTGGTGCAGCCGCTGGACGGCGTCGACGAGCTGCCCGCGGCCGTGCGCGACTTCGCACCCGGCCCCCGGCGCAAGCTGGGGGTGCTGGTCGACCATCTGGTGCCCGGCTCCAAGGAGAGCCGTATCGTCGCCGCGGTCACCTCGCCGTACGTGCTGGTCACCGGGCATCCGTACGTGGACGTGTGGCAGGCGGTCAAGCCGGAGCGGGTGGGTTTGCGCGCCTGGCCGGTCGTGCCGCCCGGGCGGCCGTGGAAGGAGGGCGTCTGCGCCGCGGTCGGGGTCGCCGATCCGGCGGCGATGTGGCGCCGGATCCTCGCCGGGGTGAACAGCTACAAGGACGTCGAGACGCCGCTGGTCAACGCGATGGAGCGGCTCATCGACTTCGTCACGGTGCTCGACGACCCATCGGTGCTCGACGACCCGGCGTAGCGGTCAGGCCAGGTGGGACGGGTCGCGGCCGAAGACGAACGTGGCGATGTCCAGCTTGGCCACCCCGCCGTCGGCGTCGCGCAGAACGGTGAGGATCTCGCCGTCGTTCATGCCGGAGGTGCCGCGCCACCGGTCGGGGGCCTCGCGCACGAACCGCCACGGCACCGTCGGCACGGTGAGGCAGGTCATCACCACGGCGTCGGTCTCCGCACGGATCTCGTACTCGCGGCCCATCCACCACCAGCGGCCGCACAGCTCGGCGGCCTCGCCCCGGGGCGCGACGGTGGGTCGCCACGGCTGCACCGTCACCGGCTCGGCGTCCAGGACCACGTTCAGCGCGTCCAGGGCGACCCGCTGGATGTGGGTGCCGCGCAGGCCGTACGCGTTGGCGAAGGCGACCACGCCGGTGCGGCTGGGGCGGTGCACGGCCAGCTGCGCCACGTACCCGGGCATCGAGCCGCCGTGTCCCACGAACACCCGTTCGCCGACCCGGTACAGCTGCGGGCCCAGCCCGTGCCCGGCGGTCCAGGTCTCGTCCGCGATGACGACCGGTGCGCACATCTCGTCGAGGGTGTCGCGGGCCAGCACCTCGGGCGCCGGGTCGGCGAGGAAGGCCGCCCACGCCGCCATGTCGGTGACCGTCGACCACAGCTGCCCGGCCGCCGCCATGGCGCCCGCGTCCAGCCGCGGCTCCTCGTGCAGGCTGCCGTGCAGCGGGTGCACGACGTAGCCGCGGGCGAACGGCTCGACCGGCCCGTACGTGGTGCGCTTCATGTTCAGCGGGTCGAGTACCCGCTTGGCCAGCAGGGTCGGCCAGTCCTCACCGGTGACCCGGTGCAGTACGGCGCCGAGCAGCCCGTACGCGAGGTTGGAGTAGTGGTAGCGCCGGAACGGCGGCCCTGCCACCTTCTCGTACGGCAGTTCCTCGAGGAGCTGGTCGACGTCGCCGCCGACGCTGCGTTCCCACCAGGTGCCGTCGGGTTCGCGTTGCAGCCCGGAGACGTGGCCGAGCAGCTGGCGCAGGGTGATGCCGCCGACCGAGGTGCCCGGCAGGTGCCGGTAGAGCAGGTCGTCGAGGGCGAAGAAGCCCTCGTCGCGCAGCTGCATGATCATCATCGCGGTCATCGTCTTGGTGATCGAGCCGATGCGGTACTGGGTCGCCGGGTCGGGCTGCGGCTGCCCGCCCGCGGCGGCGAAGTGCAGCAGCGCCGAGTCGCGGACGATGCCCAGCGCCAGTGACGGCGCCCGCCCCGTGGACTGGGCCTGCGCGGCGATCTCGGTGACACGTCGGGCGGTTTCCGGCAGCAGGGACACGGCATACCTTCCTTGGGGGGATGTTCGGGGGGTGATGCCTCGTGTACAACTGCCCGGCGAGCATATGGCTACGGATTGGCGTGAGCGAGCGCACCGAGCGCAGCGAGGGCCACGAGCGCACGCGCGGCTGGCACGGCGTGAGCGAGCGCACCGAGCGCAGCGAGGGCCACGAGCGCACGCCCGGGTGGATAGCGTTGGGCCGGACGGGCATCGCCGTCCGTGCGCGGCCGTGTCACGATCGTGGAGTGGAAGCTGTGCTGTGGATCGTCCTGGCCATCGCCCTCGCGATCGCCGAGGCGTTCACCGCGACCCTGTTCGTCATCATGTTCGCGGCCGGCGCGCTGGCGGCTGCGGGTGCCGCCGCGCTCGGCGCCCCCGTACTCGTGCAGTCGATCGTGTTCGCGATCGTCTCGGCCCTGTCCATCGGCGCGATCCGTCCGCTGATCGTGCGGCGCCAGAACCCGGCTCTGGACAGCGGTGAGTCGTCGTTCGGGCTGGCGGCCCTGGAGGGCGCTCAGGCGACCGTGCTGGAGCAGGTCGACGCGGACCGCGGCATGATCAAGATCGACGGCGAGCTGTGGCAGGCGCGCTCGTTCGACGGCACGGAGACCTACGAGCCGGGCGACCACGTCCGGGTCGTCCGGGTACGCGGTGCCACCGCGCTGGTCTGGCGCGACGACCTGCCCCATCTCTGAGCTGCTGAGCACCTTCGATAAAGAGAGGCACCATGGATGTTGTGATCGGTCTCCTGGTCATGGTGATCGCGCTGTTCGCGGTCATCACCCTGATCAGGTCCGTGCGAATCGTTCCCCAGCAGCGGATGGACGTGGTGGAGCGCCTGGGCAGGTACAAGCGCACCCTGGCACCCGGCCTGAACCTGCTGGTCCCGTTCATCGACGCGGTCCGCACCAAGGTGGACATGCGCGAGCAGGTGGTCAGCTTCCCGCCGCAGCCGGTCATCACCAGCGACAACCTGGTGGTCTCCATCGACACCGTGCTCTACTTCAAGGTCGTCGACCCGGTCCGGGCCACCTACGAGATCTCGAACTTCCTGCAGGCCATCGAGCAGCTGACGGTCACCACGCTGCGCAACGTCATCGGCTCGCTGGACCTGGAGCGCGCCCTGACCAGCCGCGAGGAGATCAACAAGCACCTGTCCGGGGTGCTCGACGAGACCACCGGCCGCTGGGGCATCAAGGTGACCCGGGTCGAGATCAAGGCGATCGAGCCGCCGCCCAGCATCCGCGACTCCATGGAGAAGCAGATGCGCGCCGAGCGGGACCGCCGCGCCGCGATCCTCAACGCCGAGGGCCACAAGCAGGCGCAGATCCTCACGGCCGAGGGCGAGAAGCAGGCCGCGGTGCTGCGTGCCGACGGTGACCGCCAGGCCCGCATCCTGCAGGCCGAGGGTCAGGCCAAGGCCATCCGTACGGTGTTCGACGCGATCCACCAGGCCAACCCGAGCCAGAAGGTGCTGGCGTACCAGTACCTGCAGTCGCTGCCGCAGATCGCCAACGGTTCGGCGAACAAGGTGTGGATCGTGCCGACCGAGCTGACCAAGGCCCTGGAGGGTCTCGGCGGCGCGCTGGGCGGGCTGGCCAACATGGCCGGGGACGCGCCGTCGGCGGCGGTCGACGCCGGCGCGGTCGAGCGCGAGGCCGCCGCGGCGGCCGAGGCCGCGGCCGCGGAGGCCGAGAAGGTCGACGCCGCCGTACGGGCGGCCGAGGCGCAGGTCTCCGGCGACACCGCCCCCAAGGGCCTGCCCGCCCCGGAGCCGACCCCTCCGGCGCTCGGTGGCCTCGGATTCAACGCCGCGCACCGCCAACCCGACCCGGGGGAACCCGAGCGCGCCTGAGCGGGCACACGCCCGTGACCCGGCGTTCGCGTCCGGCGGTGTCATCGCGGTCATGATGCGTGGCTGACCGGCATCCGCTGCCCGGATGTCGTCTGGATCGAACGGCCCCCGGGACCAGCCCCGGGGGCCGTTCGCGTGCTGGTCCCGTCCTCGGCGTCGGTGATGTCGAGGGCGTGGCTGTCAGTCCGATTTTGGCGGAAATGATCCGTGCGTGCCTGGTTTCTGGAAGGCTGGGCACAGGGATCCGACGGTGCCCCCCGGCCGCTCGGCAGAGCTAGCGGGGAGCCTGCCATGAGCATCAGCCAGCACCACACCGCCAGTGGGCGTCCGCTGAGGGTCGCGCCCGCCTGGGTCGGCGGCGCCCGCCCCGCCACCGACACCGACGACGGCCTGCTGCCCGTCCGCGAGGCCGTCTGGATCTGGTCCGTACGCCGCTACGCCCGGGTCGCCCTGTGGGCGCTGCCGATCGCCGCCGTCCTGTTCGGCTGGTCAACCCTCGGGGCGCAGCCCGGCCCGCTCGCCCTGCGCCTGGTCGCGGGCTGGTTCTCCCTCGTCGCGATGATAGCCCTGGCCGGGCTGCTGGCGGGTTCGCGGGTCCGCCGTCCCGCCCTGGCCGGGCTGCTGGTCGGGCTCGCCGGTGTCGTGCTGTTGCTTCCGACGGTCGCGTTGCCACCGGACACGGCGCCGGCCGGCAGCGCGCTGTCCGCCGACTCGGTGCACACGGTCGCGTTCGTGGGTGCGCTGGTCACCGGCGCGGGCTGGCTGCTGCTCGGCTGGGCGGTGTTCCGGTCGCGGCTGGTCAACCCCGCGGACGGGATCCTGCTCATGCTCGCCGCCGTGTCCGTCGGCGCCGGGACGTACGCGGTCCAGCCGCTGCCCACCGTCGGCGCCCTGCTCATGCTGGCCGCCGGCATGGGCCTCGCCTGGACCGGCAACCGCCTCATCCCCGCAGCCTGACCCCCTCACACCCTCCGCTCCCACCCCGCCTCGCCCAGCCCTGCCGGCCCTCGCCCGCTCCGCCTCCCCGCCCCGCCTCCCCGCCCCGCTCCGCCTCCCCGCCCCGCGTCGCCTCCCCGCCCCCGTCGCCTTCCCGCCTCGTGTCGTCTTTCCGCCTCGCGTCGCCTTCCCGCCCCGCCGCCCATCCACTCCCGCCCTTGCGAACCAACCCCGCACGCAGCCCCAAACCGTTCGGCTGCTCCGGGACCCCGGCGATCTTGGAGTGGGGTGGCCCATGGAGGGGCCGGTAGCTTCCAAGATCTTGGGCTCGGTTGATGTTTCGCGGGAGCGGCGGCGGGTCGGCGGGTAGGTCAGGCGGGGTGGGCTGCGGGGCGGATGGCATGCTCCGGGGGCGGGGCGCGGGCCGTGTGCCGCGCCGGAGGGAGCGTGACATGGCCAAGGTGGTGGCCGACATCTCGATGTCCGTCGACGGGTTCGTGACCGGGCCGGACGTCGACCTCGCCCACGGCCTGGGCCGGGGTGGCGAGGCGCTGCACACCTGGGCGTTCCAGGGGGACCGGGTCGATGCCGAGGTGCTCGCCGAGGCGGTGGACAACACCGGCGTCATCGTGATGGGCCGCCGGCTGTTCGACATCGTGGACAGTCCGTACGGCTGGAACGACGAGGTGGGCTACGGCGCGGACGCCGTCGGCCAGCAGCCCGTCCTGGTCGTGACCCGTACCCCGCCCGACGAGGTACGGCTGGCCGACCGGGTCACGTTCGTCGTGGACGGTGTCGGCAGCGCCGTCAGCAAGGCGTCTGCCCTGGCCGAGGAACGCGACGTGGTGGTGATGGGCGGCGCGGCGGTCATCCGCGGCTGCCTCGACGCCGGGCTGCTCGACGAACTACGCCTGCACGTGGCGCCGGTGCTGCTCGGCGCGGGTACACCGCTGTTCGACGGGGGGGTCGTCCCGCGCGAACTGCGCCAGGTCCGGGTCCGGACCTCCGGCACCGCCACCCATCTCACGTACCGGGTGGGCTGAGCCGCCGATGCCCGACGTGCACCTCGTCACCGACCCGGACGACGAGCGGCTCGGTGACTACCGGGCGCTCACCGACGTCGAGCTGCGGACCCGCTGGGAACCGCCGCACGGCCTGTTCATCGCCGAAGGGGAGCTGGTGCTGCGCCGCGCCCTGCGCGCCGGCTACGCGCCACGCTCCTATCTGGTCGACGCCAAACGCGTGGACCAGCTCGACGACCTGCCGCCCGGCGCACCCGTGTACGCGGCCAGCCCCGACGTCCTGGAACGCGCCACCGGCTTCCACGTGCACCGCGGTGTGCTCGCCTCGTTCCACCGGCTGCCGCTGCGGGATGCGGGTGAGGTGCTGGCCGCCGCGCGCCGGGTGGCGATCCTGGAGGACGTCAACAACCACACCAACATCGGCGCGGTCTTCCGCGGTGCGGCGGCGCTGGGCATCGACGCGGTGCTGCTCTCACCCTCGTGCGCCGACCCGCTCTACCGGCGCAGCGTACGGGTCAGCATGGGCGAGGTGTTCGCCGTTCCGTACGCGCGGCTGGAGCCGTGGCCGGACGGCCTGGATCAGGTGCGGGCGGCCGGTTTCGCGGTGCTGGCGCTGACCCCCGACCCGCAGGCCGTACCGTTGCAGCACCTCACCGCCGCGCAGCGCGCCCGTGCCGCGCTGGTGCTCGGCGCCGAAGGGCCGGGCCTGTCGCGGCACGCCCTCGCGGGCAGCGACGTACGGGTGCGCATCCCGATGCGGCGCGGCGTGGACTCGCTCAACGTCGCGGCCGCGGCAGCGGTCGCGTTCTGGGAGCTGGGCCGCGACGACGAGCCGGCCCACGGGTGAGCGGCGGACAGCTCCAGACCGCGCGCCCGTCCGAGGGCTTCGACGACCCCACCGTGCCGGCGGGCCCGCTGCGGCGCTCGGTGCTGTACCGGCTGCCGAATCCTCACTCCTGACCGGCCGCCACGCGGGGAGATCCGGCGACCGCGAGAATGGGGGCCATGAGCGTCGAGCTGCCCGTCCCGCCCCTCGCCGAGCTTCGGCGTCGCCGCAGCGCCAAGTGGCGGACACACCCGCCGGATGTGCTGCCGCTGACCGTCGCCGAGCTTGACTTCGGGCTCGCCCCGCCGGTCGCCGACGTGCTGCGGGACGCGGTCGAGGCGTCCGACACCGGATACTCCGTGCAGGACTCCACGCTGGGTACGGCGCTGGCGGGGTTCGCGGCGCGGCGCTGGGGATGGAACGTCGATCCCGGAGCGGTCTGCGCCGTACCGGACGTCGGGGTCGGGGTCGTGGAGGTGCTGCGGACCCTCGCCGGGCCGGGCGACGCGGTCGTGGTCAGCCCGCCGGTGTACCCGCCGTTCTTCGACTGGGTGCCCGAGGCCGGTGCGCGGGTCCACGAGGTGCCGCTGGCCCGCGACGACGATGGCAGCTACCGGCTGGACCTGCCCGCGCTGGAACGGGCGTTCGCGACCGGCCCCGCCGCGTACGTGCTGTGCAACCCGCACAACCCGGTCGGGCGGGTGCACACCCCGGACGAGCTGGCCGCGCTGGTCCGCCTCGCGCAGGTCCACAGTGTCCCGATCGTCAGCGACGAGATCCACGCGCCGCTGGTGCTGCCGGGCGCGACGTTCACGCCGTTGCTGAGCGTGCCCGGCGCCGCCGACGTCGCGGTCAGCGTGGTGTCGGCCAGCAAGGCGTTCAACCTGGCCGGTCTCAAGTGCGCCGCCGTGGTGACCGCGTCACCCGCGACCGCCGGGCTGGTGCGGCGCTTCCCGGCGGACGCCCGCTGGCGCACCGGCCACTTCGGAATGCTGGCGACGATCGCCGCGTACACCGCGGGTGAACCGTGGCTGGACCGGCTCCTCGCCACCCTCGATGCGCGCCGCACCCGGCTCGGTGAGCTGCTGGCCGAGCGGCTGCCGCAGCTGCGCTGGCGACCCCCCGAGGCGACGTACCTGGCCTGGCTCGACTGCGCGGCCCTGGGCGAGGGCGACGCGCCGCGCGAGCTGTTCCTCACCCGTGGGCGGATCGCGCTGGAGCCGGGTACCCGCTTCGGCGCGCCGGGCAGCGGATACGTGCGGCTCAACTTCGGGACGAGCGCGGAGATCCTGGACGAGGGCACCGCGCGGATGGCGGCGGCGCTCGCGGGGTAGCGGCCACGGCCGGCCCGCCCGGCGGGTGGGCGCGTTCCGACGCGTGCGTGGCGTTGGCCGAGTCCCCGGACCCTGGCCGCGGGGCGGTCGCGGGCGCCCCCGCGACGGCAGTACGGTTGTCCTGTTCGCGTGGTCCGGCGGCTTCGTGGTGGTACGGCGTCTCGGGGGTGTGCAGGTGTCGATGATCGGTTCCGGTTCGGGCTCCGACCAGCCGCACCTGATGGCGCTGCTGCGCGCCATCCGGGCGCGCATGGGCGGCACCGACGCGACCGGTGAGACCGATCCGGCCGCACCCACGGGCGCCGGTTCCGCCGGCTCAGCGCCGTCCGGTGGGCTGGCCGGTCCGGCCGTGGCCCCGCGCCCGAGCGCCTCGGCGGGCGCAGCGGGCGCGGCGGGCGCAGCGGGCGCGGCGGGCGCAGCGGGCGCAGCGGGCGCGGCGGGCGCCGGAGGCGGCCCAGCGGCGAGTGGCCCCGGTGCGGGTGGCGCTGTGGGCGCCAGTGCCGCAGGGACACGTGGTCTGAGTGGTGCCTTTGGCGCCGCCGGGACCGGTGGGACGACCGCACCGGACACCATGCCGGGGCCGGTGCATCCGGACTGGTTCGTGACGGGCGCCCGGGTCGGCGCAGCACAGCCGGGCCTGCCCGGTTCGGCTTCGACCGCGCTGCCGGCTGCGCCGGGGCCGGGCGCGGTCGCGTTGCCTGGTGCGCAGGGTGTGGGTGCGGTGGGCTCCGGCGCGGTCGCGTTGCCGGGTGCGCCGGGGGCGGGTGCGCCGGGGCCGGGCGCCGTCGCGTTGCCGGGCGTGCCGGGGTCGGGCGCCGTCGCGTTGCCCAGCGCCCCCGCGTTGCCGGCTCTGCCCGGTTCAGGCACGGCCCAGCCACCGGCTCTGCCACCGGGATCGAGCACGCCGACGGGCCCGACCTCATCGCAAACGCCGCCCCTGCCAGGGGTTCCGTCACTGCCCGCCGGCACCGCACCCGTCGACCCCGCGGGGGTCCGTGCAATGGCCGGCCTGCAACCCATCGGCCGCCCGTTCGCGAGCCCACCGCCCCCGCCGTCACCCGAACCGGCACCGGCCAACCCGGTCGCGCCCAGCCCGGGCGGGGCCGAGGCGGAGACGCCGCCACTCCAGGTCGGTACGGCGCCGGTCGTCGTGCCGCCGGGCCGTACCGCCGCGGCTTCCCTCCTCGACGGGATGGACCCGGCCGACCAGGCCGCGCTGCGCGAGGTGCAGCGGCTGCTCGACACCAGCCTGAGCGGGGCCGGGGGCGCGCCGGAGGTGGCGACCCGGCTGCAGGCCGCGTTGCGGCAGGCAGCGCCGGAGCTGCTGGCCACGCTGCCCGGCGGTCCGCTGAGCCAGCGCGACCAGATCGCCCAGGCCCTGACCTGGCTGGTACGCCACCTCGACGATCCGCCGGCCCTGGTGGCCGGGTGCACCGAGCTGGGTTCGGCGCTGGCCCGCAGCGGCGTGCCCCTGCCGCCGACGCAGCTCGTGGGCGCGGCGCTCGCCGAGGCGATGCGGGCGGGCCTGGCCGGAGCCTGGCGGCAGGACCTCGACCAGGCCTGGCGCGGCACCTGGCAACACGCCCACGACTGGATCGCGCACGGCATGGCCGCGTCCGGGTACGCGCCGATGACGTGGCGGGCCGTCGTGGTGGAGCACGAGCTGCGCCGTCCCGACCTGGCGGTGCTGCGGGTCCGGCCGTACCTGCCGATGCCGTACCGGCCGGGGCAGTTCGCCCGCATCGAGGTGGCCGAACTGCCGGGGGTGTGGCGGCCGTACTCGCTGTCCGGGGCGCCGCGCCGGGACACCGTCGTGGAGCTGCACGTACGGGCGAAGACGCACGCCGGGGTCAGCGGAACGCTGGTGCACCGCACGGGCCCCGGTGACCACATCCGCCTCGCCCCCGCCGAGGGCGCAATGTGTGTGCCCGCGGACAACCGCAGCGACCTGCTGCTGGTGGCCGGTGACACCGGCGTCGCGCCGCTCAAGGCGCTGCTGATCGAGCTGGCCGCGACGAACGACCCGCGCGAGGCGGTGCTGTTCTGGGGCGCCCGTACGCTCGCCGAGCTGTACGACATCGACGAGATCACCGAGATCGCCCACTCCTGCCGGCGCGCCACCGTGGTCCCGGTCATCTCGGAGGGCGACCCCGGCCCGTACGCGTCGGGGCTGGTCACCGACGCGATCGCGGCGTACGGCGAGTGGTCGCGGCACGAGGTCTTCCTGGCCGGGCCGCCGACCATGCTCGGCGCGACCACCGAGGCCCTGCTCCAGCTAGGGGTGGCCCCGGAACGGATCCATCACGACGCGCCCGAGTAGGCGTCCGCCAGCGCCTTGGCGTACACGGGCGGCACGAACGTCGGCCCGCCCGGCGTCAGCACGTCCTCGCGCGACGCGCTGGCCCACGCGGTGTCCGGCACGGCGGCGCGCAGCGCGGTGACCACGGGTGCGTCGCGCCAGCGCGGGTCCTCGGCCAGCATGCCGAGCGCGACCAGGGACTCCTCCACCTCGCCCACGCACTCGAACGGCTTGTGCGCGTCGATGCCGAGCAGCTCGCTGAAGCCGGGCACCTGGGCGGTGTCGGTCAGCATGTCGTGGCCGAAGATCCCGCCGATTCGGTCCGGGCTCATCGCGGGCGCCATGGCCAGGTAGACGAACCGGCACTTGGGGCAGTCGCCGCACCAGCGGGCCGTCCGGTCGTGCAGCTTGAACGCCTTGTTGCAGCTGGTCACGACCGCGTCGTAGCGGGTGTGCCGGGCGAACAGCTGGGCGATGTGCAGCTCCGACAGCGAGCGCAGCAGCGAGAAGTACGGCTCGGTGAGCCCGGCGTGCGCGGTCACCGCGGCGCGCAGCAGGCCCTCGGCCTCGACGCCCTTGGACCACTGGTGGTTGACCTCGTGGCCGTTCCACACCAGGTTCGGGTCGGAGGCGGAACGCTCGTTGGACATCACCACGGGGCCGAGGCCGTGCAGCGCGGCGGTGGCGATCGCGATCAGCGAGTTGATCGCGGTGACCGGGATGTGGCCGTTGAGGGCGCCGGCCTTGTTGAGCTCGAACAGGTGCGGGTCGAGGCGGCGCCGAGCGGCCAGCGCGGGCAGGCCGGAGGCGGCGTTCACGTCGACGATCACCGGGTTGGGGTTGACAGAGAACGGGACCGGGTCGAGCCCGGCCGCGCGCAGGATCTCCAGCGTGACGATGGAGTCCTTGCCGCCGCCGACCGCCGACAGGGGGCGCCCCTCGGCGTTGTCCACGGGCGCCGCGGCCCGGCTGGTGCCGGGCACCTCGACGGTCAGGTCGAGGACGTGCGGCAGGTCGTTGCGGTACGCGTACTCGGCGAGGCCGTGGGTGTAGACGGCCGTGAACAGCGCCGCCGCCTCGGCCGGTACGGGCGCCGGCGCCACCACCCGGGGCGGGGCGCCGACCTTGTAGTAGCTCACCCCGGCCACCACGTGCAGCAGGTCCAGCACCCGGCGCACCGTGGCCAGGGTCGCGGCCGACGGCGGCGCGGCCGGTACGGGCAGCTCGATCGTCTCGGTGAAGCGCAGCGGCGACGGCCCGTCGAGCAGGTAGTCGAACGTGACCACGCCCGTGCCGGGATCGAAGGCGTACGAGGGGAACCGCATGACCTCGAATTGCGCGTGCACCCAGAAGCTCCCGTCGTCGTCCCGGCGAGCCATACTAGTGCGACTCGACAAAGGGAGACGACGTTGCGCCTGGCAGACCTCACCGGCCGTTCCGTCGCTGTCTGGGGCACCGGCCGGGAGGGCCGGGCGGCCGTCCGGGCGGTCGCGGCGCACCGGCCGGCGCGGTTGATCGCCGTCGACGACAGCGCGGACTACCTGTCCGTGCCGTGGGAGGGCGAGCTGGCGGCCCTGGCCCCGCTGGCGGGGGGCGAGCACGCGTTCGCCGCGCTGGCCGCGGCCGACGTCGTGGTCCGCTCGCCCGGAGTGCCCTCGACCCACAAGTGGATGGGCGAGCTGCGTGCGCGGGGCATCACGATCACCGGCGGCAGCGCGCTGTGGCTGGCCGACCACGCCGCCCGGACGGTCGGGGTGACCGGCAGCAAGGGCAAGAGCACCACCGCCAGCCTGATCAGCCACCTGCTGGCCGCCGCCGGGCGTCCCAACGTCCTCGGCGGCAACATCGGGGTGCCGCTGCTCGACCTGCCCGACGCCGAGCTGTACGTGCTGGAGCTGTCCAGCTACCAGTGCGCGGATCTGACCGACTCGCCGCGGGTGGCCGTGGTGACCGCGCTGTTCCCGGAGCACCTGGACGCGCACGGCGGCGAGCGCGAGTACTACCGGGACAAGCTCAACCTGCTCCGGCACGGCCCCCAGCTGATCGTGGTCAACGGCGCCGACGAGCGCCTCGCGGGCGAGGTGCGCGGCATCTCCGACCTCAACGGGTGGCCGCCGGTCGAGGCCGCCGGGCCGGACTCGCGCTTCCGGATCGGCCCGGACGACTTCGTGTACGCCAGCGACACCCGGCTGTTCCCGCGGTCGGCGCTGCGGCTGCGGGGCGGGCACAACGAGCGCAATCTCTGCGTCGCGCTGGCCGTGCTCGACGGAATGGGCGTGGACGTGGTGGATCTGCGCAGCGTGCTGGAGAAGGCGCTGGCCGCGTTCGAGGGGCTGCCGCACCGGCTGGCGGAGATCGAGGACCCGTCGGGTCTGACGTTCGTCGACGACACGTTGTCGACCAGCCCGTACTCGGCGATGCACGCGATCGACGCGTACGAGGGGCGGCCGTTGACCGTCCTGGTCGGCGGCACGGACCGGGGGCTGGACTACGGGCCGCTGCGGGAGCACCTGCGGGGGCGGGAGATCACCGTGATCGGGCTGCCGGACAGCGGCCCGCGGATCCTGTCGGCGCTGGCGGGGCTGCCGGGGGTGCGTACCCAGAACGCCGAGGATCTGCCCGCGGCGGTGCGCCTGGCGCGCGAGGTGACCCCGGCCGGGGGAGTGGTGCTGCTGTCCCCGGCGGCGCCGAGCTACGGCCGTTTCCGCAATTTCGAGCACCGTTCCGAGGTCTTCGCGGAGGCCATCCGCGCCACCGCCTGACCACGCCGTCGCCCCGTCACGCCCGCCGGTGATCCGGCGGGCGTTTTTTTGCCCACGATTGTCGGGACGGGCAATTTTTTCGTCATGCGAGGACGGGCCGCAGAGGGTTTCCGGCGGAAGTCGGCGGTGAACCGCGGGTTTCCGCCGCCCTCGGAAATCATCCGAACAGTGGATCGGTAGGCGTCCATCAGGCGTCGCTGGCGGGCCAAAAGGACGACGGATAAATACCTGCAAAAGCGACTTTGTGACGGCGGACACGCCGATTCGTCCATATCGGGATCGACGCGCGTCAACCGGTGTCGCCGTAACAGGGATTCACGAGCTCCGCTCTCGTAACGGTTTGAAAACTTCGCCCATGGTCTTGACAGGAGGGGGTCCGCAGTAAGAACTTTTACCGCGACAGTTAACACTCCTTGCTGAAAGGGCGGCCGATGGTGGAGCCAGAGGTGGACGGCATGTCGTCGACCGCGGTCGTCGATTCCCCCGAGCGCGACGCGAAGCCTGCGGTCGACGCGTCCAGCGGCGCGCTGGTCCGGGTCCGCTCGATGCTGCCGGAGTTCACGGGTGCCCTGCAGCGGGTCGCGGAGCAGGTCCTCGCCGACCCGGCCGCCGCCTCCCGCGCGACCATCGTCGAGCTCGCCGAGCGCAGCGGCACCTCCCCGGCCACGGTCACCCGGTTCTGCCGGGCCCTGGGCTTCGAGGGCTACGCCGACCTGCGCCTGGGCATCGCCGCCGAGACCGGCCGGGCCCGCTCGGCCGGCTGGACGGTCGACATCGGCCGCGAGATCCAGCCCGGCGACCCGCTGGAGCGCGTCCTGCAGCACATCATGGCCGCGGACACCCAGGCCATGCACGACACCGCCACGCTGCTCGACCTCGCCGAGGTGGAGCGCGCCGCGGTCGCCGTCGCCGCCGCGGGCCGGGTCAACATCTTCGGCGCCAGCGGCAGCGCGCTGGTCGGCCACGAGATGCAGTTCAGCCTGCACCGCATCGGCGTACCCGTCTGGGCCTGGACCGATGTGCACAACGGCCTGGCCAGCGCCGCCCTGTCGCGGCCCGGCGACGTCGCGCTCGGCATCTCGCACTCCGGCGAGACCGGCGAGACCATCGAGCTGCTGGCCGAGGCCAGCAGCCGGGGCGCCACCACGATCGCGCTGACCAGTTTCCCGCGCTCCCCACTGGCGGAACTGGCCGACATCGTGCTGGTCACCGCCACCCAGGCGACCACGTTCCGGCCCGACGCGCTGTCGGCGCGCCACCCCCAACTGGTCGTCCTCGACCTGCTCTACGTCGCGGTCGCGCAGCGAACCCACGAACGTTCGCATGCCGCGTTCCAGCGCACCGCACAGGCCGTCCACGGTCACAAGGCCGCCAAGGACGGGCATTCGCCATGAACGAACCCCACCCCATAAAGCACCGCCCCCACCCCACCTCAGACCACAGACATCCCTCAAGGAGGACAGCGTGAAGCGCACCATCGCGGTCACCGCAGCGCTTGCCGCGACGCTGCTCGGAGCCGCCGCCTGCGGCGGTTCGAGCGACAAGGACGAGGCCACCACCACCGCGACCGGCGCGGTCAACGGCGCCGGCAAGACCGTCAAGGTCTGGCTCATGGTCGACGCCGAGTCCGCGTGGAAGAACGTCGTCGAGGACGCCAACAAGCGGTTCACCGCGGCGACCGGCGCCCAGGTCAACGTCGAGTACCAGCAGTGGGCCAACCACCTGACCAAGCTCGACGCCACGCTGGCCGGCGCCGACGTGCCCGACGTGGTGGAACTCGGCAACACCGAGTTCTCCAAGTACGTCTTCAACGGCGGCTTCACCGCGCTGAACAAGGGCGACTTCGAGAACTCCGGCACCTGGCTGTCCGGCCTGTCCGGCGCGTGCGAGCTGGACGGCAAGACCTACTGCGTGCCGTACTACGCGGGCGCCCGGGTGCTGATCTACCGCACGGACCTGTTCAAGAAGGCCGGCATCACCGCGCCGCCCGCCACGTACGCGGAGCTGCTCTCCGACGCGGACAAGCTGGCCGCCGCCAACAAGTCCGACGCGAAGTTCGGCGCGTTCTACATGCCGACCTACTGGTACGCCGCGATGAGCTTCGTCAAGGCGACCGGCGGCGAGATCGCTGTGAAGAACGGCGACAAGTGGCAGGGCCAGCTGTCCCAGCCCGCCGCCGTGCAGGGCCTGCAGCGCTGGGCCGACCTGGTGAAGAAGTACTCGCAGGCCGACCCGGCCAAGGACGAGAACGACCAGGCCGCGCTGTTCGCCCAGGGCCACGCCGCGATGTTCATGGGCAACACCTGGGAGAAGGGCGCCGCGGAGCAGGTAAAGAAGGACCCGAACGACCCGAACTCCGCCATGGTCAACACCAAGGTGTACGGCAAGCTGGCCACCGCGCCGATGCCGGAGACCCCGTCGTTCCTCGGCGGCTCCAACCTCGGCGTCACCGAGAAGAGCCAGAACAAGCAGCTGGCCGCCCAGTGGATCAAGTACTTCACGGACAGCCAGTCGATGCAGGGCCTGATCGCGAAGGGCGTGCTGCCCAACTCGACCGCGCTGCTCGACAAGGCCGCCGCCCAGCCGGGCAGCGAGGCCGCCGCGGCCGCCGCGAAGACCAGCTGGTTCACCCCGAACGCCGAGAAGTGGGCGGACGTGGAGAAGGCCACCGTCCTGCAGCAGATGCTGCGCGACATCACCACCGGCAAGAAGTCCGTCCAGGACGCGGCCGCGTGGGCCGACCAGCAGATCAACACGATCCTCAACGAGGGCTGACGCCCGGTGCCGCCCGTCCGGGGGGACCGGGCGGGCGGCACACCACCAGACGAGACGAGCGGAAAGGAGCAGCACGATGCACGCCGTCGACTCCCCGACGACCGACCCGGTGATGACGCCGTCCGACATCATCGCGCCGCCCGCGGTCACGCGCACCCGCCGCCGCTCGGCGGACTCGCGTACGCCGTGGCTGCTGGCGCTGCCCACCCTGCTGGTGCTGCTCGGCCTGCTCGGTTACCCGCTGTACCGCATGGTCGTGCTGTCGTTCCAGAACATGCGGCTGCGCGAGCTGATCACCGGCCGGACCCCGCCGTGGGTCGGCGTCGACCAGTACACAAAGGTGCTCACCGACCCGGTCTTCTGGACCGTGGTCCGCCGTACCGTTGTCTTCACCGCGGTGTCGGTGGTGATCTCCGTCGTGCTCGGACTCGCGATCGCGCTGCTGATGCGCCGGGTGCACCGCCGGGTCCGGCTGTTCATGATCGTCGCGATGATGTTCGTCTGGGCGATGCCCCAGCTGGTCGCCGCGCAGATCTTCAAGTGGATGACCGACGCCGACTTCGGCGTCCTGAACTACCTCATCGACAAGCTGCCCGGCGTGGATTTCCAGAACCACAGCTGGTTCCTGTCGCCGACGCAGGGCTGGATCGTCATCACCACCCTGGTGGTCTGGGCCGGCATCCCGTTCCTGGCGATCACGCTGAACGCGGGTCTCACCCAGGTGCCCAAGGAGCTGCTGGAAGCGGCCACGGTGGACGGTGCGAACGCCTGGCAGGCGCTGCGCGGCATCACGCTGCCGATCCTGCGGCCGCTGCTCATCATCGTCACGACGCTGTCGGTGATCTGGAACTTCGGCCTGTTCACCCAGCCCTGGGTGCTGCGCGACAGCAAGGTCGAGGCGGAATACCAGACCCTTGCCACGTACGCGTTCACCCAGGCGTTCGGCCGCTCCAACTACAGCCTCGGCTCGGCGATCTCTGTCATCACGGTCCTGCTGATGCTCGGCGTCATGGCGTTCTACATCCGGCAGATGTTCAAGATCGGAGAGGTGGACTGATGGTCGCCGCCGCACCCACCACCCGCGCGCGCCGGGTACGCAAGAGGCATGCCGACGACGACGCGGTGCTGACCGTCGGCCGCAGCCGGACCGGCACGCTGCTGGCGAACTTCGCCGGCATCCTGTTCTCGATCGTGATGATCTTCCCGGTGTACTGGGTGATCAATACGGCGTTCAAGCCCGGCCCCGAGGTTCTTCAGCTCACGCCGTCCTTTGTGCCCGAACACCCGACGCTGGACAACTTCACCTCCGCCTTCAAGGCGCCGCTGTTCCTGCAGGATCTGCTGAACGGGCTCATCGTCACAGTGTTCGCGGTGCTCGGCGCGCTCGTCGTCGGGTTCCTGGCCGCACTGGCGATCGCCCGGTTCAAGTTCCACGGCCGCCGCGGCATCATCCTGGTCGTGCTGGCGGTGCAGCTCGTACCGTTCCTGGCGCTGCTGATCCCGCTGTTTCTGATGCTGCAGAAGGCGAACTTGACGAACAGCCTCGTCGGTGTGAGCATCACGTACCTTGTGTTGATCCTGCCGTACACGGTGTGGACGCTGCGCGGCTTCATCGCCGCGATCCCCAAGGAGCTGGACGAGGCCGCGCTCATCGACGGGTGCAGCCGGTTCCAGACGTTCTGGCGCATCATCCTGCCGCTGACCGGTCCCGGTCTCGTGGCGACCTCGGTCTACGGCTTCATTCAGGCGTGGAACGAGTTCATCATCATCAACACCCTGAACAGTCCGGAGAAGCAGAACCTGATGGCCTGGTTGCTGCAGAACCAGACGAACCGCGGTACCGCCTGGGGCCCCCTCATGGCCGGTGCGATCATCACCTCCCTTCCGGTGGTGGTCTTTTTCCTCATCATCCAGCGCAACATCGCCGCCGGTCTCACCGCCGGCGCCGTCAAGGGCTGACCAGCCAGAGCACCATCAGCAATTTCGAGGAGAAGCCGATGACCGAGATAACTCCCGCCACCCCCGGGGTCGACCGCCGTACGCTGCTGCAGCGCGCCGCCGCTGTCGGGCTCATGGCCGCCCCCGCGGCCGGGCTGCTCAGCGCCTGCGTCGGTGGTTCCGACGACACGCAGAAGCAGGCAGAGGGCACCAAGAGCGCGGACAACCCGCTGGGCCTGGACCCGAAGGCGCCCGTCGAGATCGTCATCTTCGACGGCGGCCTGGGCACCAAGTACGCCACCGATGTGGACACTCCGCTCTACAACAAGAAGTGGCCGGACTCGAAGGTGACGTACTCCGCCACCCAGGAGATCTCGACCGTCGTGCAGCCCCGGATCAACGCGGGCGACTCGCCCGACATGATCAACAACTCGGGCTCGAAGCTGATGGACATGGGCGCGCTCGTCGCGGCCGGCCAGGCCCAGGACCTCACCGAGCTGTTCGCGGCGCCGTCGCTGGACATCGCCGGTAAGACGGTCAAGGACACGCTGGTGCCGGGCACCATCGAGCAGGGCACGTTCGACGGCAAGCCGTACGCGCTGAACTACGCGTACACGGTCTTCGGGCTGTGGCACAACGCGAAGCTGTTCCAGAAGAACGGCTGGACCGCGCCGAAGACCTGGGCCGAGTTCACCGCGCTCTGCGACAAGATCAAGGCCGCCGGCATCACGCCGTACGGCTACGCGGGCGCCAACGCGTCGTACTACCAGTACCTGGTGATCCTCACCAGCGCCGCGAAGATCGGCGGCCCGGACATCCTGAAGAACATCGACAACCTGGAGGACGGCGCCTGGACGGCAGAGCCCGTCAAGCAGGCCGCCGCCGCGTGGGCCGAGATCGGCGCCAAGTACACGAACAAGTCCTTCCTCGGCCTCAAGCACACAGAGGTTCAGCTGCAGCAGGACCAGGACAAGGTGGCGTTCTACCCCTCCGGCTCCTGGCTGGAGAACGAGCAGGCCGCCGACACCCCGGCCAGCTTCCAGTACGCCGTCTCCCCGGTGCCCAGCGTCACCTCCTCGGACAAGCTGCCGCAGACCGCGATCTACGCCTCCGCGGGCGAGATCTACTTCGTCTCGTCCAAGGGCAAGAACCCGCGTGGCGGCATGGAGTACCTGCGCACGATGCTGAGCAAGGAGGCCGCGATCGGCTTCACCAAGCTCACCAAGACGCTGACCGTGGTGCAGGGCGCCACCGACGGCATGACCATCTCGCCCGGTCTGACCAGCGGTAACGACATGCTCAAGGCGGCCGGCCAGGACGTCTTCAGCTACCGCTTCGACACCTGGTACAAGAAGCTCGACGACGAGGCGCGCGCCGCGACCAACGAGCTGATGTTCCAGGGTGGCACCGCGGACAAGTTCTGCCAGCGCATGCAGAAGGTCGCCGACGCCGTCAAGGCCGACTCGTCCATCCAGAAGTTCAAGCGCTGATCGGACCGGAGAGGACGGAGAGCGCCATGCGGCACGGCAAGTATCCCTTCATCATCGGCTTCCTTGCCGTGCCCGTGGCGCTCTACGTCACTTTCGTGGTCGCGGCGTACATCCAGACCTTCCAGCTGTCGCTGACCAGCTGGTCCGGTCTGGGCCCGATCAAGTACATCGGCCTGGACAACTTCACGAAGCTGTGGCACGACGACCTCTTCTGGAGTTCGCTGCGGCACAATCTCGTGCTGCTGATCCTGCTGCCGCTGATCACGATCCTCATCGCGCTGGTCTTCGCGTTCCTGCTGAACGTGGGCGGCGGCGCCCGCGGCGGGGTCCAGCGCGGCGTGTGGGGCTCGAAGTTCTACCGGGTCATCTTCTTCTTCCCGCAGCTGCTGGCCCTCGCCATCATCGCGGTGATCTTCGGCCGGGTCTTCTCGCCGGACGAGAGCGGCCTGCTCAACGGTCTGCTGCCGGGCGAGCCGCTGCTCTGGCTGGCGGACAAGCGTTTCGCCCTGGCCTGCATCCTCGCGGTGCTGGTCTGGCAGGCCATCGGCTTCTACGTGGTGCTGTTCTCGGCGGGCATGGGCTCCATCCCGAACGAGATCTACGAGGCCGCCGCGCTGGACGGCGCCACCCGGCTCACGCTGTTCTTCCGGGTCACCGTCCCGCTGCTGTGGAGCACCATCCAGGTCGCCTGGGTCTACCTGGGCATCGCCGCCTTCGACGCGTTCGCGCTGGTCAACATCATGAGTGTGGACCGGGGCGGCCCGGACGGCGCCACCTCTGTGCTCAGCCTGATGATCTACCGCAACGCCTTCGAGTACTCGCAGGCCGGATACGCCTCCGCGCTCGGCGTGGTGCTGTTCTTCCTGACCTTGACCTTCGCCGCGTTGACCCTGCGGGTCACCCGCCGCGAGTCCGTGGAAATGTGAGAGAGACGGGAGCGCGGCGATGACCAACGCCACCAGCACCAAACCCCCTGCGCCCACCCACCGGGCCGAGTCCGGCACCGGAAAGGCGCCCAGCGCGAAGAAGGAGATCCGCGCGCTCAGCGGCCTCGCCCACATCTCCCTCGTGGTGTGGGCGCTGGCCACCGCGGGACCGCTGATCTGGGTGGTCCTGGCGTCCTTCAAGAGCAACACAGAGATCTTCCTGGGCAAGCCGTTCGCGCTGCCCGAGCACTTCTCGTTCGACACGTACGCGAACGCGTGGACCGAAGCGCACGTCGGGCGGTACTTCCTCAACAGCGTCTTCGTGGTGCTGCTGAGCACCGCGGGCACGATGCTGTTCGGCTCGATGGCCGCGTACGTGCTGGCCCGGTACCGGTTCTTCGGCAACCGGTTCATCTACTACATGTTCGTCTCGGGGCTCGCGTTCCCGACGTTCATGGCGCTGGTGCCGCTGTTCTTCATCCTCAAGGGCCTGGGCCTGATCAACACGTTCACCGGGCTGATCCTGGTCTACATCGCGTACTCGCTGCCGTTCACGGTGTTCTTCCTGGCCGCGTTCTTCAAGACGCTGCCGAACGAGATCGCCGAAGCGGCCACGATGGACGGTGCCTCGCACACCCGGCAGTTCTTCCAGATCATGCTGCCGATGGCCAGGTCCGGACTGGTCAGCATCACCATCTTCAACATCGTCGGCCAGTGGAACCAGTACCTGCTACCCGTGGTGATCATGCAAGGGGCCGGTGCGGATTCCAAGTGGGTGCTCACCCAGGGCATCGCCAACATCAGTACGTCCGCCGGATACCACGCGGAGTGGTCGACCCTGTTCGCGGCGCTCACCCTGGCGATCCTGCCGATGATCGTCATGTACGCGATTTTCCAGCGCCAGATCCAGGCCGGCCTGACTGCGGGCGCGGTGAAGTAGGGGCGCCCAAATGTCGGACTTCACGAGCCTGCCGGTGAGGTGGTCTTGCTCTCCTCAAGAAGGCTCACCGGTGCGCCGAACACAGGCACGTGACCGACGAGACTGCCGCCCCCGCCCTGCCCGCGACGCCCTCCGCCGCCGAGGCTGCGTGTCCCCGTCCGTCGCAGGACATGACGCTGTCGGGCAAGCTCCTGCCGCCCCTGTGGCTGGTCTGGGGGTTCGCCGCGCTGGTGTCGCTGCTCAGCACCGATCACGCCACGGCGCGACTGTGGCTGGCTGTCCCCGGCGTCACCGCGCTGGCGGTGGCCGTCGCGATGTTCGTGATCAAGTTGCACCGGCTGCCCGTGTTCCTGGTGCGCATCACCGTGGTCATGGCCGTCGGGAACCTTCTCCTGACCGGCCTGGGCGGCCGCGATAACCGGCTCATGGTGATCGTCGGATACTCGATGCTGCTGATGTGGGTCGGGTTCTCGCTCGACCGGCGTGACCTGGTCGCCACCTCGGTGCTCGCCACGATGGGCATCGGCATTCCGCTGTTCCTGTCCGAGACCCCGGTGCACGCCGCCGCACTGACCATCGTGTCGTGGATGTCGGTGACCGCCATCGGCATGACCATGCACGTGCTGCGCGGCTGGCTGGATGCCGCCAGCGCCGCGTCCGTCGCGTCCGAGCAGCGCGCCGCCGAGGCGCAGGCCCAGGCGGCCGCCGACCGGGAAAGGGCCGACCGGGAGCGGATCGCCGCCACCGACGCGGAACTGTCCCAGCGGCAGCGGATCCAGCAGCAGATCGCCGACAAGGGCGCCGTGCTGGCCGAGGCGGCCGAGCAGGTCCGCCGCGAGACCGCGGCGGTCGCCACCGCCAGCGACGAGATGTCGCAGGCCATCGAGGAGCTGACCCGGACCGCGCACCTCACCGAGGAGATCACCGGTACGGTGGCGACCAAGGCCGGCAACGCCTCGGAGCTCATGCGTGCCCTGGAGAAGTCCAGCGAGCAGATCATGGCGGCCTCCGACGTCATCCACGGCGTGGCAGAACAGACCAACCTGCTGGCCCTCAACGCCACGATCGAGGCGGCGCGGGCCGGGGAGGCGGGGCGCGGCTTCGCGGTCGTCGCCGGTGAGGTCAAGGACCTCGCCCACCAGTCCGGCGGCAACGCCGAGACCATCGCCCGCACCCTCGGCGAGGTGCAGGCCCAGGTGGCGGCCGCGGTGGAACGGGTCTCGGAGATCACCGCGAGCGTGGGCGACCTGTCCTCGCACAACACGGCGTTGGCCGCCGCGCTCGAACAGCAGTCGACGTCGGTCCGGCAGATCGCGATGAGCGTGCAGGAGGCGGCGGGTCAGGTCGGCCGGATCACCGACGAGGTGCACGTCCTGGAGCGGCTGTCCCGCACCTCGGCGTAGGCATCAACTGTCACACCCCGGCGGCACAATGGCCGACGTGCTGGTCGCGGTGGTGCCGAGTCCTGCCGGCGGGGAGCCCGCCGGCGCTGCGGCGTGCGCCGGTCTGCTCCAGCCGCTGGACCCCGACGGCACCCCGTCGGCCGCCCGCGAGGCGGTCGACGACCTGGCCGCCGCACTGCGCGCCCACGAGGCCGCCGGCCCGGTGCGCTGGGTCTGGCCCGCCACCATGGAGGTCTATCCTGCCCTGCTGCGTGCCGGGGTGCGGGTCGCGCGCTGCCACGACATCGAGCTGTCCGAGGCGCTGCTGCTCGGTTACGCCGGCCGGTGGGGTGAGCCGCGGGCCCTGGCGGCGGCCCTGGCCCGGCTGACCGGCGCGCCGGTGCCCGCCGACCCGCCACCCCGCCCGCCCGAGCCGCCCGGCCAGACCCAGGGCGCCCTGTTCGAGACCACCACCGGCCCGCCGGCCGCCGCCGGGCCCGACCGGCTCCGTGCCCTGGTCGAGGTGTACGCCGACCAGCAGCGTCGCGTCGCCGCCACGGAGCATCCCGGCCGCTTCCGGCTGCTGCTGGCCGCCGAGTCCGCCGGCGCCCTGGTCGGCGCCGAGATGGGCCGGGTCGGCCTGCCGTGGCGCCCCGACATCCACGACGAGCTACTGCGCGAGCTGCTGGGCGCGCCGCAGCCGGTCGGGCCGCCGCGCCGCCTCGCCGAGCTGTCCGCCGAGGTCAACGACGCGTTCGGGGTGCACGGCCTGCACCCGGACTCGCCCGCCGAGGTGCTGCGCGCGTTCGCCCGCGCGGGCATCGACGTGCCGAACACCCGGGCGTGGGTGCTGCGCCGGGTGGAGCACCCGGCGGTCAAGCCGCTGCTGGAGTTCAAGGAGCTGTACCGGATCTGGACGGCGCACGGCTGGGCGTGGCGCGACGCGTGGGTGCGCGACGGCCGGTTCCGCCCGGAGTACGTGCCCGGCGGGGTCGTCTCGGGCCGGTGGGCCACCCGCGGCGGCGGCGCCCTGCAGGTCCCCAAGGTGGTGCGCCGGGCCGTCGTCGCCGATCCCGGCTGGACGTTCGTGGTCGCCGACGCCGGCCAGCTGGAGCCGCGCGTGCTGGCCGCCGTCGCGGGCGACGCCGGGCTGGCCGCGGCCGCCGGTGCCGGCGACCTGTACGCCGCCCTGGCCGCCGATGCGTTCGGCGGCGACCGGGCCCGTGCCAAGCTGGCCCTGCTCGGCGCCATGTACGGCCAGACCGGCGGCGCCGCGGTGCCCGCCCTCGCGGTGCTGCGCCAGCGCTACCCCACGGCCTTCGAGTACGTGGAGGCCGCCGCCCGTACCGGCGAGGCCGGGGGACTGGTCCGTTCCTGGCTGGGGCGTACCTGCCCGCCCGCCGCCACGGCCTGGCGCGACGCGGGCCTGGAGCCGCCCGAGGAGCTGGGCTCGGCCGAGTCGCCGCAAGGGGGCGCGTCCGGGCGGGCCCGGGGCCGGTTCACCCGCAACTTCGTCATCCAGGCCACGGCCGCGGAGTGGGCCCTCGTGCTGCTGGCCACGCTCCGCACCGCGCTGACGGACACCCGCGCCGAGCTGGTCTTCTTCGTCCACGACGAGGTGGTGGTGCACTGCCCGGCCGAGGAGGCCGACCGGGTCGTCGCCGCGGTGCGGGCCAGCGCCGCCGAGGCCGGGCGGCTGCTGTTCGGGGCGAGCGCGGTGCGCTTCCCCCTCGACGTGTCCGTGGTGGAGTGCTACGCCGACGCCGCCTGACCGCCCGCGGCGCAGGGTGAACGGGCCGCCCGGATCCGGCACGGGACTCGCCATGGTCGCCGGGTGAAGGATCCGGCGCGGGACTCGCCATCGTCGCCGGGTGAAGGATCCGGCGCGGTCCACGTGCTCGCGGAGCACGTGGGCCGATGGTCAGTGATCCGCGGCGGCGGTGAGCGTGATGAGGCGGGCGGCCTGGTCCTTCAGGCTGGCCGCGGCGGCCAGGACGGTCTCGGCGGCCTCGGCGGAGGACTGGACCGCGTCCGCGACGGCCTGCATGCCGCCGGTCATCTCGGAGCTGGTCGCGCTCTGTTCCTCGACCGCCCCGGCGATCATGCCCTGCTGCTCGGCGACCGCGTCGATCAGCTCGACGATCCCGGAGATCCCCTCGGCGGCCTCGGTGCTCTCCGTCTGGATGCCTTCGATGATCTCCGAGATCTGGCCGGTGGCCTCCGCGGTACGCGCGGCCAGCTCCTTGACCTCACCGGCGACGACGGCGAAGCCCTTGCCCATCTCGCCCGCCCGCGCGGACTCGATGGTCGCATTCAGCGCCAGCAACTTGGTCTGCTCGGCGATCTCGGTGATCAGCTTGGTGACACTGCCGATCCGCTGGCTCGACTCCTGCAGCTGCGCCATCCGTCGGGTGGCGTCGCGCGCTGCCTGCACCGCGGCGGTGGTGCTGGACGAGGCGCTGTTGACGCCCCGGGAGATCTCCTTGATGCTCTCGGTCAGCTCGGCGGAGCCCTGCGAGACACCGTCGGCCTGCTCGGAACTGCGCCGCGCGTTGCCGACCAGTTCCTGCCCGGCCTCGGCCAGGGAGGTGCTGGCCGTGGAGAGTTCCTGGGCCAGCTCGGCGGCGAGCGCCTGCGCCTTGGACTGCTCCGTGGTGTCGACGTAGGTCACCAGGAAGCCACCGGGGAACCGGTCGTAGATCGCGGTTCCCTGCACGAGCGCTCCGGGCTCGGCGGGGTTCACGTACGGCACCGAGTCGATCTTCGGCACGGTGTTCTTGAGGATCGTCTGGAGCTCCGCCACCGCCTCCGGGCCCTGCCGCTCGGCGAGAGCCGCGACAGCCCGGCCCGCCGCATGGTTCCGGTAGAGGATCTGACCCGAGTGATCCGCGATGACCAGCGCGGCGGGCGCGTTGTCGAACGCCTCGTAGATCGAGTCACCGAAACGGGCCAGCGGGTGCGTGCCCGCGCTACTCCCAGACCGCCGCCACTTGCGCATATCGACTCCGAATCCTCCGGCTGATCCCGGAGGTCAGAGTCGGCGACGCGACGTCGTACCTGAGGCCATCCGCCCCGATGTGGCGGAAGCTACCGCTCCCAGTGGGCGTTGTCGGCCCAGGTGTCCAGGTCGAAGCGGTGCCACAGGTGCGGCGCGAACATGCCCGCCACCGCCAGCACCGAGACCAGCGTGAACAGGGTGCGCAGCACGATCACCTCACCCGGCCCGCCGACCTTCACCGCCATGGCGTTGGGCACGCCGATCATCCGCCACATCCGGCGGCCCAGCGGGATCGGCCACAGGATCGGCACCCCGTTTTTTGTGATCATGTCGCCGAGCAGGTGCACCACGCAGCCCACCCCGACCGCCACGCCGAGCAGCGGATAGCCGCGGTCGCCCGGCAGGTGCAGCCAGGTGAACCACGCCATCACTCCGGCGGCCGCCGTGACGATCAGCCACCCGGCCCGTTCCGCCCACTCGTCGAACAGCCCGCGCAGCGCCAGCCCCGCGGTGAAGAACACGATCGCCACCACGGCCCACTTGCCGAAGCGTACGCACAGCTCGGTGGTGCCCCACCCCACCAGCGCCGCGAACGGCAGGGTGTGGGTGAACGTCCGGTGCCCGTTGTCCCGGCGCGGGTCCCTCCGCAGCCGGGTCGCTGTGTAGACACCGAGCGAGACCTTCTCCACGACTTCCGCCACGAACAGCGAGAACACCCCGAACGTACGGGCCACCGTGGCGCCGCCCTGGTTACGGGTAACCCGGCCGGACAGGTCCAGGTCGGGCAGCAGCGCACCACCCGCGCACATCGTGGTGCCCACGGCCACCGCCAGCGGCGACTGGCCGTACCCGGCCAGGTGGTCCAGCGCCCAGCAACCGGCCAGCCAGGCCGCCGCCCCCGACAGCGCGTGCGAAGGACCCATCATGGCGGCCGTCCCCTCCCCGTGCGCCCGGTCCGCTGTGGCCGGAGCTAAACCCCGCCACCATGGCAGAGCGGAAAGGGGCGTTCAACGACCGCCACGTCCACGTCGGAGTGTCGATGATCACCGGTGGCCGGGTGCGTTCCACGGGGCGATGCCGTGGTGGTGGTACGCGTACCGGCGGTACCGGGCGTGCCGGAAGAAGCCGATGGACAGGAACGCCAGCGGGATCGCGGGCCAGAACACGTGCGCCCCGGACAGCACCCACAGGCCCAGCAGCAGAAACGCGAGCACGAACACGAACCCGGCGTGGCGGCGCACCCCGCGCCGGGCGGCCGAGCGGGCCTGCGGCGTCTCCAGCAGCGCGGTCCGGCCGCCACCCGGCAGGTCCGCGGTCAGCCGGGTGAGTTCGTCGCGGTAGGTGGCCGCGTACGCGGCGGCGAGCCGCTCCTCGCCCTCGGCGAGATTCAGGCGGCCCTCGCCCATTGCGGCGCGCAGGATCGTGGCGACCTGCTCGCGTTCACTGTCGGAGGTCCGGAGCCGGTTCGGTCCGGACCAGGCTTTGTCGTCATGCACGTTCACGGTGACCTCCAGGTCGGGGCGGGACACGACTCCAGGGTGGCCGGATCCGGGCCCCGACGCGTCGGTCCGGCGGAGCATCCGTACGCCCGTGCTCCGGCGCAGCCCAGCGCGTCGGCGTACTCCCGGGGGAGTACGCCGGGCACCGCTGCTACCCCGGTCGGCGCAGGCCGGGCGCCCCCCGGCGTGGATGCCCGGGCGCGGGCGGGTGCCGTAGGTTCGAGACGTGCGGGACACGTATCCGAGGCACTGGCCCGGGCCGCGCCGGGCAGGGTTCGGCGCGGCGGTGATCGTCGCGCTCGGCTTCCACGTGTTCGGCGCCGGGCAGCTGGCCGCCGCGGTGCCACCCCCGCGCGACCTCCTCGCGTACGCGCTGCTGGTGGCCGGGCCGCTCGCGCTGGCGTGGCGGCGGCGCGCCCCGATCGGCGTACTCTGCGTCGCCGCCGTGGCAGCGATCGGCTTCGCCGCGCTGACCGCCCCGCGCTGGCCGTACGCGGTCGCTTCGGTGATCGCGCTGTTCAGCGCGGTCAAGGCGGGGCGGCGTCGGCGCGCGGTGGCCGTGGCCGCCGCGGGCTGGATCGTCTGGGTGCTGGTCACCGGGCCGTTCGCGGCGCCGCTCGGGCTGGCCCCGGCCGCGCACATCGACGTGCGGGCCGCGCTGCTGGTCGCCGCCGGGCTGGTGGTGACCGTGCTGCTGGGCGGCGCGGCGAAGGCCCGCGCGGAGCACTTCGCCGAGATCATGAAGGTACGGGCCGAGCGGGCCCGCGCCCACGAGGAGCAGGAGCGCCGGCAGGCGTCGGAGGAGCGGCTGCGCATGGCCCGTGAGCTGCACGACGTCCTCGGTCACCACCTGTCATTGATCAACGTGCAGGCCGGCGTGGGTCTGCACCTCATGGACAGCCGCCCGGAGCAGGCTCGGGAGGCGCTGTCGGCGATCAAGACGGCGAGCGCGGAGGCCCTGCGCGAGGTCCGGGCCGTGCTGGGGGTGCTGCGGCCCGAGGAGGAGGCAGCGCCGCGCCAGCCCGCACTCGGGCTGGACCGGCTGGCCGACCTGACCGCCGACGCGGGCCTGCCGGTCACCACCACGACCAGCGGCGAACGCCGGGAACTGCCCGCCGAGGTGGACCGGGCCGCGTACCGGATCGTCCAGGAGGCCCTGACCAACGTGCGCCGCCACGCCGCACCCGGCGCGACCGCCCGGGTCACTGTCGAGTACGCGGCCGACGAGCTGCGCCTGTCCGTCCGTAACGACGGCGCGGACGAGTCCGGCGGCGTGGCGTCCTCCACCGGACCGGGCGCCGCGACCGGCCTGTCCGGCTCGACCGGCCTATCCGGCGGGACCGGCTTGTCCGGCGGGACCGGCTTGTCCGGCGGGACCGGCTTGTCCGGCGCGGCCGGCCTGTTCGGGGCCGGCCGGGGCCGCAGCGGCCCCAGCGGCCCCGGTGCCACCGGGCCGGCCGGGGCCGCTGCGGCGCCGGAGGGCAACGGCATCGTCGGGATGCGGGCGCGCGCCGAGGCGCTCGGCGGCACCCTGCGCGCCGGACCGGAGCCCGGCGGCGGGTTCGTGGTCGCCGCCACCCTGCCGACCGCCGCCGTGGCCGCGCGGGGTGGCGCATGATCTCGGTGCTGCTGGCCGACGACCAGGCCCTGGTCCGGGCGGGATTCCGCGCCCTGCTCGACGCGGAACCCGACATCGAAGTGGTGGGGGAGGCCGGTGACGGCCTGGCCGCCGTGCAGCTCGCCGGGCAGACGCGCCCCGATGTGGTGCTCATGGACATCCGGATGCCCGGCGTCGACGGCCTGGAGGCGACCCGGCGCATCGTCGCCGACCCCGGACTCGCGGGCACGAAGGTGGTCATCCTGACCACCTTCGAGCTGGACGAGTACGTGTTCGAGGCGCTGCGCACCGGGGCGGCCGGGTTCCTGGTCAAGGACACCGAGCCGGTCGAGCTGCTGCGCGGCGTACGGGCCGTCGCGGCCGGTGACGCCCTGCTGTCGCCGAGCGTGACCCGCCGGGTGATCGGGGAGTTCGCCGCCCCCGGCGGTGCCCGCACCCGCCCCGCCGCCGTGCCCCGTGGCCTGGACCAGCTCACCGACCGGGAACGGGAGGTGCTGGTGCTGGTCGCCGAGGGTCTGTCCAACGACGAGATCGCGGCCCGCCTCGTGATCAGCCCCGCGACCGCGAAGACCCACGTGAGCCGGACGATGGTCAAGATGGGCGCCCGCGACCGCGCCCAGCTCGTGGTGCACGCGTACGAGGCCGGACTGATCCGTCCCGGCTGGCTCGCCTGAACGCCGACCGCGGCGCCCCGCAATCGGCGGATCGTCGTACCCGCCCGCTAGCGTCGCGGCATGCTCTTCGGAAAGCGCCGCGACCGCGCGCGGCAGAGTCCGCTCCAGCTGCCCGAGGTCGCCCTCGACGGGGGCTGGTGGGCCGACGCGCGGGCGCGGCACGCGCAGACCGGGCTGTGGCCGCTGCTGCTGCACGGCCTGTCCGAGCGGGAGCCGGACCGTCCGTGGCTCACCGACGAGCTGTCTGCGGGCCGGGTCCGCGGCACACCGTCCGACCACGACCCCGGGGCGCTGCTGCGTGACTGGTGGGTGGCGGGCGAGCCCGAGCCCGAGCCGGGCGAGGAGGATCTTCTCGACCTCGTCGCCCCGTTCCTGCACGGCTGGCCCGGCTGCGCCGCCGCCGGTGTCCCGCTGCGCGACCCCGATGAGCGGGCCGGGGCGGAATTCCGTGCCCTGCTGCGGTCCGGCCGGCTCCCCGGTCCCCGGCCCGGGCTGGTGCCGGCCGCTCGCGGCGCCGACGTGCCCACGGTGCTCGGCTGGACCGGCCCGACCAACCACGAGAACGACATCACGAAGGTCTCCGCCGTGCTGCGCGACTGGGAGGACCGCTTCGGTGCACGGCTGATCGGGCTCGGCTTCGACACCCTGGACCTGAGCGTGGCGGCGCCGCCCGTGGGCCGGGAGCACGCGCTGCGGGTGGCCGCCGAGCATTTCGCGTTCGCCCCCGACAACATCACGCAGGGCTCCGGCTCGCTGGCCGAATACGCCGACGAACTCGTCGACGCCACCCGGTGGTCCTTCTGGTGGGACTGAGCTGACGGAATTGGGCTGACGGAACTGGGCGTCAGGTGCCCGGCAGGATCCGGCGGGTCTCGTACGCCCACATCGCAATCTCCACCCGGTTGCGGGCGCCGAGCTTGGCCATGAGGCTCGCCAGATGGGTCTTCACCGTGCTCAGGCTGATGTGGAGGGCGTCGGCGATCTCGGTGTTGGTCAGTCCCCGGGCGACCGCCAGCAGCACCTCCTCCTCGCGGAGGGTGACCGGGGAGATCGGCTGCGCGGCGGGCCTCCCGGCCGGCAGGTCCGCGAACGTCCGCAGCAGGCGGACGGTGACGCTCGGCGCGATGAGTGCCTCACCGTCGGCGGCCGACCGTACGGCCTGCGCCAGCAGCTCCGGCCCGGCGTCCTTGAGCAGGAACCCGCGGGCCCCGGCCCGCAGCGCGCCGTAGACGTACTCGTCGAGATCGAACGTGGTGATCAGGACCACGACCAAGGGGTCGGGCACGTCCGGGCCGGCGATCAGCCGGGTCGCCTCGAGCCCGTCGAGCCCCGGCATCCGGATGTCGAACAGGCAGACATCGGGTCGTAGATCCCGGGCCAGGCGTACGGCCTCGTGCCCGTCGGACGCCTCACCGACCACCTCGACATCGGGCTGCACGTCCAGCATGATCCGCAGCCCGGTACGGATGACCGGCTGGTCGTCAGCGACCAGGACGCGGATGGGCACCGCTGTCCACCCTTCCTCGTGGCAGCTCGGCCTCGACCCGCCAGCCGTGGTCGGCGCCGGGGCCGGCATGCAGCTCACCGCCGAGCAGGGCGGCCCGTTCCCGCAGCCCGGCGAGGCCGTATCCGGCGCGGCCCCGGCCGGTGCGCGCCCCGTCGTCCTGGACGACCACCGTCACCCGCCGGGGATCTCCGGTGATCCGGACGATGATCTCGGTGGCGTCGACCGCGTGCCGCATGGCGTTCGTCACCGACTCCTGCACGATCCGGTAGACCGCCGCGTCCACGGCCGGGGGCAGCACCTCCAGGTCCCCGTCGAGCCCGAGATCGACCCGCAGCCGGCCGCCCGGTGCGCACACCAGACGCTCCAGGTCGGCGATGCCGGCCGGTGGCGCCAGTTCGGCGCCCGCTCCGCGGTCCCGCAGTACCGCGACGATCGCCCGCATCTCGTCCAGCGTGCGCGCCCCCTCCTCCTCGACCCCCTCCAGCGCCTCGACCGCCGCCGCCGGATCCCGATCGGCGACCACCCGGCCGACCTGGGCGCGGATCACCATGGCCGAGACGTGGTGGGCCACCGTGTCGTGCAGTTCCCGGGCGAGCCGTTCGCGCTCTCGGGAGCGCACCCGTTCCCACTGCCGTTCGCGTGCGCCCGCCCGCCACCGCACGGTCGCTCCGATCGCCGCAGGCAGCAGCAGGAACACGAAGCCGACCAGCCGGTCGACGACCGGGGTGTCGTCGGTGAGGGTCGACAGCGCGGCGGCGGCGAGGACGAGGACGCCGCCCAGCACGATGTCGCGCCCCGAGCCCCACCGCGGCAGCGCGTAGACCAGCAGGAGCACGACCAGGCTGGTGTACAGCCCGACCGGCTCCGGCGGGGCGGCCACCACCGAGGCCACCTGGAGCAGCACCATCGCGCCGAACCCGGCCGCGACCACCGCCAGCGGGTGGGTCCGGCGCCACATCGGCAGCACCCACAGCAGTACGGCGAACACCACGGCGACCGGCCGCCACACGACGTCATGGCGCAGCGTGGCCTCCAGCGCCACCCCGGTCAGGCCCGCGGCCAGCAGCGCCCAGTCCCGCCACACCCGGCCGGGTACGTCGGGTGGCCGGGGTTCGGTCCACAGGGTTCGCAGCTCGTCACGCAGCACGGTCTCAGCCTAGAGAGCGCTCCGCGCGGCGCATCGGCCGAAAGAACGGTGCGCCGCTCCGCCCCGGGAACGGCGGATCCGCGGCTCCCGGTCCGATGTCCGGACGCGCCACCGCGACGAGCCTGGGCACCGGCGGTCGCGCAGAGGTGGCCGACGAGTGGGTTGGAGGACTCGATGCTCTCGACAGGCCTTTCCCGGGTGGGCGCCGGCGCCGCCCGCCATCCGTGGCGGGTGATCGCGGCGTGGCTGTTCGTCGCCGCGCTCGCGGTCGCGGCGGCGGTCGCCTTCGGCGGGCGGACCGCGGACTCGATGACGGCCCCGGGCCTGGACTCCCAGCGGGCGGCGGAGCTGATCGAGCGGGCCGGTACCGGCCAGGAGGGGATGACCGCCCAGGTGGTCGTCACGCCGGTCGACAGCGGGGTGACGTTCTTCGACCACGGCCCCGCGCGTACGGAACTCGCCCGGTTGCAGGCCGAGGTGCGGCGCCTGCCGCATGTGCTCGGCATCAGCGACCCGGCCGGGGCGCTCGACGAGGACCGGGACGCCGCCGTCCGTGGCGGCCTGGTCTCGGCCGACGGGCGGATCGCGGTCGTCCGGGTGCAGTACCCGGACCAGAGCCGGCTGACGGCCGACGATCTGCACGCCCTCGTCGATCTCGGTGACCGGCTGCGCGGCGGGACGCCGCTGCGCATCGAGATGGGCGGGGACCTCTTCTACGTGTTCTCCGGCTCCGACGGCGGCGCGGGTGAGCTGATCGGCCTCCTCGCCGCGGCCGCGATCCTGTTCCTGGCGTTCGGGTCGCTGGTGGCCGCGGCGCTGCCGATCGGCATGGCGGTCTTCGGGCTGACCGTCGGCGTCGCCACGATGACGGTGCTGGCGGGGACGACCGAGATCCCGACCTTCGCCCCCGTACTCGGCAGCATGGTGGGCCTCGGGGTCGGCATCGACTACGCCCTGTTCGTGCTGGCCCGGCACCGGGAGTATCTCGCCCGCGGGGTGGAGCCCCACGAGGCGGCCGGGCGGGCGGTGGCCACGGCCGGGCGGCCCGTGGTCTTCGCCGGCGGCACCGTCGTCGTGTCGATCCTCGGCATGGCGGTGGCGAACGTGCCGTTCATGACGATGGGCGGGATCGCGGTCTCGATCGTCGTCCTGATCATGGTGGCCGCGTCGGTGACGCTGCTGCCGGCCTTCCTCGGCGCGGCCGGCCGGCGCCTCGCCCGCCCCGGCCGCGTCCTCAGGGCGGTGCGGCGCGGGCGGCCGGGCGTGGCACCCGCCGACGGGTGGCGGCGCTGGATCGGACACGTCAACCGGCACCCGGTGCCGTACGCCCTCGGCGCGGCCGGGCTGCTGCTGGCCGCGACGCTGCCCGTGCTCGGCCTGCGCGTCGGCCTGCCCGACGACGGCTCGCTCCCGGACAGCCGCACCGAGCGCCGCGCGTACGACCTGGTCGCCGAGGGATTCGGTCCGGGCACCAACGGCCCCCTGGTCGTCGCCGTCGACCTCGCCGGTGATCCGGGCGTGCTGGACCGGCTCGTCGCCGCGGTCGCCGCGGACCCGGGCGTCGCGTCGACCGCCCCCGCGCTGGTCGACAGAGCCACCGGGATTGCCACCCTCGTGGTGTTCCCGACCACCGGCCCGCAGGAGCGGGCCACCGCCGACACGGTCGCCCGGCTGCGCGCGGACGTCCTGCCCGCGGCGGTCGGACACAGCCCGGCGAAGGCGTACATCGGTGGCGGGGCGGCCAGCCTGTCCGATGTGGGCAGACGGACCAACGAGCGCCTGCCGGTGTTCGTGGCCGCCGTGCTGGCGCTGTCGTTCCTGTTGCTGATGCTGGTCTTCCGGTCCGTGCTCGTACCGTTGAAAGCGGTCCTGCTCAACCTGCTGAGCATCGGCGCCGCGTACGGAATCATGGTGGCGGTGTTCCAGTGGGGCTGGGGCGGAGCACTGATCGGGCTGGAGTCGACGGTGCCGATCGTGTCGTTCATCCCGATGTTCCTGTTCGCGATCCTGTTCGGCCTGTCGATGGACTACGAGGTGTTCCTGCTGTCCCGGGTGCGGGAGGAGTATCTGCGCACCGGCGACAACGGCACGGCGATCATCCGGGGCGTCTCGGGCACCGCCCGGATCATCACGTCGGCGGCCCTCATCATGGCGGCGGTGTTCCTGTCCTTCGCCGTCGCCGAGGACCCGTCGACCAAGATGTTCGGGCTCGGCCTGGCCACCGCGATCCTCGTCGACGCCACGGTCGTCCGCATGGTTCTGGTGCCGGCGACCATGACGCTGCTCGGGCGGGCCAATTGGTGGCTGCCGCGATGGCTGGACCGGTTGCTTCCCCGCGGCCCGGTCGACGTCGACGGTGCCGACGACCGGCACCACCCAGCGGATCCGGCACCGCTGCTCACGGGGGCGGCGGTGCCGGTGACGAAGGGCTGACGCGGCGTCGTGGGGTCCGTCCGGGCCGGGGGGCGTGGCGTCCTCCGGCCCGGACGAACGGCTTGTCGGCGGCTGCTCGCTCGCCACGATCGAAGTCCTTCGACGCGGGCGGTGCGCCGCGGCTCGTGGTCCCGTCCCCGCTGCGCTGGTCGGCCTGCTCCTCGCCGCGACCGCGGTGGAGCGTTTCCGCCGCCGGTAATTCGCTCGTGCGCGTCACCGCCGCAGACGATGATGCGGCGATGACCAACGCTCCGGACGGTTTCACCTATCGCCTGCGCAAGAACGGCGACGTCGAGATGCTGCACCACGGCCGCCCGGCCGGTGTGCTGCGCGGCGCCACGGCGGCCCGGTTCCTCACCGACGTGGAGAACGAGGACCCGCAGGAGCTGATGGCCCGCCTGACCGGCAACTACCGGCACGGCAACGAACGCACCGCGAAGAACCACCCCCGCAACCGCGGCCGGTAGTCGACTTAGCGGCTCATCGCGGCCGCCTCCACCGGGATCCACAGCTGCGCCTCGGCCTCGGTGGCGTCCGGCGACAGCCGTACCCGCAGGATTTCCGGTCCCGGTCTGCTCTGGTACGGGTTCGACGGGAACCACTCCGTGAACACGTCCCGCCAGAGTCCCTGCAGCGCCTGCGGAAACGCGCCGGAGGTGTCGAACACGGCCCACGTGCCCGCCGCGACGTCGAGGCAGTCCAGATCCGCCGGCGCGGCGGCGGTCGTCGCGGCGCCGTGGTAGTAGTCCAGCTCGGTCCCTTCCGCCCGGCTCTCGTCGAGGTTGACGCTCGCGCTGATGATCCCGTCGGGTTCGGCGTCGGACAGCTCCTCTATCCGGCGCAGCGTCGGCTGCCCGATGCCGCGGATGAACTCCGCGATCGCCGGGTTCATCCCCTCGTGCACGAGCGGTACGCGCGCCTTCTTCCCGACCACCCGGAAACCGTCGCGCCGCACGATCCGGTATCGCATGCTGTTGCTCCCTTCGACGACGAGGCGGAACGACATCCGAGGCTGTGCCCGCAACGCGGCGCCCTCGCGGCGCGCCTCGCCCGGCCCGACGCCGTGCACCGCGCGGAACGCCCGCGCGAACGCCTCGCCGGAGCCGTACCCGTAGCGCACCGCGATGTCGAGCAGCGTCGCGCGACCGGCCAGCACCTCCGCCCCGGCGACGGTCATCCGGCGTCGCCGGATGTACTCCGACAACGGCATCCCGGCCAGCGCGGAGAACATCCGGCGCAGGTGGTACTCCGACGTCACCGCGATCCGCGCGAGTTCGGCGGGGTCGATGGTGGCGTCGAGACGCTGCTCGATGTGGTCCATGGCCGCGTTCAGCCGTTCCAGCACCTCGGCTCCTTCCTGCTGTGTGCACCACGCTAGGCGGCAGGCGCGGGCCGGACCCGACATCGTGTGCCCGGTCCGGTCGGGTGGTTGCCGGCTACGCGCGCAGCAGCGCCACGACGGGGGCGAACTGTTCCAGGAACATGCCGTTCACCGCGACGTAGGTGATGCCCAGTTCGGCGCGGCGGCGGCGCAGGACCTCCGCGATCTCCTCCGGCGTGCCGAGCAGGAACCCGATCCCACCGGCGGCGGCCATCGCCTGCGGGTCGCCGCCGACCATCCGCGCCACCTCCGGGGGTACGGCCTGCGCGTGCTCGGCCACCGCGGCCACGTTGAGATGCAGTTCCGGCGTACGGTCCCCGGCCATCTCGCGCAGCGTCGCAACCGTCCGGGCCAGGTCGTCCCCGGTCGAGTGCGGCGGCAGGCCCAGCGCGACGGTGTCGGCCTGTTCCGCGGCCAGCCGCAGCATCCGCGGCCGGCTGGCGGCCACCAGGACCGGCGGTGGGGTGCCGTCGGACTCGCGGAGGGCGCGGATGGTGTCGGCGACCCGCCGCAGCCGGTCGGCGGGGGTGCCGAAGTCGGCGCCGAGCTGTGCGGCGTCGCGATCGGCGCCGGGCCGGCCGCCGCCGAGGCCCAGTTCGAAGCGGCCGCCGGTGAGCAGGTGCATGCTGCGGCTCTCCCAGGCGACCAGGCCGGGGCTGCGGTTGGGGGCGCTGAGCACGTACGTGCCGACCCGCAGGGTGCCGGTGGCGGCCGCCGCGGCGGCGAGCGCGGGCAACGGCGCGAGCGTGTGCACGGTGTCGGGGACGAGCAGGATGTCGTAGCCCAGTTCCTCGGCGCGGCGGGCGGTGGCGGTCCACTGCGCGCCGCTGCCCGCCAGCCCGGCGACGACACCGAATCGGAAATCTCTGTCGGTCACGACGTCAGCGTCGCGCCGGGGCCGCCCGCCGCACGTCCTCCCGGCGAGGACTCTCCGGATACGCCCGCGGTGGTAGGCGCCACCGCCTGCCCCGACGCCTCATCCCGCGACGATCTGTCCGGCATGCTCGACGAGCATCCCGGGGCGTTCCCGCGCCGCGTGGCCCGGCGACGCTCCGGTCACTGACCCGCGCTCCCCTGCGGAGGACGGCACTCCACACAGGACGGATGCGCCTGGCCGGCTTTCGACCCCACTCCTCGACGCTTTGGATGGCTGCCGCGGGCCGAATGGGCGCGCTCGCCAGACCGAAAGTATGAGTAGCAACCGGTAGGCAACCGTCGCGGACCCGGAGGCGCTCCGAACGACCCCGAATCTTCTTCATGTGACCGGCCGACGTGGGCCGGGCCAAACGGGGGAGATTCACTGTGGGTCGCAAGGTTCAGAAGGTCGTCACCCTGCTCGGTGCGATGCTGGCCGGTACCACCGCCGTGATCGGCGCCGCGAGCGCCGCGCACGCCGCCCCCGCTTCCGCCTCCGCGAAGGCGAAGGCGAAGACCAAGCAGCAGCAGTGCGTCACCGGCGACAAGCTCGTGCCGTCCTGCGGGGTGCTGTGGGGCGCGGCCGCGGGTGGGTTCACTTCTGCGCCGCGTGATGCGGAGTTGAAGAAGTGGGAGCAGTTGTCCGGTCGGGACGCGTCGATCTTCCACACGTACCACAAGGGTGACGAGGTCTTCCCGACCAAGTCCGAGATCGCGATGACGCAGGACCCGGCGCACCCGCGGGTGCTGCTGGTCAACTGGAAGATCGCTTACGGTTCCACCTGGGCGAAGGTCGCAGCGGGTGAGCAGGACGCCCGGATCGACCGGTTCGCGCAGCGGATCAAGGCCACCTACCCGCAGAAGTTCTTCCTGGTGCTCAACCACGAGCCGGAGAACGACGTGGTCGCGCGGAAGGGTTCCGGCATGGAGGCGAAGGACTTCGCCGCGATGTACCGGCACACGATCCAGCGGCTGAGGGCGCAGGGTGTGGACAACGCGATCAACGTGATGGCGTACATGGGTAATGAGAAGTGGATGGCGCAGTCGTGGTGGGCGGATCTGTACCCCGGCGACGACGTGGTGGACTGGATGGGCCTGGACTCCTACGTCTCCGCGGAGAAGGGCTACTACCACTACGGCCAGTTCGGTGACCTGCTCGACCGGCAGCCCTCCGGCGGCGGCCAGGGCTGGTACGACTGGGCCAGCACGCAGCACGCGAGCAAGCCGATCATGATCGCGGAGTGGGGCGTGTACCACCGCATCGGCAAGCCGGTCGACAAGACCGCCGGTTACAACAGTGTGCTGCCGGAGCTGGCCAAGCGCCCGAACATCAAGGCGATCGTGTACTTCGACACCAAGCACGACGACCAGGGCGACCGCGACATCAGCATCGACTCCACCAAGAAGAACCTGGCCGCGTTCCGCACCCTCGCCGCCAACCCCATCTTCAACGTGCAGATCGCCTGACCCACGGGCATCACGGCACCACACGAGCCGCCCGGCACCCACGCCGGGCGGCTCGTGGCATGTCCGGCCGGTGTATCCGCGCAGACGACGTCGTGGCCGTGGGCGCGCTCACCGCTCGGACGAGCCTGGCCGACCGCTTCGCCGGGTACGGCTGGCCGAAAGTATGAGCTGCAACCGGCAGGCAACTCTCGCGGACCCGGAGGCGCACCGCACGACCCCGAATCTTCTTCATGTGACCGGCCGACGGGGGCCGGACCGAAACGGGGGAGATTCACTGTGGGTCGCAAGACGATGCGCAAGGTCGTGACGACGGTCGGTGTCATGCTCGCCGGTGTCGGTGCCTCGCTGGTCGCCATGACGGTCACCGCCGCACCCGCCCAGGCGGCCGCCGCCGTCACCACGTCCACGTTGCAGTCGCAGCTGGTGACCTACACCAACAACACCCGCGCTCGGGCCGGCTGCAAGCCGATCCGCGTCGACAGCCGCCTGCTGCTGGCCGCCCGCGGTCACAGCGCCTACCAGGCCCGCACCAACAAGATGAGCCACATCGGCTCGAACGGCTCCTCGTTCGTCACCCGGGCCCGCGCGGCCGGGTACGCGTACCCGATGAGCGAGAACGTCGCCTACGGCACCCGCACCGCCTCCGCCACGATGAAGGCGTGGATGGCCAGCCCCGGCCACCGGGCGAACATCGTGGACTGCCGCGCCAAGGCCATGGCCGTCGGCGTCGTCTACGCCAGCAACGGCACCCCGTACTACACCCAGATGTTCGGCTGGACCTGATCCCCGCCCGCTTCCCCAACGGCTTGGCCGGTACGCGCGCGCGTACCGGCCAAGCCGTTTTCGGCGTCAGGCGCGGGTCGCGGGCAGCGTGTGCCGGGCGGCCTGCCGCAGGTCGATGTCCTCGATCATGGCGCGGGCAATCTCCTCGGTCAGCCGCCGCTCCATGACGGCCCGGCCGAGCGCCAGCCGCTGCGCCTCGAACGTGGCGTCCAGGTCGGCGGCCGGCTCGGCGGCCACGTCGGCGACGATCCGTCTGCCGCTCTCGCGTAGTTCCTCCTCCCGGGCCCGCTCGGCGGTCAGGTCGAACTTCAGCCGCCGGGTCAGCCAGCCGATCGTGGTGCCCTGCAGGAGCAGCGTGCCGAGCGTGACGAACAGCGCGATCGCCAGGATCGCGTCCCGGCCCGGAACCCCCGCCGGGATCGCACCGGCCGCGGCCAGGGTGAGAATGCCGCGCATCCCGATCCACCCCACCAGCAGTGTCTCCCGCTGCGTCGGCGGATCCAGGGGCTGACCGCCGCCGCGCCGGTTGCGCCGCTGGTGGCGCTGCTCGTAAGCGGTCCGGAAGGTGGCGTCCCGCTCGGCCCGTCGCCGGATCATCGTGTGCCGCAGGATCCACCGGCCGAACAGCACGTACACCGCCAGCAGCCGGAACACGACCGCCACGACCAGCAGCGCGCCCGCCGCGACCAGGGTGCGGGTCAGGCCCGGTTCCGCGGAGTGGGCCAGGTCGTCGAGGACGAACCTCAACTGCAGACCGATGTACGCGAAGACGAACGTCTCCAGCACGAAGTCCAGCACCGGCCACAACGCCTGCTCCTGCAACCGGGTGCGGTAGGCGCCCGGGTACTGGTGCTTCGGGTCGAGGGTCAGGTTGATGCTGATCGAGAACGCGGCCGCCACCACCGCGAGGATCCCCGACGCCTCCACCTGCTCGGCGACCAGGAACGCGGTGAACGGCACCAGCAGCACGAGCGCCGTCTCCAGCGTCGGATTGCCCAGCCGCTTGCGGATCCACAGTGTCGCGAGCGCGAACAGCGCGCCGATGCCGATGCCGACCGCCGCGGTGCGCAGCAGCTCCAGGGCGCCGTGCCCCCACGTCTCGTGCTCCCCGCCGACCACACCGACCGCGATGCTGAACACGGTGAGTGCTGTCGCGTCGTTGACCAGGCTCTCCCCGGTGAGGATCGAGGTGACCCGTTTCGGCAGCCCGATCTCGTCCCCGTGCGACACCGTGGTGATCGTGTCCGGCGGCGCCAGCACCGCGCCGAGCACGAACGCGGCGGCCCCGATCGTCGGCAGCAGCCACGTCGCGACCAGCCCGAGTACGCCCGCCGTGAGCAGCACGAGCATCACGCCGAGCGTCACGATCGCGCGCAGGTTGGCCCCGAACGCCGCGAACGACGCCCCGCGCGTCGCGGAGTAGAGCAGCGGCGGCACCACCACCGCGAGGATGAACTCGCTGTCGAGTTCGAGCCGCGGCATACCGGGGATGAACGACGCGGCCGCCGACAGCACCACGATGATCATGCCGGGTTCGAGGTCCCGCTTGTGCGCGATCGCCGACACGGCGATGCCGGCGCCGATGATGAGCAGCAGCTGCACGCCTTCCACGACGATCAGGCTAGAGCGGGGCGGGTCGGCTGAGCCTGTGGACGCGCGGCGGCGGGAGCGGGGCCGGTCTCAGGTCAGGCGGCGCACCCGCAGCGACTCGGCGACCGACCACGCCTGGAACGGGCAGCCGGTGGCGGCGTGCGGTGCGTCGCCGTCGGCGGTCTCCGACACCGAGCCGAGGCCGTACTCGCCGAGGTGGCCGTCGGCGTCGGACAGGGTCTGCTCGGCGGACACGCCCAGCCGGCGCCACGCGGCCACGTACGGGCCGGTCAGCCACGGCCAGACTGTCCCGGTATGGTACGCGTTGTCCCGTTCCTCCGGGCTGCCGCGGTGCTGTCCGTGATATCCGGGCTCGGTGGCGGCCATGCTGCGGGGACCCAGCGGGGTCATCAGGGCGCGGCCGATCGCCTGCAACGCGGCCGGTTCGGGGCGCAGCGGCGCATACGGCAGCGACCAGGCCAGCAGCTGGTTCGGGCGCAGCGTGGCGTCGTCGCCGTCCGGGCCGTCGACCACGTCGTGGAGCAGGCCGCCGGGGGCCGGGAAGCGGCGGGCGAACCCGGCCAGGGCCGCCGGGTGGGCGCGGTCCGCCGCCCCGGCATGCGTGTGTGCCTGCCAGGCCAGCTTGATCACCGTGGCCAGCCCGTTGACCCACAGCGCGTTCACCTCGACCGGCTTGCCCATGCGCGGGGTCACCGGTACGCCGTCCACGCGGGCGTCCATCCAGGTCAGCGCCGCGCCGGGGACGCCCTGGGTGAGCAGCCCATCGGCCGGGTCGACGCGGATGCCGTACCGGGTGCCGGCCAGGTGGGCGTCGACGACCTCGCGCAGGGCGGGCAGCAGCTCCGCCGCCAGGTCGGTGTCGCCGGTGGCGGCCACGTGCCGGCCGACCGCGTGCAGGAACCACAGGGTGCCGTCCACGGTGTTGTACTCGACCGTGCCCGAGTCCGCGGTGTTCGCCAGCATCCCCCGCGACAGCGTGGCGGCGTAGCCGCGCAGCAGCTCCCGGCCCACGTCGGCGCGGCCCGTGGAGAGGAACAACCCCTCGTACGACAGCATCGTGTCGCGCGACCAGGCGCCGAACCACGGATACCCGGCGACCACGTCCGGCCCGTCCGCTGTGTGCACCACGAACGCGTCCGCCGCCAGCGCGAGCGTCGCCTGCGACTCGTCGGCGGGAGCGGCCGCGGCCGCGACGGCCCGGCTGCGTTCCCGGGCGGCGGCCACCACGATCGCGGCCGGTGGCGGCACCTCGGCCAGGTCACCCGCCCACGCGGACACCTCGGCGGTGTCGCCGGGATGGCGCAGCTCGGCGTGGCAGGCGCCCGCGTACCAGAGATCCTCGGTGGCGGTGAAGCCGCGCGCGGCCTCCTCGCGGTAGTGCACGTTGCGGTACCACTGCCCGGCGGCCCGGAAGTCGGGGCCGCGCAGCCGGAAGGCGTCCTCGACGACGCAGCCGCCCTCGGCGTCGGCCACCACAGGCGGCGGACCGTCGGCCGCGGTCCGCCCGGCGTGCCCGTCACGCCACGTGACCAGGGCTTCCAGGCGTAGGCTGACCGGGCCGCCGGTGAGCAGGCGGTGCACCACCGCCAGGCTGGGGCTGCCGTGCGACATGGCCAGCTCCCGTTCGAGCACCACGTCGCCGATCCGCCACCGCCAGCGGGGTACGCCGTCGACCAGGTCGAACCCGGCCATCAGCTCGTGGCCGCGCGGCGCGATCGCCCCGTCGGCCCACTCGTGGGTGCCCAGCCGCACGAGCGCACCGGAGGGCATGGTGATCACCGCGTCCAGCGCGGCCAGGCCCAGCCGGCGGCTGGCGACCGGGCGTCCGGCGACCATGAGCAGGCCGTGGTACCGGCGGGTGCGCAGCCCACCGACGGTGCCCATGGCGTAACCGCCGCAGCCGTCGGGTACCAGCCACTCGCGGACCGAGGACTCCTCGATGCGGCCGCAGACCTGCGGGCCGAAGGCGATGGGCCGCACCCGGGCACCCTCCCTGACTTGAACGGGGCGTGTCCCTCGCCCGTAACACATGCCGGTAACAATCACAGTGTGGTCGACCGAGGTTCATGATCGAACCATGGGGGTGAGCAACGGCGTGGCGGAGCGGGTACGGCTGGCGCAGGCGGACTCGGGCGAACAGCCTTGGCGGGCGTGGGGTCCCTACCTGTCCGAACGCGCCTGGGGCACGGTGCGCGAGGACTACAGCGAACACGGCACCGCGTGGGACTACTTCCCCCACGATCATGCCCGGTCCCGGACGTACCGGTGGAACGAGGACGGGATGGCCGGGGTCTGTGACGACCGGCAGACGTTCTGCTTCGCCCTCGCGCTGTGGAACGAGCGCGACCCGATCCTCAAGGAGCGGATGTTCGGCCTCGGCGGCGACGGCGGCAACCACGGCGAGGACGCCAAGGAGTACTGGTGGTACCAGGACTCCACCCCCACCCACTCGTGGATGCGCTGGCGCTACCACTACCCGCAGGCGGCCTTCCCGTACGACGACCTGGTCCGGGTCAACGGGCAGCGCACGCGCGACGAGTCCGAGTACGAGCTGGTCGACACCGGCATCTTCGACGACGACAGGTTCTGGGCGGTCACCGTCGACTACGCCAAGGCCACCCCGACCGACATGTGCATCGTCGTCACCGTCGCCAACCGGGGCTCCGAGGCGGCCACCCTGCACGTGCTGCCGACGCTGTGGTTCCGCAACACCTGGTCGTGGGGGGCGCCGAACCGGCCCGTACCGCAGATCGAGGGGCAGCCCGGGCGGCTGCTGGGTACCCACCGCAGCCTGGGCCGGATCACGCTGGACGCCGAGGGCGCGCCGCCCGCCCTGATGTGCGACAACGAGACCAACGCGCAGCGGCTGTGGGCGCTGCCCGGCACCACCCTGTACCCGAAGGACGGGATCAACGACCACGTCGTCGCGGGCGCGCCGACGGTCAACCCGGAGGGGACGGGCACGAAGGGCGCGCTGCACTACGTACTGAATCTGGGTCCGGGGGAGACCCGGCGGATCCGGCTGCGCCTCACCCAGAGCGACGAGCCGCCGCCGCCCGCGGATCTGGGTCGTGGTTTCGACGAGGTCCTGCGCATCCGCGAGGACGAGGCGGACGAGTTCTTCGCCGACCTGATCCCCGCCGCCGCCTCCGCCGAGGAGGCCGCGGTCGCCCGGCAGGCGATCGCCGGGCTGATGTGGGGCAAGCAGTTCTACCACCTCGACGTCAAGCAGTGGCTGCGCGGCGACCCGGCCACCACCCCACCACCGCCGGGCCGCCGGTACGGGCGCAACCACGCCTGGTGGCACATGAACTCGTTCGACGTCATCTCCATGCCCGACCCGTGGGAGTACCCCTGGTACGCGGCGTGGGACCTGGCGTTCCACTGCGTCACCATCGCCCGCGTCGATCCCGGCTTCGCGAAGAGCCAGCTCCTGCTGCTGCTGCGCGAGTGGTACATGCACCCCAACGGGCAGATCCCCGCGTACGAGTGGGCGTTCTCCGACGTGAACCCGCCGGTGCACGCGTGGGCGGCGCTGCGCGTGTTCGAGATCGACGGCGGGCGCGACTTCGACTTCCTCGCCAAGGTGATGCACAAGCTGCTGCTGAACTTCACCTGGTGGGTCAACCGCAAGGACGTCGGCGGCAACAACGTCTTCGAGGGTGGCTTCCTGGGGCTGGACAACGTCGGCCCGTTCGACAGGTCCGCGGCGCTGCCCGTGGCCGGGGTGCTGGAGCAGTCCGACGGCACCGGCTGGATGGCCATGTACGCGCTGAACCTGCTCGACATGGCGATCCGGCTGGCGCTGCACGACCAGGCGTACACCGACATGGCCACGAAGTTCTTCGAGCACTTCGCGTACATCGCCGAGGCCGCGTACCGGCAAGGGCTGTGGAACGACGAGGACTGCTTCTTCTACGACGTGCTGCGCCTGCCCGACGGGCACAAGCTGCCGCTGAAGGTCCGTTCGATCGTCGGGCTGCTGCCCCTGGCGGCCACCACCCGGCTCACCGGCGCCACCCTCGACCGGCTGCCCGCGCTGGGTGCGCGGTTGCGGTGGATGCAGACCAACCAGCCCGAGTACGGCGACATCATCAGCGCCCGCCGGATCGGCGCGGACGGGCGCCAGCAACGGCTGCTGTCCATGGTGGGCCAGGACCAGCTGCTGCGGATCCTGGCGCGGATGCTCGACCCGGAGGAGTTCCTGTCCGCGTACGGGCTGCGCACCCTGTCGCGGGCGCACCTGGAGAAGCCGTTCACGGTGTCGCTGGGCGGCTCCGACTTCACCGTCGGGTACGAGCCGGCCGAAAGCACCAGCGGCCTGTTCGGCGGCAACTCCAACTGGCGCGGCCCGGTGTGGATGCCGGTGAACTACCTGCTCGTCGAGGCGCTGCGGGAGTTCGCCGACTTCTACGGCGACCATCTGAAGGTCGAGTACCCCACCGGATCCGGCGTGCAGGTCACCCTCGCCGAGGTCGCCGACGACGTGTCACGCCGCCTGGTGTCGCTGTTCGTGCCCGACTCGTGGGGCCGCCGCCCCCTGTACGGCGCCAACGAGATGTTCCAGAACCATCCGGACTGGAAGGATCTCGTCGTGTTCCCGGAATACTTCCACGGCGACAACGGAGCCGGGCTGGGCGCCTGGCACCAGACCGGGTGGACGGCGCTGGTCGTGGACCTGATCCTCACGCTGCACCGGTAGGGAGTCAGGCGGCGATCTGGTCGCGCCCGTTGCGTTTGGCGTGGTAGAGGTTGGCGTCGGCGGTGCTGAGGAGCTGGTGGGCGGGCATGCCGTCCCGATGTGCGGCGATACCCACGCTGACGCTGACCCGCAGGCCGGGGGCGATGTCGTCGTGGGCGCCGGCGCCGATGGCGGCCCGGATGCGCTCGGCGACGTGGCGTGCCCCGTCGAGGTCGGTGTTCAGGAACACGACGAACTCGTCTCCGGCGTACCGGATGGGAATGTCGTCGGCGCGGCAGTTGGCGCGCAGGATGGCGGCGATCTCGCGCAGGACGGCGTCACCGGCGCCGTGCGAGTACGTGTCGTTGACGGACTTGAACCGGTCCGCGTCGATGAAGAGCAGGACGACCGGTGCCGGCAGATGGCCGCTGTCGAGTTCGGTCATGAGCTGGTCGAAGCGGCGGCGGTTGCCCAGTCCGGTGAGGGCGTCGTGCAGGGAGGCGGCCTCGGCGTCGCGGCGGGCCTGATCCTGTTCCTCGCGGTGGCGGGCCTGGCGCAGCATGGCGACGCGTTGCAGGCGGAGCTGCCAGAGTCGCCGGGCCTGGTTCTCGATCATGTGCCGGAGGTCGCGGCTGGGATGGTCGCCGACCTCCCGTACGGCCAGGCAGGCGAGTTCGTGGTCGACGATGAGCAGTTCGCTGGGCGAGCCGCTGACCCGCAGGCTCTCGGCGGCGGCCACCAGCTCGCGGCGGGCGGCGACCAGTTCGCCGCGCGTGCGCAGCACGATTCCCAGCGCCGCGTGGGCCGGCCACGCCACGTACGGGTCATCCTCGGCGCGCAGCGGGCGTTCGGGCCGGGCAGCGGGCGTTCGGGCCGAGCAGCCGGGCTTTCGGGCCGGGCGCGCGGGTGGCCCGCGGGTCAGCCGGTGGGCAGGAGGCGACGGAAGAGGGCGGCGGCGAGGGCGATCAGAGCGGCGCTGACGACCTGGATGAGGACCTGGGTGAGGATGTGCTCCATGGTGGTCTCCGGCGGGGGATCCGGGCGGTGGCGGTGGACCCACCGTACGTCAATCTCCTAGCCGGCAGGCGTCGGATTGGTGACGCTCGCAAATTTCGACAGTGTCCGGACGGTGTCGATCGGCAGCCTGTTTCCGAGCCGGCCGAGGACGCCACCGGCGCCGGAGGCGGCCAGGACGATGGCCCACGCCACTGGGCCCAGCGGCCGGCTGCCGAAGAACAGACTGGTCGGCGGGAACTGGATGAGCCCCGCCAGCACCACGCCGGAGCCGATCGCCGCCGCCAGCACGAGCGGGTCGCCGCGGGCGGCCAGGGCGGTCTGCGCCAGCTGGGCACCGACGAGACTGGCGAGGGCGACGGTGCTCGCCCGCCCGGCGGTGCCGGTCAGCCGCGCGGCGAGCCAGCCGCCGGTGGCCGCGAGGGCGGTGGCGGCGGCGCGTACGGCGATGTCGCGGTTCAGGTCCGCGCCGAGGGCGGCGTCCGGGCCGGCGTGCAGCAGCTCCTCGGCGCTGACGTGCCGGGGCGGCCGGGCGGCCAGGGCCAGCGCCGGCAGCAGATCGGTGACCAGGTTGACCAGCAGCAGTTGCCGGGCGCCCAGCGGCGGCCGGGGTGACAGCAGCGCGCTGGTGACGGTGAACGCGATCTCACCGAGGTTGCCGCCGAGCAGCAGGGCGACGCTGTCGCGGACCGCCATCCACAGCGCACGCCCCTCGATGACGGTGTGGACGATCGTCTCGATGCGGTCGTCCGTGATGACGATGTCGGCGGCCTCGCGGGCGGCGGTGGTACCGCGGTCGCCCAGCGCGATGCCGACCTCGGCGAGCCGGATCGCCGGGGCGTCGTTGGCGCCGTCGCCGGTGACCGCGACGACCCGGCCCGCGCGGCGCAGCGCACGGACCAGGGTGACCTTGTGTGCCGGGCTGACCCTGGCGAACACCGTGGCCTCGGCCACCAGCTTGGCCAGTTCCTCGCTGGTGCACGCGTCGATCTCCGGCCCCGTGACGGGCCGGTGGCCGTTGAGGATGCCCAGCTCCGCGGCGATCGCGGCGGCGGTGCTGGGATGGTCGCCCGTGAGCATGGCGATGTCGACCCCGGCGGCGCGCAGCTGCCGTACCGCCTCCGCGGCGGTGGGGCGTACCGGGTCGGCCAGGGCGAGCAGGCCGAGGAACGTCAGCTGGTCGATGCGTTCGTCGTCGAGGTGCTTACGCGCGGAGGCGGCGCGCTCGGCCACGGCCAGGACCCGGTAGCCCTGCCGGGCCAGCTGCTCGACGTGTGCCTCCAGGTCGGCGCGGTCCCCGTCGCCGATCGCCCGTTCGCCGCGCTCGTCGCAGCGCCGTACGCAGCGCGGCAGCACGGCCTCGGGGGCGCCCTTGACGCTGATCCGCCGGCCGTTGCGGTCCTCGCCGAGCACGGCGTGGAAGCCGCGGCCGGGCTCGAACGGCAGCTCGCGCCGCATCTGCCAGCCAGGGGCGTGGTCGGTGAGCAGGACGCCGCAGTGCTCGCCGGCCTCGGCCACGGCCCGGTCCGTGGGGTGCGGCAGTACCTGCCCGGTCTCGGGGGCGGGTGTGGCCCGCAACCCGGCGGCCAGCACGTCGCGGTGATGCCCGGACAGCTGCTCGCAGGCCTGGTCGTGGCTGCCGTCGCTGACCCGGCGCAGCCGGATCCGGCCCTCGGTGAGGGTGCCGGTCTTGTCGAAGCAGACCACGTCGACGCGGCCCAGCGCCTCCATGGTGCGCGGGTTGCGCACCAGCACGTTGCGGCGCGACAACCGGCGGGCCGCCGCGAGCTGCGCCACGGTCGCCACGAACGGCAGCCCCTCCGGGACCGCCGCGACCGCGAGGGCGACCGCCTCGCCCACGCTGCGACCGAGTCGCCCGCGCAACGCCCCGGCGCCCAGCAGGACCCCGGCGGCGCCGACCGCGACGGGAACCGAGGCCGCGGTCAGTTTCTGCAGCCGCGCCTCGACGCCGCCGGCCGGCTGGAACGCGCCCGCGCCGTGCGCACCTCGACCGGCCTCGGTGGCCGCGCCGGTCGCCACCACCACGGCGGTACCGGTGCCGGCGGCCACGGTGGTCCCGGCGAAGAGCATGCTCGTGCGTTCGGCGACCGCCGTGGCCGCCGTCGGGGTGCCGCTCTTGGCCACCGGCAGGGACTCCCCGGTGAGCGCCGATTCGTCCATCTCCAACCCGGTCGCGTCGATCAGCCGGCAGTCGGCGGGCACCGCGTCCCCGGCGGCCACCAGGATCACGTCGCCGGGCACCAGATCGTCGGCGGGGGCCTCGGCCTCCACGCCGCCGCGGCGCAGCCGTACCCGCAGCGCGGTGGTGTGCTCCAGCTGGCGCAACGCCCGATTCGCGGTGACCCGCTGGACGCCGCTGAGCGCCGCACTCGCGGCCAGGACTCCGCCGACCAGGGTGGCGTCGCTGACCGCGCCGGTGGCCGCCGAGATCCCGGCCCCGGCGGTCAGCGGCCCGGTCAGCGGGCTGTCCAGCTCGGCGACCGTGGCGCGCAGCAGACCCTCCTGCCCGGCGGAGCCGTCGTCGGTGTCGCCACGGCGGCGGGCAGCAGCCTGGCCGGGATCCAGCCCGGCCGCCGAGGTGCGCAGCCGACGCCAGATCTCGGCCAGCGGCAGGGCGTGCCACGCGGTGGTGTCCGGCGGCACGGGCGCCGGGCGCCTGGCCAGGCCGGACACCGACCACGTGGCGGCGCCGACCGCGGCCAGGGTGGCCAGACTGACGGGCAGCCCGACGCGGCGCCCGGCGCCGGTGGCCGGGCCGGCGACGCTGAACAGCGCACCCGACGCGGTACCGAGCAGGGCCAGCTGGGCGCTGCGTTCGCTGGCCCGCCGGGCGAGTGCGGTCGCCTCCAGCGCCAGCCACACCTCGCCGAGGTCAGCGCCGGCCAGCAGGTGCGCGCCCCAGGGCGGCCGGTGGCCGGGCCGCACCACGCCGATGCCGCAGTCCGCGGCGGCGAGCGCCGTGTCGTTGCGTCCCGCGACGAGCAGCACACCGGCACCGGCCGCTTGCCGACCGCGTACGGAGGCGGCCATGCGGGACCCGCCGGGCAGTACCTCGACGCCCAGCCGGGCGCCCAGTCCCGAGCCGCGACCGGCCACCATCAGCGTGCCGACGGCCCGCGCCGCCTGCACGACCGCGTCGGCGAGCGGATGCAGTTCCGCCTCGACCGTGGCGGCGGCGACCAGGCGGCCGTTCCGGACCAGCGCCACCGTCCGGGTGTCGGACCGGCGGTCCGGGAGCTCGTCCGGCACGGTGACGCCGAGCGCGGCGGGCGGGCCCAGCGACCACCGGCCACGGTGTACGGTCTCGCCGGGCCGGGCGCCGTCGAGCAGGTCGGCCAGCCGGTTGCGCACCGCCGTCTCGTCGGCCCCCTCTCCATCGGCGTCGCCGGCGATGGTGACGCCGGTCAGCGTCCACCGTCCGGTGAGCAGCACCGCGGCGTCGATCAGCACGGTGTCGATGCGGTCGAGGCGGCGCAGCGCGGTGGCGTCGCGGACGACCGTGTCGTGCTCGGCCAGCAGGCGGCCCACCTGCGCCGCGTACGCCTCCTGACCGGCCGTGGCGGTACGGGGCGTGCCGACCATCACCGCCTGGGCGGCCCGGCGCAGCCCGCCCCACATCCCCGTGGCGACGGCGGCCGCGGGCACCAGCCGGCCCATCCGCCGCACGTGGCGCTGCACCGGACCGTCCGGCAGCGGCGCCGGGCGGGCCGGCACCACGACCCGGCCGGACGTGGCGGTCACCGCGTCGGCACACAGGTGGGGCTCGCGCCGCTGCCACACCCGTTGCCGGGCCAGGGCCTCACGCAGCTGCACCACCCGGACCGCCGCCTCGGCCAGTGGCGTCGCCGGGGTCTGCGCCGCGGCGGACACGACCGCGGTGGCGGCGCCGAGACCCCAGCCCACCACGGGGCCGCCGAACCGGTTCTCCAGCCGGGAGCGCAGCCCCGGCATGGCGTCCACCGCGGCGAGGGCGGCCATCGACTCACCGGCGATCGCCGGTAACCGCAGCGCCCTGCCCACCAGCCCCGCGCCGCCGCCGACCACCAGGCCGGCCAGCGTGGCCGCCGCCCGCACGGCTGGGGCGCGATCTCCGGGATACGCCGGAGGTGCATCCGACCCTGCGGGGCCGTCGTCCGCCGCGGCGGAGCCGGTGACCGCCGCGATCACCTCGGCGGCGCTGGTGCGCCGGGGATCGAAATCGACGATCACCCGGCCCAGGACCTCGTTGACCGCTGCCCAGTGCACGCCGGGCACCGCCTGCGCGGCGGCGATCAGGTGCGCCCGATGGTCGGCCGCCGGGGAGTGCTGTCCGCCCGCCGTACCGATGTGGACCCGGCCGGGCCGCGCCCACACCGACCGGGCGGCCGGTGTGGGTTCCCCGGGGTCGCGCGCTGTCCGGGGTGCGGTCTGCGCCGGCGAGGTGGCCTGCATCGGCACGGACGCCCCCTAGGCCCCGGTGTGCGTCGGGTGCGACGCCGGGGCGCCGTCATCCTCTGTGGAGCGTGGCGGCTCCGCGGCCGGGTCCTCGTGCGGGTGCGCCGCTTCGGCCCAGTGGTCGTCCGCCGATCGCCCGCCCCGGTGCGCGAGCCAGGAGCCCGCGCCCAGGACCGCGTGACTCGTCCGCGTCGCGATCCACCGACCGCCGGCCGCGATCCCGCCCGGCCACCGGCCGACGTCGGCGCTGATCCAGCGGGTGGAGAAGTGCATCGTGACGATGGGGAACCGCACCGTTCGAGCCGGATGCTCCTGCGGTGGTGCCGCCTCGGGCGTGGCCGTCGCGTCGTCGGCCGCGCGATCGGGATGGGGGTGACTGTCTCTTCTGGTCGCTTTGGTGTCGGTCGAGCGTGGTCCTTTTCGCTGCCCCTTGGCCGCCGTGCTGTCGGTGGTCATCGTCCACCGCCTCCCCGGATCCCGTCTTCGTCGCGTCCGGGATACCCCGATCGCGCCGATCCTCACATTCACCGTGGTGTCATTGCGTGGATGCATACCGTCACGGTGAGCGTAACCGTGCAATGTGTCTTTGATGTGTGCCAATAGTGACGGTTGTCGCAAAGTATCGGGATTGCCGATCGCGGGCGATCCGCGGGTCAGGCGGCCACCTGGTCACGGCCGTTGCGCTTGGCCAGGTAGAGGTGCGCGTCGGCGGTGTCCACCAGCTCATGGGCGGGCATGCCGGGCTCGTGGGCGGCGACGCCGACGCTGATGCTGACCCGCAACCCCGGGGCGATGTCGTCGAGGTTGGCGTCGGCGATGGTGAGGCGGATGCGTTCGGCGACGCGGCGGGCGCCCTCGGCATCCGTACGCAGAAAGACCACGAACTCGTCGCCGGCATAGCGGATGGCGATGTCGTCGGCGCGGCAGTTGGCCCGCAGGGTCCCGGCGATCTCGCACAGCACGCGGTCGCCGACGCTGTGCGAGAAGGTGTCGTTGATGGCCTTGAACTTGTCCACGTCGATGAAGAGCAGCACGGTCGGCGCGGGCATGAGCCCGGCGTCGAGGTCGGCCATCAGCTGGTCGAAGCGGCGGCGGTTGCCCAGGCCGGTGAGCGGGTCGTGCAGCAGGGCGGCTTCGGCCTCGCGGCGGGCCTGCTCCTGTTCCTCGCGGTGGCGGGCCTGACGCAGCATGGCGACGCGCTGCAGGCGCAGCTGCCACAGCTGCCGGGCCTGAACGTCGAGCATGTACCGCAGGTCGCGACTGGCGTGCTCGCCGATCTCCTCGGCGGCGAGGCAGGCCATCTCGTGACCGACGATGAGGCGTTCGCACGGGGAGCCGGTGATCCGGAGAAGCTCGGCGGCGGCGGTGAACTCGCGGCGCGCGGAAGCCATGTCGCCCTCGTCGCGTGCCGCGAGGCCCAGGGCCATGTGGGCGGGCCACGCGGTGTGCGGGTCGTCGTCGCTGCGCAGCCGCACCACGACCCCGGCGGCGAGGCGCTGCGCCTCCCGCAGGTCGCCGGTCTTCGCCAGCGCCAGGGAGTGCAGGGCGATGAAGGGTCCGGCCGCGTCCTGGCTCTCGCAGGCCGTGCACCAGCGCCGGAAGATGCCGGCGGCCGTGTGCAGCCGGGGCCGGGCCTCGGCGTGGTCGCCGAGTTGATCGAGCCGCAGGCCCCACTGCAGCAGCGTCTCGGCGTAGATCAGGTCGTGGTTGGCGGTCGTCTCGGTACGGCCCTCCGACGCCCACCACTGGGTCAGCTGCTGGTACGTGGCATGCGCGGTCTCGAACAGCTCCATGCCGGTGGCCGCGCAGATCGCCGAGGACAGGGCCGCGACGTACCTGTCGTTGCGGATGGTGGTCTGCTCCAGCAGCAGTCCCGCCCGGGCGAGCTTGCGCATCGCCTCGTCGACCCGGTTCGCGCGCAGGTTGAGGTCGGCCAGGTCGGCCAGGGTCTTTGCGATCGCCACCACGTTGCCGGTGGCCCGGGTGTCCTCCAGCAGCTGCTCACCGACGGCGATCGCTTCCGGGATGCGACCCAGATACAGGTACGCGTACATGCGGCCCTGCCGCAGGAACCCGACGGTCTTCATGTCGCCGAACGCGCGGGCGTACGGCTCGAAGACCTCCAGGGCGTCGAGTGCCTCGGACGCCCGGCCGCTCTGCGCCATGAGGTGCACCTGCTCGGCCAGGCCGTCCAGGGGGCCGTAGGCGGACACGGGCACGGGCAGCCGCGCCTCATCCGCCCCGTGCGCCACGCCTGCCTCCGAACCTCGTCGCGGCACCCGATCGCGCCCGTCCTCTCCTTCGACCCGGCGCTGCCGCTCCTGAGGTGATCGACGCGTCCCCGCGGTCAGCCGAGGGCCAGCGACAGCCCCAGAGTCACCATGATCGCGGCGATGGCCCCGTCGACGACCCGCCACGCCCCCGGGCGCGCCAGCAGAGGCGCCAGCCGCCGGGCCCCGAGCCCCAGCGTGGCGAACCACACCAGGCTCGCCGTCGCGGCTCCGGCGCCGAACGCCCACCGGTGCGGGTCCTGGTGGGCGACAGTGCCGAGCAGCACCACCGTGTCGAGGTAGACGTGCGGGTTGAGGAACGTGAACGCCAGGCAGGCCAGCAGCGTCGCGCGCAGCGTGGCGGGCGGGCGGGCGAGCGGGGTCAGCGCGGTGGGACGCAGCGCGCGGCGGGCCGCGAGGACCGCGTAGGCGAGCAGGAACGCGGCACCGCCCCACCGCACCGCGGCCAGGACGGCCGGTGCGTCCGCCACCACGGCCCCGAGCCCGGCGATGCCGGCGGTCATCAGCGTCGCGTCGGCGGCCACGCAGATCGCCACGATCGGCAGGACGTGTTCGCGGCGCAGCCCCTGGCGCAGCACGAACGCGTTCTGCGCGCCGATGGCGACGATCAGCGCGAGCGAGAAGCCGAATCCGGCGAGTACGGAACCCACGTCCACCGACGCTAGGGCGGGGCTGTCCTGCACTCCAGCTAAAGATTCTTCAGCCCCGTTAGAATCGCTTATGGCGCTCGACCCGGTGCAGCTCGCGACGTTCCAGGCGGTCATCGAGCACGGCAGCTTCGACGCCGCCGCGCGGGTCCTGCACGTCACCCCGTCCGCGGTCAGCCAGCGCATCAAGGCACTGGAGCAGGTGGTCGGGCAGGTGCTCGTCCGCCGGGCACGGCCATGTGTGCCGACGGCGGCGGGGCGGCCCCTGGTCCGTCTCGGCGGCCAGGTGGCGCTGCTGGAAGACGAGGCCCTCGAAGCCGCGCGCGGCGCCCTCAGCGCGCACGCCCGTACCCGGTTGGCCGTGGTCGTCAACGCCGACTCCCTCGCCGGCTGGTTCCTGCCGGCCCTGACCGCCCTTCCCGAGGTGATCTTCGAGCTGCACACCGACGACGAGGGGCACACCGCCGAACTGCTGCGCGCGGGCACCGTGATGGCCGCCGTCACCACCGAACGGGTCGCCGTGCAGGGATGCCGCGTGCAACGACTCGGCGCGATGCGGTACCTGCCGGTGGCCGCACCCGCGGTGCACGAGGCGTGGTTTACGGGACGCGATCCCGCGACCGCGTTCCCGGCCGCGCCGATGGTCCGCTTCAACCGCAAGGACACCATGCAGCACCGCTTCGCGCGCGCGATCACGAGGCGCGAGATCGACCCACCGGCCCACTTCGTGCCCGCGTCGGCGAGCTTCAACGAGGCGATCCGGCTCGGCCTCGGCTGGGGCCTGGTGCCCGAGGACGTCGCCCGTAACGACATCGCCGCGGGGCGTCTGGTGGGGCTGGTCGAGGGGCACCACCTCGACGTGCCGTTGTACTGGCAGTACTGGCGTCTGGAGTCGACGGCGCTGTCGGCGCTCACCGCGGCGGTCCGGGCGGCCGCCGCCACGGCGCTGCGCTGACACCCCTCGGGCTCCTGCCCGGATGGCGCGGATTTCTGGCATTCGCGGCGCACCGGACGCATTGACGGGATTACTGTGCGCTCTCTGGTCCACTACAGGCGTCGACGGCACAATCGCGCCCGTGATGCTCGCCCTGCTGATGACGCTCGCCACGCTGGTACCCGGTGCCACGGCGGTTCCGGGATCGACCGGGCCCACCGACCCGCACCGGCCGGCGATCTCGGCGTTGCTGAGCCCGGTCGCCGTGTCCGTGGACTCCCTGATCCGGGGGAACGGCGCGCGGGTGCCGACGGCCGCCGCAGCGACGGCCGCCCCAGCGAGCGCCGCCCCGGCCAGCGCCGCCCCGGCCAGCGCCGCCCCGGCCAGCGCGGCACGGGCGGCCGCCGCCCGCAGGACCATCGCGCTCACCTTCGACGACGGGCCGCATCCGCGGTACACGGCGCAGGTGCTCGACGTCCTGCGCAGGTACCACGTGAAGGCCACGTTCTGCATCGTCGGCGACAACGCCGCCCGGTACCCCGCGCTCGTACGCCGGATCCGGGCCGAGGGCCACCGGCTGTGCAACCACACCCGCAACCACGCGAACATGTCGCGGCTGTCGAGCGCCGCCGCCCGCAAGCAGATCATGACGGCCCAGCGCCAGATCCGCGCCGCCGCCGGGATCAGCCCGACGGTGTTCCGGTTCCCGTACGGCGCGTCCAACGCCCGGGTGCGGGCCGTCGTCCGAGACTGCGGTCTGCGCAATCTGGGCTGGACGGTCGACACCCGGGATTGGGAACGCCCGGCGGCGCACACCATCACCGCTCGCGTGCTGCGCGGGGCTCGGCCGGGCGCGGTGGTGTTGATGCACGACGGCGGCGGCAACCGCAGCCACACCGTGGCCTCGCTCGACTCCACCATCCGCCAGCTGAAGCGCAAGGGCTACACGTTCGTCCTCGGCTAACGGCGCCACCTCACTGGGCGATCAGCAGCAGCACGGCGCGGCCGTGCAGGACGTACGTGCTGCCCTGCGCGCCGACGGCGGTCTCTGAGCCGGGGACGGCGACCTGGTCGGGACCCTCGGCCCAGGTCGACGTGTCGGTGACGCGGTACCAGGACTTCCCGGCGGGCGGCGCCGGCAGGGTGAACGTCACGTCGCCCGACCAGCCGTTGTAGCCCACGTAGAGGGCGCTGGCGGTGTCGCCCAGTTCGGTGCCGTCGTAGCGCCAGGCGAGAGCGTGGTTGCCGCCGTCGCCCCAGTACGCGGCGTCGGGCGTCGTGCCGCCGGGGGTGAACCAGTCGAGCTGACCGAGGCCGTTGCCGTTGCCGTCGCCGGCCGCATAGAAGGTCAGCGGCCGCAACGCGGCGTGTGCCTTCCGGAACGCGATCATGCGCTGGGTGTAGGTGCGGAAGGTCGTCTGCTCGGCGGTCGGCGACCAGTTCAGCCAGTTCGCCGAACTGTCCACGTTGTACGGGTTGTTGTTGCAGTTCATGCTGCGCAGCGTCTCGTCGCCACCGGTGATCAGCGGCGTACCGCCGGAGAGCATGAGGAAGGCGAGCCCGTTGCGTGCCGCCTTGCGCTGGTCGGCGGCGATGTTGCCCTGGTCCCAGGACCGGTTGTCGTCGCTGCCGCCGTCGGACGGCCCGTACGGCCAGGGCTGGTTGTTGTTCTTTGCATTGCAGCTGTAGAGGTCCTTGAGGGTGAAGCCGTCGTGCACGACCATGATGTCGATGGAGTTCCACGGCTTGCGGCCGTCGTCGGCGTAGAGATCGGACGAGCCGGCGAACCGGGTCGCGAGGTCGCCGGGCGTCACGGTGGTGACACCGAGCTGGTTCTGGTCGGACCGCAACGTGTCCCGGAAGATGCCGTTCCATTCCGACCACCCGGCCGGCAGGTTACCGACCTGGTAGGTGCCGGATCCGATGGCCCACGGCTCGGCGATCCAGTCCACGCCGCTGCCGCCGCCGCCCGGCCGGGCCGGCATCTCGGCGGTGAGGCGGTTGAGCGCGGTGGCGGAGTTCGTGCGGCTGTAGCTGTAGCAGCCGTGCTGGCAGGTGTTGCCGAGCACCGTGGCGAGGTCGAACCGGAAGCCGTCCACGCCGAGATCGTTCTTCCAGTACGCGACAGAGTCCACGATCAGGTTCTGGGCCGTGGGGTTGAACGTGTTGAACGTGTGCCCCAGCCCGGTCACGTCCATCTCGCCCTGATGGTCGCTGGTGAGCGAGTAGTACGTGGGGTTGTCCAGGCCACGCCAGGAGAACAGCGGATAGACCGTCTTGTCGGCGGGATCGGCCCGGCCGCCCTCGGCGGTGTGGTTGTAGACGACGTCGACGAAGACCTTGATCCCGGCGTCGTGGAACGCCTTCACCATGGCCTTGAACTCGCGGGTCGGCCCGCCGGGCGAGGTGTCGGACGAGTAGCGGCGGTCCGGGGCGAAGTAGTTCAGGGTCTGGTAGCCCCAGTAGTTGTCGCCGCTCGTACTCGTGGGGTTGGTGTCGTTGCCGTCGTTCTGGGTCTCCTGCAGCGGGAGGAACTCGACAGCCGTGATGCCCAGCGACGACAGGTAGCCCGCCTTCAGCGCGGCGCCCGCGTACGTGCCCCGGACGCTCGCCGCGACACCGGGGTCGTTGCGGGTGAGCCCGCGCAGGTTCACCTCGTACGTGATGTCGTCCTTGAGGGCCCGGGTCGGTTTCGTACCGGTGCCGGTGGTGTCGGCTGCGAGCACGATGCCTTTCGGCGCGATGGTCCCGGTGTCGGCGGCCCGCCGGAGCGATCCGGTGGCGTAGTCGGTCGCGGCCGGGTTGTCGATCGCGGTGTCGTGGCTGATCTCCCGCGCGTACGGGTCGAGCAGCAACTTGTTGGGGTCGAAGCGGTTGCCCGTCGCGTCGACGTCGGCCACGAACCCGGCCTGTGAGCCCTTGCTCCAGGCCGGATCGTACGGCCAGTTCGGGCCCCACGCCCGGTAGCCGTAGTAGATCGTGCCGGGGACGCCGGCGGCCCGCAGGGTCGCGACGCCGACCGTCGCCGACCAGACGTTGGCGGCGTCCCTGGTGAGCACATAGGACGCCTTCTCCTGCTGGCCGGTCGCGGCGGCGTAGACGTAGACGGCGATCCGGGTGGCGTGCGCGGAGAACACGCGGAACGTGACGTTGGTGCCGTCGAGGCGCCCGCCGAGCTTCTGGCCGTCGATGCCCGCCAGAGCGGCGGTGGGTGGCAGGACGGCGAGCCCGGCCAGCGCGAGCAAGGTGGTGGAGAGTGCACAGAGCAGTCGCCGCATGGCTGACTCCCGAGGGGACGGCGCGGGTGGAGGGCTCTGCAAGCGCTTGAGAGATTACGAAAAAAGTTACAAGCATGTTTCAGGAACGTCAATGGCACGGGCAGCGGCGGACCGCTGCACGCGCACCCGTGCCGGGCGCGGCGTTACCGCGTACCGATGGCGGCGAGCCGGCGGCCGTCGGCGGCCGGCTGCCCGGTGTGGACGCTTCGGCCAGGGTCGATGCCGAGCCGGGCCAGGGCGTCCGGCAGCGATCCGTCCCGCGGCAGGCGTTCGATCCACGACCGCCACTCGTCGCGGTCGTGGCGCCAGGCGGCCAGGTAGTCGGCGCAGAGCTTCGGCGAAATCTGTTGCAGATTGCGGCGGGCGACGCGCAGCGCCGCGGCGATCTGCGCCTGCCGGACCCGCGACAGCCGGTCCTGCGCGGCCAGCCGCCGCCCGATCGCGTCGATGAGCGCGGCCCGGACCGGAAGGAACCCCTCCCAGTACGGCCGGTCCGCGTCGGTCACCCTGCCGCCGTCGTGGAACAGCGCGAAAACCCCTTCGGCCAGGCAGTCGCCGAACTCCTCGCGGCCCGCGCGCTGCGGATTCACGTACGGATCGAAGCGCTCCTGCCGGAACGTGCCGTGCTCGGCGACCGCGCCCAGGCCGACGCCGTCGAGCAGGAAGAACCAGTCCTCGTTGTAGACGTCGGGGAACAGCGAGGTGACCCCGGCCTGCGGGATCACCATGGCGCCCGCCCCGGCGAACGTGCCCTGCTCGCCGCCCGTGTCGCGGTTGGCGTGGCACACCACCGAGTTGTCCGGGTAGCCGTCGTTGCGCAACCCCACCACGTCGAAGTGCTCCAGCAGCGCGGCGGCGCGTTGCGCGGTGTCGGGGCGCACCCCGCGGATGTCGTCGTCCAGCAGGAACACCCGCTGCCAGCCCATCATCCGGGTGATGGCCAGGCCGAGATTGCGTTTGGTGGAGGTGTCGGTGCGCCGCGCGAACGGGGTGCCGGCGAGCTGGGCGGTGGTCAGCAGGCGCGGCAGGCCCAGCGGGCCCGCGACGTCCACGGCGATCGCCGTCGCCTGCATCGCCCGGGCGGCGGCGCCGACAGCGGCCGCGTCGGTGTCGTGGCTGCACAGGGCCAGCAACGGGCACGACAGGGCGGCGGCCAGCCGCAGGGCCGGGCCGAGTTCGGCGGCGGTGCGCGTGGCCGGAACGATCACCGCGTCGACCGGTGCGCTCCCGGCCGGGTCGTCCACCCGGGTCAGCAGCGAGCGGTGGGAGGTGCGGTGGGTGGGTGCTGTCAGGGACCGGGGCGCGGACGCCGACCGGGTCATCCCCCCGCCTCCGGCCATTCGTGCAGGCGGATGT